>JBBQKF010000077.1:0-14395 GCA_038326615.1 Saccharofermentanales bacterium | reverse complement strand
AAACTCTGATTTTAGTGAATCAATAAAGTTGTAGAAGGAATTTACATTCATTATTTGACCTTCAGCGGCACAGTCCGCTATTGTATCATCGCCAGTTCCCAAACACCCGTTATAATCATTTTTTATGTATCCAATTCCCATATCAACATATGTTTTAACTATTTTTAAAAAATGTTTTTGCACTAAAGTGTTAGTAAAATTATAAAAAAGTCTTGGCCCATCCTGTACTCTAACCCCATTCCTTCTAATAAACCAGTCATCTGGAAATTTTGCACTTTGCGATTCTACCCCGCAAACTTCAAACTCAAACCATAAACCTGGAACCATACCTTTATTTCGGATTATTTCAATAATACATTTAAGTCCATGCGTTTCAAACCTTTCACTATCAGGAGTCCAGTCTCCAAGATACACGTTAAGGTCATCGTTTTGTTTAGAAAACCACCCTGCATCAATACAAAATACTTCTGCGCCCACTTCTGCCGCCTGAGATATAAGTGGCAACAATTTTGCTGAGGTAGGATCTCCCCACAAAGAATTCATGAAGTCATTATAAATTAGTGGCATTTCAGATGAGCTCGAAGGAAATTCTTTAAGTTTAGATCTGCGATAAAGTGTTAATTCGGAAATGGCATTTTCAAATCCGCCATTGCAGCATCCAAATCCAGTTTTGAAAGTACTATATTCTTCGTTGGGCTTAAGAATTTTTTTCCACCCAAGATACCTTTCATCTGCAGTGTTTGTATGCAAAAAAAGTACACCCTTGTCATTATTGTTAATTCCATAATTGCCAATTTCAAAATGCCAGTGTGTTGATGCTTCAATCTGGAAAAACCAGCTTTTATTGGTTTCCTTATCTTCAATTATAGCCATTGGAATAAGACGACCTGTGCTTCTGCTCCCGACGGACATAAACTGAATGGAACCAGATTGGTTGTGAACAGATGAAGGATACATGCCAAGTTCCTCAAGGCCTCCGCTTCTCCACTGTCCCTCGCCCTGACCAACTTGACGGCAGTAATGAATTTTGATTTTGTCTTTGTCATGCCATGGCAATTCACCATCAGCAGCAATCCCCTGAATCGAAGACGAAGATAAATGAGTAAGAGTAACGTCGTTTTCGGATAGATTTCTTACTTTTGTTTGTTGTCTTATGACGTTTGATTTTTCATCAAACTCAAAAATCACAGTTGCTTCAATCTTTTGCTGTTCATGAAAATATGTTAATTCAAGCCCATCAGGCGAACTTTTTTCACTAACTATCTTCATTTCTCTTGGAATCGATGTTGCTCCACTAACCAATGAATAGCAATAACCATATGGTCTTGATGCTATTGCAATCTGAAACGGAGGGAAAGCAAATGCAGACAAATACTCAAGATCTGAATTTATTTTGCCATTCTCTTCTGCAGGTTCAATTGATATGAGCCCCATCTTATCATCTGATTTGTAAAAGCTTAGTACCATATCTTTAATTCTATATGTTTTAATTTCAGCCATTTTAATCCCGCGATTTATTCGAAATTTTTTTCACAGAATAAATCAGTTTCCTTTCAAATTCTTTTTATATAGTCTCTTATTTAGGCTTATATATAGTCTTTTTATATAACCTTTTTATATAACACTTTTATATATTGAGTAGTCTTTTTGACTATTCTGATTAATTGGTATTCATATAGTAATATCATTTAGTAATATCATTTAGTATTAAGTTTTGTACGAATTTTCATATCGCAGATATCAGATGCGACCCCACAAATTATTTGGCGACTCAACGATTCTCTCATTTTCATCTATATAATATAAAGCACAGTCATGACCATCAATTTCGGTATAAAATTCTTCCGTGAGGTCCATTGATGGTTTTTGAGATTGAATTTCAATAATATATGCTTTTTCTATATCCAAAAGTCTTTTGAGAGTATATTTTCTCATTATTTTTGTATCGCCTGGGTTAAAAACCATAACGATATGCTTTTTGTTTTCACTAATACAGGCAACAATTTCATCGCGATTTTCTTCAAAAAAAGGATAGTACGGTTTTACAATCTTTTGTGGAGTTAAAAATTTGAAAAACTCAATAAGTTTCTCACTCGACTTAAATAATGGATCGCTTGTTCCTGTTATCCCTCCGGTAAATGCTTGAAAAATTGCCATAGCACGGGCTTCAAAGGGTTTAAGATTTGTATCAAAATCTCTTATTATAAATACGTCAGGATCGTTTTCCCAGTAAATATGATTGAAATAGTTAGCGCCTATAAATTTTGATGCAAGCATTTTTACATGACTTGTCTCATAACTCGAAACCACATCTCCTGCAATTCGCATACCATCTGCTACAGAAACGAAAGGCAAAAAAGGCGCTATGCATCCCAAAAGGTAAGATTCTTCACCAATTGCGTTTCTGATATTAACGATTAACTCTCTGAAATATTCAACCGAAGTCTTACCTTCACAGTATCTTTTAACCTTAGTGCTATCAACCATACCCCACAGCATAAAATCAGTTTTAAAAAGTAAAGCGCCTTGTTCTTTAAGTGATTTGAAAATGCCGATAATATATTCCATAGCCCCAGGATTACTTGTATCAAGAATATAGTATTCAGTATCGAAATTCGGCCATGGCTTATTCCACTCGTAAAATTTCTTTTCAATAACGGGCTTCCCGCTTAGGTCGAATAGCACATAATCAGGATGTTCGATATATAGTTTGCTATTATTGCCGACAACAAAAGGTGCAATCCAAATTCCTGGTTTATAGCCATATGACTTTATTAAATCAAACGCTATCTTTAATCCGCCTGGCCATTGAGTATTTACCGACAACCAATCCCCTGGTGCTGTAGCATAACCGGCATCAATTTGAATATAGTCAAAAAGACTCTCCTTTGCGCTTGACTTTCCAAAGCCTTCAAGGTATTCCTTTAAAACATCATAAGTCATATAATTAAAGCGATAATACCATGAGGACCAGATTCTAGTCTGATGATTTTGAGGGCGTGCTTTCATTGCAATTGCAGTTTCATTCGCAGCATACGATAGTCCATCTTGCATTTTCTCCGATGAAATAAAATTGATAGATGGCAAACTAAAGTCTCCAGACCTTGTGCGTTCAAGATTAAATCCCGCAGAAAATAAAACTGAGTAATTTTCTTGGAAAGAAGGTTCAATGCTATAAATGTTCGTCATTTGGTCATGAGTGAAAGCACTTATTGTAAGGCTTCCTGAATTGCTTTTGAGTGAAGTTATCCCAACGCTTTCAACTTTTGATGTTTTGAATTTTGTGTTATTAATGTCAAAATATCCATACTCACCTCTAAGCCCCATTCGTTGAATGAAAATTCCATCAATAGCTTCAATTACCGCACTCTGTATTGGATTAACAGAGTATGGGCTAGTTGAAAATCCGATGCAATTAGTCTCAATAACTAGATTTTCGTCTTCCTTGATAATTAACCAAATCTCCCCAAAATCTAATGAATATTTAATTGAGAATCCAAAATCAACGTTTTGAACCATTACTGATAAAGGACGGATAGCTCTCCCATCGACACCAGGGAAACAGTCAAAGAGGCTTATTCCCGCTAATAAAATATCAAAACTACCATTCTTTTTAACATTAATCATCAGACTACCCTCTTTCGTTAATACTGTTTGATCAGAAAGTATTTAAACTTATTGATGAAATCTTTGCCATCATCTGGTTCTATTTCTAATTCCCAGTTTTTAGTTCTAGTTAAAGTTCTGATTTTAGTTTTAGTTTTAGTTTTAGTTTTAGTTTTAGTTTTAGTTTTAGTTTTAGTTTTAGTTTTAGTTTTAGTTTTAGTTTTAGTTTTAGTTTTAGTTTTAGTTTTAGTTTTAGCTTTAGTTTTAGTTCTGGTTTCTAGTTTTAGTTCTGGTTTCTAGTTTTAGTTCTGGTTTCTAGTTCTAGTTCTGGTTTTAGTTTTAGTTTTAGTTCTGGTTTCTAGTTTTAGTTCTGGTTTCTAGTTTTAGTTCTGGTTTCTAGTTTTAGTTCTGGTTTCTAGTTCTAGTTCTGGTTTTAGTTTTAGTTTTAGTTTTAGTTCTAGTTCTAGTTCTAGTTCTGGTTTCTAGTTCTAGTTCTAGTTCTAGTTCTAGTTCTAGTTCTAGTTCTAGTTCTAGATCTAGTTTTAGTTTTGTTTTAGTTTTGTTTTTATTTTAGTTTTAGCTTTAGTTTTAGTTTTAGTTCTGGTTTCTAGTTCTAGTTCTAGTTCTAGTTCTAGTTCTAGTTCTAGTTCTGGTTTCTAGTTCTAGTTCTAGTTCTAGATCTAGTTCTAGTTTTAGTTTTGTTTTAGTTTTAGTTTTAACCCCTATTATTTGTATTCAAGGGTTTTTTTCCTGAAGTAAAGATAATTTTCAAGGCTTACTTCTGCAGGAACACCGTGGTCGCAAGTCGGTATAAACCCACCCCTTTTATAAAGAGCTGGATAAATTCTGTCCACAAATCGGTCTATGGAATCTTTCCCTTCAGCTATAACGCGTTTGTCAATTCCTCCGCTCATAACAAGTTTGGGGTATTTTTCGCCTGTCCTTAGAACATCACTTCCAGACGCAACTTCAAATGGACTCAAAACATTCATTCCTATCTCAGTATAAAGATCGATTATAGGATCACAAAATCCATCTGTATCGAGTTGAATATAAAGCGGTCTTTCTTTATCAATTTGTCTTTTTCTTATATTAGTTATAAGCTGCTTGTAATATGGAAATAAAAACTCTTTAATCATATCAGGAGAAATCAGTGAGCCACCATTATAGCAAATATCTTCTCCAAAAAACACCTGGTCTAAAGTGACGTGTTTTTGATGTTTTTCTATTGTTTTGTCAGCAAGATCAAGCCAGGTTTCCATGCATTTGTGCAAAAGTTCTGGCTGGTCATAAAAAGCCATAAGTAAATCTTCAGGTCCTATCAAAGACCTAAGGAACATATACCCGCCTATTACTCTTTGTGTAATGAAATATCCATCTCTTGCAGCCAAAGACGCCTCAATGTTAAACTTATCAATAATGGCATTTCTATTTTCATTTTCAGGATCAAGTCGCCATTTAACATTTTTCTCGAAGGTGTACAAGTCCTTAACGGGATGATCCATAAAAGTTGGCATAAACCCGGATCTTCTACCTTTGAAATATCTTACAACTCTCCCGAAAACATCCTGAACGTCTTCATAATCGCCTAGGTCCTCAAGAATTTTTTCTTCAAAAGGTGGATGGAAATTTGCAGCGGTCCATCCTATGCCTCTTATTTGGTATTCAGCTTCATCGTCGAACGAGAAAAATTTCTTTAAATCAACATCTACGGGCAGCCCCTCAGTTCTCCATCTATCCAGACAGTAAAATCCAAATTCTTTTTGGATAAATCCTTCATTTGGAGTAACCTTAAAAGTGTTTCTAAGCTTTTTGACCTGCGGTGGAATCTTATCATCCGCAACCATTCTGTGAATTCCATCCATTTCAATTGACATTTTCTTTCTCCTTTAATTTTGAAAAATTAATAAATATTTTAAAGTAACTTTCTCATTAACTAAGTAATTATTATAATTAATATGTGTTTTCAAGCTCAAATATTATTTCTTTTAGCCGTTTCATATAATAATTGAAATTCACCCATGATACTTCTGGTGGTATCCCATGGTCTAACATTGGGATGTATCCAGTTTTTTCAAATACACTTCTGACTCTTTCAAGCTCATTGTCTATTTCTTGAAATCCCATTGATAATTCCATTTTATCGATTCCACCCATAATTCCAAGTGAAGGATATTTTTTTCGGTACTCATTAATGTCACTTCCTGAATTAACTTCAAACGGGAATATGAGATTTATTCCTGCTTCCATGAAAATTGGTACTAGTTCTTCACAGTTTCCGTCTGTATCAACAGATATGATTGGAATATTGTTTTTCTTTGCAAATTCAGTAATTTTTCTATAATTTGGAATCATAAATTCTTTTACAAGTTTTGGTGAAATCATCGATCCAGTTTTACCGGACATGTCTTCCCAAATGTGTATCCAGTCAATTTTAACTTTGCTTGCAGCGATTTCAT
Organism: Saccharofermentanales bacterium; assembly: GCA_038326615.1. Classification (GTDB taxonomy): domain Bacteria; phylum Bacillota; class Clostridia; order Saccharofermentanales; family UBA5734; genus JBBQKF01. Next base: position 8,330 of record JBBQKF010000077.1, on the reverse strand, counting down.
AGATTCTTATCCAGAAATCCGTAAGATAATCCATCATATCTTTTATCAACTCTGGGTTTTCATAAAAAGCAACAAGAAATTCCTCGACACCCATCAGTTCACGAATTGTACCGAATAAACCAAAAGGGTATTTGCCAATTCTTACAACATAATCACCAACGTTGCACTGACTTGCAATATCATCGAAATTTTCGGGAAATCTCCCCTTGTCTTCCGAATTGAGCCGTTGCTCTTTGATTACATTCCAGTCTTCCATGCAAGTCACAGGAAAGCTTAAGTAACTTGGTATTGTTGAAACATTTCTTTTCACCTTTGAGATAACGCCGAAACGATCCTGCATAATATCATATTCACCACGAACTTCAATTACTTCAGTTTTAAATTCGGGGAAAAATCCCAGATTCACAGGCAATTTGAAAACGCCTTTGTCTAGGTCAAGATGTTCTTTCCATTGGTATTTTGGAGGCATGCCTTCGCTGCTCCACCGGATCAATGTCTCTTCCCATGGACCAAATTCGCATAAATATGGTAATCGATCGACTTTTCTACATAAAACAGTGTTTATTATTCTTTCTCTGTTATTCATCAATTAATTCCTTTCCTAATTCGGGAAATTAAATCCCTGTCTTTATAATTCATTTATCAGTTTTTGTTTAATCCTCTTATATTAATGTCAAATGATCCTATAAAATCTTTCGTAGGCTTAATGTATATGAATTTTCTGTTATTGTAAATTTTCACTGAAATGGTATCGAATGCTTTGTCTGAAACTTCAAATGTTTCAATTTCCATCGAGAATGGCCCTGCTCTTAAATAATCAAAGCAGATTCTATTTTCAGTTTGAAAAACGATTCTATATTCATTTTGGCCATTAATTCTGTAATAATCAAAATTTACATCCGAGTTTTTTGCTTGTTTCCCAAATTCTTGACATACCATAAGTGGAAATTTACTAACACTTATTTGTGTCCATGTATCAGGCATTCTCGGAACAATTCTTAAACCACGCTTAGTATTAAGATCATCAAGTCCTATCATAAGTCTTGCACATTTTACTATTTCCGCTTGTTGTACTGAATTTCCAAGATCTCCGTTTCTAAACCAATGTTCATTAGAAGGATGCATTATCACACCTTCACAAACAATATAATTATGGTCATATTTGTGGTAACACATCATAGACGTTGTTTCAGAAAGTTCTGTTATATCCTCATAAACATCAAGCAGGATGGCTGATTGCAAAGCAAACGCCTGGCAATAGCCCATCATTCTTCCATACGCACTGCTTTTGTAATCTAATAATAATTCTTTGTACGTATTTAATGATCGCTTAAAGATTTCTTTATCATAGAAATCAACATCATATGTTATGAAATCTGAAATAGCAAAAAGCGGGGCGAACATTTTAAAACCTAATGCCCAGCTATCAAATCCCGTGTATGTGTCAGTATAAAGAAACCCTCTTTCAGATTCATTAATTTCAAATTCCGATTTAATACCGGAAAGTAAAACGTTAGAATAATTTTTCCACTTACTATTACATTCGCTAAATCCAAACTGACTAGAAAGTTCTGAAAATGCAACAATTGCTGCGTATGCAATATAGTTAGAATACAAATCATATCCTCCGCCTCCGGCAGGCTCAGAATCGGAATAAAGCAATCCATTAAAATTTGATTTTTCGGGCGTATCAATCTGCCAAATATACCAGTAAACTGCAGCTTCAATGTGTTTCCAATTAGAAACAACCCAATCATCAATGACATAGTTGTGTTTTATCAGGTCATAAATAAATAGCATAATTAATCCATGCCCGTCGTTTTCTCTTGAACTCCAAGAAATCATTTGAGGAGGAGTTGCAACAGACGACGCATTGATGACTCTTTTCCAATTTGGCACATCAAACTTTATGTTTTTATCATAAAGATATTCTATAAATTTGTCTGCGGCTTTAACTGTTCTTTCACTTTCACCAAGTTTTATAAGTTCAATTAACATTCTGCCAGCATCTCTAGACCAGATTTGCTCATAGTAAGCGCCGTCTTTCTCCTTGAAAGTTCCAAATCCAACGTAACGCCCAAAACTTGGGGCATCAAGACTAGATGTATGAACATCGCCATTATTGTCAATTTTATTTTCACTCATGTCTGCATAATTAACTATAAGCAGATTCGTAAAAATGTCAGCGTATGAATTCCCTTTAAAGAGAATTGATACGTTTGAAAAATCGCTTAAACGCCCCGTTTCATTTACAATAGGAATTTCGCTTGGTATTTCATTTTTATACTGATATAACCTCTTCGACAAATTTCTCATAGGAACAATATGGTTTTGAAAATGGAAATAGTTTATATTTGTAAAATTAATAGTGAAGGATTGTTTGGACTCGTCGCCATTATTGGGCTCACCGTCATTATTGGATTCGTCGCCGTTAAAAGATGTAATTGCAGATATAACAATTCCAGCTTTTTTGTTGCCATCATCAAGAATATGAATTCCTTTTATGGATTTTTCAATTCCTTCAAGCGCAAATATATATTTCGCATTTTTAAAATTCCCAGCTTCGTTTAGCAAAAGACTTTTACGTAGTAATAAAGCAGCATCCGCGTCACTTTCAAATGGTTCACAATAAGGGCCAGCTTCAATTGCGCCACCTTTGAAAATATTTTTTGCATCTAAAGGTCCCGTCCCGCTGTACATTTCGTATGGCCAAACGTTAACACCAAATAAGAGAGGTATGTTTGATTGTGTCCCATCTTTATATTTTATTAAAATTCTACCAATGCGATCTCCAATAAATATACGATTTTGGAAAGAATAAAACCGATCACTCATTCCCCAACGATCACTGCCCTCAGGAAAGTCCGTCACCATACCAAGAAAAAAGATTTGATTACCGTCGGTTGCAAAATCATAATTTCCACCTGAAAGATTAACGAAGCTTTCCCCATTATTAAATAATGAAAAAGGTATCCCGCAAAAGGTAAGTTTCTGGGAAGTTTGTCCTGGTACCATTAGCATGTCAAATTTTTCTTCACTACTCATTTATTCATCCTCCGACTCAGACTGTCATTTTCAGATTATTTATAATTATTATTGATTATTTTCAAGGGTATATTTATCCTCTACCTGTGTATTCTCTTACTTGCAACTCATTCATTTATGATTCCATAAGTTCTTTTATAACTTATTTTAAATAAATCATTTTTTTAATTCTGATAGTTTACTGTGTATAAATCAATCTTTAATTGCATATTTTAGTAAAATAAAACTATTCTTATCTTTAATGTTAACTTTTAACTTAGTTAAATTTTTTCCATTTTCAGATATTCCCGTGAAGGAACAGGTTAATTCGGGGTCGTAAGTACAATCCGAAACAGGGTAAATTTGTTCAAGATTCAGGGCCTTTTCATCAAGAAAATGAAGATTGAATGTAAATTCAGACTCAAGCGCATTTTCTTTGTAGACAATTATAAATCCACATTCACTCAGATGGTTGTGAGACTGAAAGCCTGTAAATGTATTTCCATCCGGACGGTTTCCAATTGGGAATATATCGCCATTTGCAATTTCATCAGAGTGCCTTTTATATAAAGCTATCATTGAAGAGTATGATGCTAATGACTTTTCGTCAAGTCGCGAAACTTCACACCATGCAAGTGGATTTGCAAACATCGTGATAGCAAATGCAAATTCAGTTGAATAATCTGACGGAGGCTGAAAATCCCCTTTTTCATCATATTTATCAGGGTTTCTTGACAAGTTCAAAAATTCAATCTGCAATCTTTTCGTTGGGATAAATAACGATAAATCCCACAGATTTTTTAGTGTTAGGGTTGGATAATAATTTCCCCAGTCCGTATAACGGTTTTCGAGAAACAAAATACCATACTCAAGAAACATGAAATATCCGCTTCTAGGGTCAGCTGTCAAATCAAGATTGAAATAAATTTCACCATTTGAAATATCGCGAAGTTTACGAAACATATATTCAATACGTTCTTCGGTGTCTTTATTTCTAAGTTTTACTCCATCTATTTTAAAAATTGATATGCCATATGCATCATGCATTTTCTTAAGAACTGCAGTTTCTGCGTCGATTTCTTCATATAGTTTGTTAAAATTAGGCGCAAACCACAGCGACAAGATTATCTCAAAAGACTTTGCTAATTCTACTATGGGGCTAAATCCTTTAGGGAATTTTGTCGGATCAATATCCCAATAATCAGATTCAATATTTTCATTTCTGTTCATTCTTTTGAAGCTCTTGCCCTTTTGCCATCCATCATCAATCTGATAATGAGTAATCCCCATTTTGTGACAGACTTCAAGTTCGTTGATTACAAACTCTTCACATATTGCATTGGGGCAATTTCTATCACCCCATGGATTTGCCACAAGCATGCAATTTTTTGAAATTTCCATCAGATATAAATTCTTTTGAGTTAGCTTAAGAGCCCTTATACCTTCATCAAACCCATTGCTAAATACACCGGTTATACATGCATATGTTCTACGGAATTTTGAATCACTAATTTCTTCAGGTCGAATTCCTGTTCCTAAAACCTTAATATATCCTTTATCTATCCAGAAATTACCCTTGCACTCTTTTCTTTGGTCAGTAAAACAAGGACTTTCTTTCAAAATGAACATTTTGTCATTAAGATTATCCGAAAAAAGAATATTACCTTTGTCAAAATCTATTGCTTCTTTTTTTAACATTATTAAATCATTGGTAAAATCTGTTCTTGTAAAAAATTCGCGGCTGTCAAATTTCGCATCTTGCGGAACAGGAACAATGTCAAAACAGTTGATTCTTTCGTCATTGAAAAACTCTCCGGATGGAAAATTTACACTTTTGATTTCGGTATATGTCTTTATTACTGGTGTGTCCTCGTAAACAATAATATGGTTCTTAATCTCAATCCCATGAATTTCGTCAAGAAAATATGCGACAACTTCCAAATTTGGCACGCTATATAACGAATCCATATTAGATAGCTGCGTTATTTCTTGCAAGGCAAATTGAAGAAACGAATTTTCCCTGTATTTATTGAATGTTAGTCCTTCATAATGAAAAGAAGGAATCGCAACTTCGCTTTTACAAATATTCCCTAGCGACTTATTAATTAGCGCAACAGACCTAAGCCCATGTTCGCAAATATCCCATGTTCTTTCGATTAAAGAATTACCAATTGATATTGTATTCCCGCTACGCCTAAAATAGCATGTAATAAGTTTATTCATAGTACCTCACCATTACCAATATTGCTTCAAATAAAAGTCGCATCGCATTATCAAAAATTCCCTAGTTTTGCTAAATCGTAATCACAAATTTAAATCCTGATCAGTTAAACCTTCAAATGCCATATTAATGTTGCGAATTATGTTTGCCACAATTTCTCTTGCTGTTCGGTCTCCGCTTTCAATACTTGCAAGTGCTTTTAAATCCTGTTCCGGTGACCAGAAGTTTGCTTCTTTGTAAAAATCATTAGGAACATTCTCATAACAGGCAATTTCCTGATAACCATTTTTGAAATTTTCTACATGAACAAGATTTGGGTGATATTTCATCATCAAAGACGTTTCCCATCTTTTTGCATGGTCTGCAGGCACAATTCCATCGATAGTGACACCTTCATATTCAGGGAAAGCAAGAACTCTTATCTCCGGATTTTCTTGCATAAAATTAATGGCAGTTTTTTTCAAAAAATCAATTTGACAATCTCCGTAATGGCCTGATAAAACAACAATTACTTTTGCACCCATTTTCTTAAGTTGGTAAAATAGCTCAGTAAACAATGTCATAAGGCACCCTTCACTGAATGTCATCGTGCCGACCCGCCTTGAGTATCCCGGTCTGCCAAAATACATATAAGGCAAAACTATGCCACACTGCATTTTTTTTGCAACATCAAGACAAAGCCCTGCGGCTTTAAGTCCGTCAGTTCCTAAAGGAAGATGGTCTCCGTGCCATTCAAGCAATCCGGCAGGAACAAAAAAGAGAGGTTTTGTGGCAACTGCCTCTAGAAATTCGGCTGGAATCATTTCCTCATATTTGAATTTAGTCTGCATTCTTATTGCCTCCATTTTTACTACTACAAAATAATTGTCTGTTTAAACACCCTGGCCTGGATCTGGTTTGCATCTGGCTAAATATCCTAGATTGAATCTTGATTAAATATCCTAGCTTGCGCAAGTTTCAAGAAATGCCAGCACGTTTTCAGTTGTAACTTCAGGTTCTACTTTGTGAGATGGAGCTATTATTATTCCACCGTCATACCCAAGCTCCTTTTTAACTCTGGTTACTTCTTTCCTTACATCGGAAGGTGTTCCGAAAGGAAGAGTCGTCTGAGTTCCAATTGTTCCATCAAAAACGACATTTTTGCCATACTTGCTTTTAATAGAAACAAGATCCATACATTCCGGCTGGCAAGGATTAAGAATTGTAACTCCTATATCTATTAATTCAGAAATTATCTCTTCAACATTCCCATCGCTGTGGTATTTTATCTGTATATCCGGGTTTATTGATTTTGCCGCTTTGAATACCCTCGCCCAGCGAGGCTTGATGAATTTTCTCCAAATATCTTTCGAAAACATAAGAGTTTTTTGGTTTGCTACATCATCCCCACACGTCAAAAGATCAACTCCCGCTTTTGCCGCAATTATAGCAAGCGATTCCCATGTATCACACATACGGTCAAGCATGACATCACAATTCTCAGGTTCAGACATCATATCCATAAGGAATGATTCATAGCCGCGCATCATCCAGGCAGCTTCATATATACTCCCAAGGGAGCAAAACGAAACTGTTTTTGCAAGTCGCGCCTGCTTTACATCCTCTTCAAAAAAGCTACTGTCCATATGACTTAAGTCTAAAAATGGATAGTCTTCTATTTCTTTCAAAGTTTCGGCATTTCGAAGAGGGCTTATAATTTTAGTAAAATGAAATGAACTTCCTGGTACTTCAAGAACGCCAAGATTATTAATTGTACTACCCTCAGGAATTTCTAAATCCTCATAATATTTGCTATAATCTGGCGCGGCAATTGGATTTTTCGATGGTCTCAAATATGCTGGATAAGGATTGAACATTCCATACTGCTCTTTTAACTCCATATAGGATTTGCATCCTGTTGCTTCAAGGATTGCTTTTTCGGATGAAGGTGAAAATCTTGCATAGAATAACAATTCATCATGAGCCTGATGATTTATTGTGCACTGGAATCTTTCAATTTGTGTCATTTTTTTCATTTACTGTCCCCCAAATAATCAATTGTATTTTTATCATTCCCAGCCAAAAGCAACGCCAGGTCCATATTTTGCAAGTGAAACCATTACATAAGGATTTATACAAACATCCTTATGCTCGTATGCAAACTTCCAAAGCATAATTGAAAGTTCTTTTTGTATTACATCATATTCATCTTTATCTGCAAGATTGTGCATCTGGTCTGGATCATTTTTTAAATCATAAAGCTCATCAAAGTCAAATCCGTTATAAATATACTTCCAGTCCTTTGTCATGACGGATCTTTGTATTCCATATAGTTCATTGCCGTTTGTCTGAGAATAAACAGCATTTTTGTCCCATTTTGCCGCTTTATCAATAATCAGTGGCAAAAAGCTTTGCCCGGAAAATCTGTCCGGATTATAGCTGACCCCTGCCATATCAAGAATTGTCGGAGCAAGGTCTGCAAGTGCAATAAACTCATCTCTTACCATCGAGTTATTCTCAAAATTATAACCACCCACCAGCAAAGGTATGTGATACGCTCCATTAAAACAAGGAAGGCCTTTTGCCCATAACCCATGTTCACCTGCATAATCGCCATGGTCTGAAAGGTAAATTATAATAGTTTCCTGAAGTTTCTCGGCATCAGTTAGTTTCTTATATACTTCTCCAAACAAATGGTCTTCATAACTGCAAAATGCAAGATAATGCTTCAGACATTGTTTTTGCTCTTCTTTGGTCATTTGTCCGAAACGTTGCTTTATCCTTCTGTACATTGATGGCTTGTCATTCATGTCATCATCAAAGTTTGCTGGAAGTTCGATATCGATGCGCTCAAGTAAAGTAATAATAATAATAATAGTAATAATAATAATAATAATAGTAATAGTAATAGTAATAGTAATAGTAATAGTAATAGTAATAGTAATAATAATAATAATAATAATAATTTAAGACTATAGCGTTTACTCAGTAGGACTAAATTGTTCTTACAAATACTATCAAAGAAAGTGGCTTACATTAATTTCTCCACAGTTCGATTTGTAATTGCTTATTTTTAGCATGATTCTACAGAGTTTTTCAAACTTTA
>JBBQKF010000076.1:0-14627 GCA_038326615.1 Saccharofermentanales bacterium | reverse complement strand
GTCAGACCTTTTCAGTATGATCCATCGACAGTGACTGGACTTACTGAATTTAACAAAAGTGTTATTGAAATATGGAAAACAAGCAAGAATATTTATCTTTTCTCAGACAACCCAATATATTACAATAAATTCTTTGACTGGCCAGCGGCAGGTCCTCCATATGCAATGATTCTAGCGCAGGACGATACAGCCAAGACCGCTTTTGATGCTAATGTTGACTTTGCGAAACAACAATGGGAAGCTGTAAAAAAAGAGATGCAATAAGTTAAAGATGATAAATTAATTACACCAGAATGAATTAAAATAAAAAATATTTTAGACATGAGGGATTAAGTGATGAATTCTAAGTTCAAGAGAAACCGGTTTATAATTTTAATGTTGACATTTCCAATATTGCATTTTTTAGTTTTCTTTGTCTACATTAATATTAATACAATTCTTATGTGTTTTCAAAGACTTAGTTTCATCACCAATCAAATAAAATTTATTGGGTTTGATAATTTTGCAAAATTATTTCAGGATATAGCAACAAAGCCGTTGCTAAGTAAATCAATAATCAATTCATTGCTTTTTATACCCGTTACAAATGGGATACTTTTACCGCTTTCATTGATTGCTGCTTATATATTATTTAAAAAAGTATTCTTACATAAGATATTCAGAATAATTTTCTTCCTTCCTTCCATCATATCAATAGTAATTTTAACAATGGTCTTCTCATTCATGTTTGATAGCACATTTGGTGTATTCAATGATTTGTTAAAATTACTTGGTATGGGGAATTTACAAAGAACCTGGTTCGGAGATACAGCAACTGCAATGCCAATGGTGTTTTTATATTGTATCTGGACCGGGATTGGTTTTAACGTAGTATTGTTAAGTAGTGCAATTAGCAGAATTCCACAAGAAATAATCGAATTCGGACAGCTTGAAGGAATAGGGATGTGGAAAGAAATGACGCGGGTAGTAATTCCCATGATTTGGCCAACAGTTTCGACAGTTTTTGTATTGGGATCAACTTCCGCTTTTACAATCTTTTTACAACCACAATTACTTACAAATGGAGGACCAAATGGGAGCTCTTATACGATAGCACTTTATATACTTGAGCAGGTTAAATCTGCAAATTATGAATATGCATCTACCGTCGGAGTTTTCTTTGCAATTATAGGTGTATCTATGGTTATGTTCTTTAAAAAGCTTCTTGAAAAAGCCGGACCAACAGTGGAGTATTGATAATTTGCTATTTAAAAATAATTGAATCAGGTAATTGTATAATCCAAAAACGATTTCAAAAAATCAAAGAAGAAAGGGAAAAAACATGAAAAAGACAGTTAGTTTAATCACAGTATTCGCTATGTTACTTACCATGAGCATGGGGTTAAATGTTTTTGCTGCAACAACCGGAAAAACGCAAATGACAAACTTCAATGCTGCAAGTCTTAACACAGACATGTGGGCAATACATTCAGTAAATCCTGATGGAACTGCCAATGCTGCAAAAGTAACAGTTGCTGATGGAAACCTAAACTTTGTAGCAGCTGGAGATGGGTGCTCATTTGGTCCTACAGGAATCTACAAAAATTTCACCGTTAGATTTGACGTTTTAAGTGTAGAAGAAGGATCCACATTTATCGGGGTTTGCTTCGGAATGAACAATGCATATGATAATTTCTGGGACGCTGGTGGCAATATGGTATTTTTCCAGGCAGCAAATACAGATGCATTTAAAGATGGTGCTTCACTTTTAGGAGTTGATCCTGCTGGTGTAGGAACAGACAATGGCGGCGGCAGAGGATGGACTCGTCCAGGTTATGAATTATTCACAGCGGATGGCCCAAATCCTGAAGTTTTAACCTATAAACTAGCAGTCAGAAATGGTGTCGCAGAAGTTTATTATAAAAAAGCATCTGATCCTGAATCTGTTTTGGATGTATTACGTATTAGAATAGCAGGGTTCGCTGACACAACCGGATTTGTTAAAATTGCATCGACTGCTGGTGCAAATTACAAAATCGACAATTTTAAAATCATTGATGAAACACCTACTTCAACAAACTTTGCTACCAACTCATATGATGAGTCAATGTGGGCTATAAGTTCAGTTAATGCTGATGGAACAGCAGCGCCTGATAAAGTAAAAGTTGCTGATAATTCTTTAGTGTTTACTGGCGCAGGAGATGGTTGCTACTTTGCTTCAACAAAAACATTTAAGGATTTTGTTTTAACATTTGATGTTTTAAGTGTTGAAGAGGGATCGACTTTTATTGGTGCATGCTTTGGCATGGATAACCTTCCAGATAATTTCTGGGCAGCCGGTGGCAATATGGTATTTTTCCAGGCAGCAAATACAGATGCATTTAAAGATGGTGCTTCACTTTTAGGAGTTGATCCTGCTGGTGTAGGAACTGATAATGGTGGCGGCAGAGGCTGGACACGCCCTGGATATGAGCTTTTTACAGCAGATGGACCTAATCCTTCAATATTAAATTATAAACTTGTAGTCAAAGATGGTATAGCAGAAGTTTATTATAAAAAAGCAGCTGATCCAGATTCAGTATTAAATGATTTGAGAATAAGAATAGCTGGATTCGGAGATACAACAGGATATGTTAAAATTGTTTCTACAGCAGGAGCAAGCTACAAACTCGATAATATTAACATCTATCCAATCAAACTCACAACAGGCGTAATCGCTGACGATACGGCTTTAACACTTCCACAAACAGAAACAACAGCTCTTGCATCTTCAGCAACCGAAATTATGACAACATCATTTAAAGCTCAATGGACTAAAGATGATGGCGGATCTAAATATCGTGTTAATGTTTATACAAAAGGAACAGATAATTCATACACATTCTTAAAGACGATTGCACTTGCTGATGTTTTAAACACAAAAGTTGAAGGATTAACCGAAAAGACTGTTTATGGATTTCAAGTAACTTCATTTGATGCAACTGGCTTTGTTAATAATTATTATGCAATGAAAGATGTTACAACAGCTGCGACCGTAGTTGATAATGGCGGAAATTCATCAAGCGATGATGGAAATCCAACTACTAGCGATAACACTCCAATTAATGGATTCCTGATGCTAATCGTTGCAGGCGCACTCGCTTTTGGACTTCAACGTAAAACAGTGAGAAGATAATTTATCAAAAAGAAGCAGAAGAGCTTAATTAAATTTAAATAACAGTTAAAGATAAGTAAGAATAAGTAATTATGGATAGGTACAGATAAGTAAGAATAAGTAAGAATAATTAAGAATAATTAAAAGTGGGTGAAGTCGGTTAAAATTTAATTTATTTTCAATGATGTCTATGAGGGAGTTAGTCCTAAGAACTCCCTCATAAGACGACATTAAGGAAATTGCAAATCATTATTAACAAACATTAAAAATAACTTTAATTATAAACATTCAATTATATCCTAGGAACACTTAGAACACCTAGAACAAATGAAAAGGAAATATGTGGATACATGAAGAAATCGAAATTTCAAACTTTAATATTGGCATTATTCGGAGTAACATTTTTCATATATTCTTTGTCATTGATATTTCCATTTCTATGGACTCTTTACAATTCATTAAAAGATAACAGAGAATTTTTTGCTGAAGGAGGTGTATGGTCATTTCCTAAGAAATGGATGTTTACTAATTATGTTAATGTTTGGAAAGAATATGATTTAGTTATTTATTTTTTAAATAGTATAAAACTAACAACAATAGGAACATTGATAAGTATTTTAAACTCTGCAATGGCAGCGTATGTTGTTGCAAAATATAAATTCAAAGGACGTAATTTTATTTATGGGACAGTAATATCTGTGATGCTAATACCTGGAATTGGATCACTCGCCGCACTTTACAAATTTATGAATCAGACAGGATTATATAATACTCACTTAGGGATTATATTATTGTATTCTGGTGGTTTGGGAATAGGCTTTCTGATTCTTCATGGATTTTTTCAAGGCATTTCTTGGAGCTATGCAGAAGCTGCATTTGTTGACGGAGCTACTGATTGGCAGGTCTTTTCAAAAGTAATGTTACCACAAGCAAAGCCAGCCCTTGGCGCAGTGGCCATTATTCAAGGGATAAGCCTATGGAATGATTATTTTACACCTTATATGTTTTTACAGGACAATAATAAATTCACACTTGGTGTTGGACTAAGACAAATTGTACTTGAACAAAGTTATGCTGCAGACTGGACTAAAATGTTTGCAGCAATGATAATAGCAACTATTCCGATAATAATAATTTATGCTATTTTCCAAAATACACTTATTGAAAATACTGTCGCCGGAGGACTGAAGGGATAGTTCCAGAAGATTAGCAATTTAAATCGTGAGATATGAATAAGAATTGAACTAAAGGTAGTGTTAGTTCAAGTATGAAAAACTAGGAACAAGAAAGTGAAAACTATATATAAGAAACGAAGATTAACAAATTAATGAATTTGAAAATGCAGAAATTTGTAAAAATAAATCTAGAAACCAAAAATTTTAAAGCAATATTCCCCCTGCAAATGGAGAAATGAAGGAAAGTATGAAAATCAAACGGATTCTAATTCCATTATCCCTAATTATGATTCTTGCGATGCTATTTGGATGTAATAGTGTATCACCAACAAAGACATCTGATAGTATGTCGAGTAGTAATATAACTAGTAGTGAGGTTGTTTCAACAGGAAGCAGTACATTAGAAAATAGCAATGGTGTTTCATCTGATGCAAGTATAAGTGAGAGTTCAAACAATTCAATCATAGCGAGTACAGGAAACTCCAATATCACTAATTCTATAACAAAGAGTAACATCTCAGGTTCAAGCACAATTAGTGTTCCGAAATCAGACCCACTTGAAGGGTATAAGAAAAATACATTTTTTCCACTTGGTAACGACATAATGCCAATTGGTGCTTGGGTTGCGCCACCACCAGCCAATTATGCAGGACTTGGGAATCCAAATTACATAACCAACGAAAATTATAAAACAATCAAAGATTCTGGTTTAAACTTTATTCAAGCAATATACGAACGTGGGGATTTAAATATAGATGATGTGCTAATAGCACTTGACTTTGCGGCTGCAAATGGCATTAAATACCTCGTTCGTGATAATCAGGTAAGCGCTGGAATTGATGACCCTGAATTGATGAATGATGCATTAAATCGATATAAGAACAAGCCTGCTTTTCTCGGTAATATGATGTTTGATGAACCAGCAACTCCTGCAATGAATGATCTTGCTGCATGTTACAAAAATTATAAATTGGCATTGCCAAATGCATTGTTCTACATAAATCTTCTACCGACCTATGCTTCGAAAAATCAATTATTTATCAGAAATACTGACGGCGGCGGTGGAGTTGCATCAGATAATGATTACAAGAATTATCTACAAACATATGTAAGTAAAGTTAATCCTAAATTTATTTCTTATGATTATTACCCTTGTGAAGGACAAACCCCTAATCTTACACCTAATTATTTTAAAAACATGTCTTTTGTCCGTCAAACAGCGCTTCAAAGAAACATTCCTTTTTGGCTTTTTATTCAGAATTGCAGCTTTGGGGGAGTATCGCGAAATCCTAATAGACAAGAAATAGAATGGCAGGTTAACACTGCTCTTGCCTATGGAGCCAAAGGAATTCAATACTTTACTTATTGGTCACCAATTGAAAGTGCTGATTTTTCAAGTGGAATGGTCAGCAAAACTGGTGAAAAAACACAGACATACTACACTATACAGACAATGAATAAACAAATAAAAGCAATAGACGCTGTTCTTATGAATTCAACATCAGTTGGCGTTGTCGTTTCAGGATCAAGCCCGGTTCCGGTGCCGCAAAGTGACATAATATCAGGGTATAGAGAATTGAAGTCAGTTTCAAGCTCATCACCTGCGATAATCGGGTGTTTCAATAATGCTGGTAAGTCTGCTTATTATGTGGTTAATAACTCTTTGACACAGAATGCTAATGTTACTTTGAAATTTGCATCTGCATTAAATACAGCAGTAATTCAAAATGCTACAAGCGTTTCAAAATCGGGTTCTCAAATCACTTTAACCCTTAATCCGGGTGAAGGTGCTCTAGTTAGGATACAGTAAATCAATATGAGTAGATTAGCACAAAAAATTTCAATTTACGGAATATTGGGATTATTGATTTTAACATCTGCATGTAATTCACCGACGAAACTAATTAAACCAATTGAGAAAGGGGGTTTTTCATTGAAAAAAAGCACTTACGCACCATTAGGTAAAGGAATTATTCCCATCGGTGCTTGGATTTCTCCTCCAAGAGAAAATATTCATGAGAAGAATCCAAATTATATTACCAATGAGAACTTTAAAAATGTAAAGGATGCAGGATTAAATTTTATTATTAGTCTTTATGAAAACCTTGATATAAGTGTTGATTCAGTTCTAAAAGCACTAGATGCTGCTGATGCAAATGGATTAAAACTTATTGTAAATGATCCCGGAATAGCATCAGGACAGGATGATTATGATACAATGGTTGAGCGGATTAAAACTTATTCCGGAAGTCCTGCATATTTGGGAACGATGCTGTATGATGAGCCAGCTATACCTTTGTTTGATTCATTCGCTCTTGTAAGAGACAGCTATAAAAAAGCTTGCCCTGATAATGTGTTTTACATCAATATATTGCCAGATTATGCAAAAAAAGATCAGTGTTATGTAAACAAGGCGTTTGAGTCAGGTGGAAACATGACAAAGGAAGATTACAAAAATTATCTAACACAATATGTTAGCAAAATTAATCCTGAGTTTATATCCTATGATTACTATCCATGCGAAGGAGCATTTCCAAGCATTAAAGAAGGATATTTCACAAATATGTGCGAAGTTCGTGAAATCGCAGGACTTAATGGGATACCGTTTTGGGTATTCATACAAAGCTGCAGTTTTGGATCTTATGTGAGAGTTCCAAAAAGAGCGGAAACATTCTGGCAAGTTAATACTGCATTAGCATTAGGTGCACTTGGGATTCAATATTTTTGCTATTGGATGCCACTTGAATATGATAGTTGGGAAGGGGGTATTGTTAGCAGAACAGGTGAAAAAACCCCGATTTACAATGACGTAAAAGATATTAATAAGCAGATTTCAGCTATTGACGCAGTATTGACTGATTGTGTGTCTAAGGGAGTAATAACGTTAAATTCATCACCTGCTCCAATACCCGAAAAAGTCATCCTATCAAGTTATGGGGAATTTTCATCGGTTACCGGAACAAATAATCCAATTTTGATTGGATGTTTTGACCAAAATGGAAAAGATGTTTTCTACGTGGTAAATAATTCGATTGAAACAGACTGTACATTTAATATTAACTTCAAAGCCAATAAACACTTCAGAATTATCCAAAATGCAATAAATGAAACCAAGACAAGTAAATCCTTAAAATTATCATTAAAAGCCGGCGAAGGTGTACTAATTCAAATAGATTGATACCAATTTATTTAATATATACTAGTAAAAAACAAAATCGAGAAGGAGAAAAGAAAATGAAAAAATCAAGTATTCTATTATTAGTTGCAATGATGATTGCAAGCATCTCAAGCGTAACTGTTAATGCAGCCGGGTTAGTTTTTACAGACAACTTTGCTTCTGGAAATTTCTCTAAATGGACTAATCTGGCTATCGAAAAAGGCGACAAAGCAGACACCGAGTGTGCAGGAAAGGCAACTATTGCAAATAGCACACTCACAATTAAAAATTTCGATCCAGTTGGAAGTTTCTTCTATTTATCCCCTAAAAACATCAAAACTAAAAATTTCACGGTATCCATGAAAGTTAAATCAAACTCTTTACACGATGGATGGATTGGATTCTCTGTTAGAAAAGAAACAAACGACCGGTACAATGGATCAAACAATGTTTTATTTACCTATCGTTTGAATTCTGAAGGATCATGGTTAGGCGCTCTAAGAGGATATTCAGGAAGTATTACATCACTTGATACAAAAGTAACTGATAAGGCAACATTTACTGGTGATTTAACGCAATACCATGTATTCAAACTTGTTGTAAAAGATACAACATACACTGCATATATTGATGATATGAAATTAGGCACACTCGTCTATGACAAATTGTTGATTAACACTGCGGGATATATGAGTATTAATGCATGTCTTGCAGATATCGCAATTAAAGATTTTAGTCTGCAAACAGAAGATGGTGTGGTTGTCACACCTCCAACATCAAGCGTTGTATCTTCTTCAGTTGTATCATCGACAGTTGGTGGAACATCATCAACAGCAGGCAATTCATCAAAAGCTACATCAAATGTAAATAATTCTTCAAATAGCACTATCGCAACATCCAATTCTACAGGCAACAGCGACGTTCAAAATTCAACTGATACCTCAATGTCAACAGACTCAACAGAAGTTTCTAGTGATGTTGAATCCGTTGTTTCTGAATCAAGTGAAACATCAAACACAGAATCAAATTCACAAAATAGTGATGGCACAACTACTGGCGGATTTCCAACAATACCAGTTATTATTGCGGCTGCAGCTGTTCTATTAATAGGTGGTGGATTATTTGCTTACTTGAAGTTTGTTAAAAAATAAGTTATTTTATAAAGCAAATTAGTAAAACTGGCAATGCATTTAAAAAACTTTCTATTGAATAACTAATAATGTAATTAAAAATGACTCGTGTTGATTTGTATTGTACAAAATAGAACAAGTCACATGAGTCAAAATAAATTTGCAAATTATATTGCAGATTGATTGATTGTGTAATTTGAAAGTTTTAAATGATTTAAGGAGTTACAAATAATTAGATAATCCGTAGAAAAAGTATATTAAAAATAAGAAGGTAGAGTAATGTTTAAAGGACTTGAATTTGCTAAAAATGAATTATTAAAATATCTGAATATAATGGACCATAATGAGCCTTGTGAAATCGAACTTTCCTGTGCCGAGAGTTTTCTAAATGAATTTGATTTTAGTGAAGGGAAATACGATACATTCTGGGACGATGCTTATGAAATAGAAATAAGCGGCGGTATTGGAAAAATTACCGGAGTAAATTCGAGAAGCGTTTTACTGGGAGTTTATGAATTTCTATCATTTCTTGGCTGCTCATTTCTTAGACCTTCAAAAGATGGAGAATTGATACCAATAGTAGCAAAATTGGATATGAATTGTAAGCTCAGGAAGATTGCAAGCTATAGACACAGGGGAATATGCATTGAAGGTGCAGTAAGTCTCCAGCATGTCATTGACATTATTGACTGGGCGCCCAAAATGGGATTTAACTCATACTTCATTCAATTTAGAGAAGGACATACCTTTTTTGAAAGATGGTATAAACATGATGGAAACGAGTTTTTACCTAAACAAGAATTTAGTAGAGAGGACTCATCAAATTTCATTCCAATAATCCTTGATGAAATTAAGAAAAGAGGAATGATTTTCCATTCTGTAGGTCATGGGTGGACGTGTGAGTGCATTGGATATCCTTCAGTGGGCTGGGATGTTGTAGATAATTCGACAATAACAGACGAAAACCGACAATATCTTGCTCAGGTAAATGGCAAAAGAGAATTTTTTGAAGGTGTGCCTTTGAATACTCATTTATGCTATTCTAATACTATCGTAAAAGATAAGATGATTAGAGAAATAGTTGATTATGTCAAAGTTCATAAGGAGATTGACGTTTTGCATTTTTGGCTTGCTGATAACTTTAATAATTTCTGCGAATGTGATAATTGCAAAAAAATAACACCAACCGATCACTATATAAACCTTTTAAACAGACTTGATGACAAACTGACTAAAGCAAATATTACGACAAAAATCGTTTTCTTAATTTATTTTGAGCTACTATGGACGCCTAAGAATGAGCATATTAAAAACCCCGATCGTTTTATAATGATGTTTGCTCCAATCACAAGGACGTATACAAAAACCTATCTTGAAGACGGCTTACTTCCAGATTTAGAAAATATTAAGCGGATGGAGTTTGTTCTAAACGACACAAAATATCCAAGCGAAATCCCTGCAAATTTGAAATTTCTTTTTGACTGGCAAAAAGAATTTTCGGGAGATAGTTTTGATTTTGACTATCATATGATGTGGGATGTTTACCGTGATTACTCTAATATCAAACTATCAAAGATTATTTACAATGATATCGTTGGTTTAAAAAGCTTGAAACTAAATGGAAATATAAGTTGTCAGGTGCAACGGGCATTTTTCCCAAATGGATTATGTATGTATGTCATGGGGAAAGCACTTTTTGACTCATCAATTGAATACGAAACATTATTTAACAAATATTTCGAGGACGCTTACGGTGATTATTCAAACTTAGCCAAAGAATATCTGGTAAGTATTTCTGAGCTAGTGCCACATGAATATATGCGAAATGAAATTCCTATGATTGATAAAATATCCTCAGAAAAATTTGAAAATGCTACTAAATTAGTGAAAAATTTTATACCAAAATTAGAAAATGCATTTGCCAATTTAGAAGGATCGCAGAAGTCGATGATGAAAATTCTCGTTCTATCTACGGATTTATTTTATGATTTATTTAATATATTTCACCTTAAAGCCTCGGGGGAAAACATTGAAGTACTGAAAGAAAAGTATGAATTATTTAGTCAAAAATCCTGCAAGCTCGAAGAATTTCTAGCGCCAGTTCTTGACACATTCTTTTTTAACATGACTACAAAAAGGATTATTGAAAATATTTGGTGAATATTGCGAATTTGAATATATTGTGTAATCGTTTTTAACGCTTTGAACGTTTTAATCCTCTTTGAACGTTTTAATACGCCATACTTGAGATAGGATAGATTGAAGAGTATAATATTTATAAAATAATGATTAGCGAAATTATTCATCGGAGGTAATCTAAATAAATTCAGATTCTGCAAAATTACTCGCTGTGAAGGTAACAAAATTTTTATACAAGGAGGATGATTTATCCATTGCATTTTGTGATGAATAAATCATGGATATAAAAATGAAGATCAACAACATCTGGTCTGATGGGTTTATAATTCAACAAGGAAAGAAAATTCGCATTGCAGGAACTGGAGTTCCTTTCTCGAAAATATGTGCATTTTTAACTAGGGATGAAGATGAATTAATTGTATGTTCTAAAAATGTAAATTGCGCAAGTGATGGGAAAATTCTCATAGAGTTTTCGGGTATCAAGGCTTCTTTTAATACCTACACACTTAAAATATCAAGTGACGAAGAAATATATATTATTAAAGACATTCTGGTTGGAGAGGTTTTCCTTACAAGCGGACAATCTAACATGGAGTTGGCATTGAGATGTAGCCTTGATAGAGAAGTATTATTAAAGCGCATAGGAACTCAAAAGATTCGTTTTATATGCAGCCCAGGATTTGCCGTGGGCGAAGAAGGAAATACTAAACGTTCCAACAAGCCGCTTTGTGACATTTCATACTCTGGCTGGAAAACAATTCAGGACGAAGAAGCCGTTCTTTCTTTTTCTTCATTATGCATATCATTTGCCCTGAAACTTTATGAAACTCTTAATATTCCAATAGGAATTCTTGGAGTTGCTGTAGGCGGAACCCCAATTGAAGCATGGATGAGTAACGAGCAGATTTATAGCAAGAAATCGATTGTTAGTCATTTGAAGAAAACAGGCCGGTTCGTTGACGAGTTATCTTTTAATAACAGGGGGCTTGTCAATTATGCACAAATGACAGGACTTTTCAACGAAAAAATAGCGCCGCTTACCTCGATAAATATAAGAGGTGTTTTATGGCTTCAAGGTGAAAGCAGTGCCAATGATGAGGCTGAAGCTGCTTTTTACAGAATGGCCTTAACCGGAATGATTAAAGACTGGAACAAAAAATTTAGAAATCCATTACAACCTTTTTTTGTAGCACATATCGCGTCACAGAATTATCAGATGTCAAGGTTTGGCGTTTGTTATTTAAATGAAGCAATTAGTGATGTCGCTAATGCATTGACTAAATGCGTTACAATTATTCCAACAAATGATTTCTCACTTGACTGGATAATCCCAGGTCAAATTGACAGCCATCCGATTCATCCAGGGATAAAAGTGTTTGCTGGCGAGAGATTTGCTAAAGCCGTGATATGTAAATGTTACACAAGCGTGAACAATGAAGTATACAACCTTCCTGTTTTAGATCGAATCGAAAAGAATGGATGTACGATTAAAGTATTTTTTAATAATACCGGAACAGGGCTGAAAACGAGAAATAGTCTTACAGTTAAAGGTTTCACAATTGCAGGGGTTGATGGATTTCATTTAGAGGCAAATGCTAAAATTGTTGACGAAAACGTTGTTGAACTTTCTCATGAAAATATATCTAATCCTACTGAAGTAACATATGCATTTTATGATATGAACCTCCACGCCAATCTTTTGAGTGGGGATGGAATACCTGCTGTGCCATTTAGGTCGAGGCGCAAAAATCAAATTTACGCAATCCCAAGATTATGGGCCGACTGCGATTTGCAAAAAGCCTGGGTAAATTCGTTTGAATGGACATTGGGTGGAGCAAAATTCGAGCCATTGTGGTCCATAGGCAAAATTTCTGGTATAAAGAAAATGAAAATTTCATACGATAGCGAAATAAAATCTCAAGGGGACTCATCAATCAGATTAGATTATTCGACATCATTTAGTGATGGATATTTTGTTGGGATTTCACCCGAAATCAATCTTACAGGATATGAACATTGCCTTGCCAATTTAAATTTCATGTCGGTTGATATAAATAATCCGGATAACAGAACTAAGACATTCGCAGGGGTTCTTATAAAGACAGCCAGTGCCAGCATATATATGCTTCCAATTATCGAAAGTGAACAGCATAAAGTCAACTTAATAATTCCCTCTCATAGTGGATTTGTTCGATATAAAATTTCATTAAAGGAATTTTTTGCATGTTATCTGATAAAAGAAAACAAAACACCTCCAGATATGCGTGATGTTTGCGAAATGCAATTTACTTTCCGTGATGAAAATAAACAAGAATTCTGCTCAGAAGAAAATCAACAAGGAACACTTTTTATTGACAATATTGTTTTTGGCCGGTAAAATTGGAGGAACAATGAAACCTATAATGTCAATCATCCAAATGATTTTTTGGCGAGAATGTACGCACAGACAATTTTGAAAGTTATTATAGTTGAAAATTTTAATTCGGGAGGTAAAACTATGTTTG
Source organism: Saccharofermentanales bacterium (assembly GCA_038326615.1). Classification (GTDB taxonomy): domain Bacteria; phylum Bacillota; class Clostridia; order Saccharofermentanales; family UBA5734; genus JBBQKF01. Next base: position 1,389 of record JBBQKF010000076.1, on the reverse strand, counting down.
TAGAGGATAGAAATGAGATTAAAAAATCTTATGACCGTGCCAAGGATATCTTCTCCTCTTTTGGCGTTAATACCGAGGAAATTATGAATGAATTCTTGTTGTACCCAATTTCATTGCACTGTTGGCAAGGTGACGATGTTAGAGGTTTCGAAGAGCAGGACAATGTTTTTAGTCAAAATCTTGTTACAGGTAATTATAAAGGAAGAGCAAGAAATGGTACAGAATTACGAGCGGATATTGATAAGGCATTTGAATTGTCTCCATGCGCACACAGGGTTAATTTACATAGCATATATGCAGAACCAAAAATAAAGAAACAAAGAAACGAACTAACGTTTGAAGACTTTGAAAAGTGGATATTATGGGCAAAAAGCGGAGATTGTGGACTTGATTTCAACGCCTCGTTTTTTACTCATCCTATGATGAAAAACGGGTTTTCACTTGCATCTCCAGATAAGGAAATAAGAGATTACTGGGTAAAAGCAGGGATTGGTGCACGAGAAATATCGAATAGAATCGGCATTGAATTAAATAAAAGATGTATAAACAATATTTGGATACCAGATGGCATGAAGGATATTCCAGCAAACAGAACTATTTTCAGAAAATATCTAAAAGACAGCCTCGATCAGATATTGGAAAAAACTTATTCACCAGACAATATGATTGATGTGTTAGAAGGAAAACTTTTTGGAATAGGAACCGAAAGCTTTGTTGTTGGGTCACACGAATTTTATCTGGCATATGCTACCAAAAAAAATGTTGGGATTTGTATGGATACCGGTCATTATCATCCAACAGAAAGTGTTATTGATAAAATATCTTCTGTCTCAATGTTTGTAGACAATATTCTTATACATATAAGTCGTGGAATACGCTGGGATAGTGATCATGTGCTAATTCAAGGTGATGATTTATCAAATTTAATGCTTGAGCTAAAAAGAGGTAATTATCTTGGGAAAGTTAGTATGGGTCTTGATTATTTTGATGCAAGTATAAACAGAGTTGCCGCATGGGTAATAGGACTTCGGGCTGCTGGAAAAGCTTTATTAAGTGCTTTGTTGGAACCAAGTCAAATGTTGTTTGATGCAGAAAAAAATGAAGATTACACGACACGCCTTGCACTTATGGATGAATTTAAAAATCTGCCATACACTGCAGTTTGGGACATGCTTTGTGTAAATAGGAATATCCCAGTCGGTACTTTGTGGATTAACGAACTAAAGCGATATGAGGAAAGTTATCAATTTGAAAGGAGAGTATGATTAGAAAGAGAGTCTAATCTTACAAAAACTAAAATGCCGAAGATGACTTTTATGGGAGCAGGCAGCACAATATTTGCCAAAAATGTTCTCGGGGATTGTATGATGACACCAGAGATTGAAAATC
>JBBQKF010000075.1:0-14790 GCA_038326615.1 Saccharofermentanales bacterium | reverse complement strand
CCCATTAAATACTACGGATACCATTGGAGCTACTACTTGGTCAACAAGTGACGCAACAGTCGCAACCGTTGCAGGTGGAGTAGTAACTGCACTAAAAGCTGGAGAAGCAACAATTACAGCAACTATCAATAGCAAAACAGCCACTTGTGAAGTAACTGTAACTGAAATTGAATTAACTGGCATCAGCTTTCCTGTATCAACACCAACTGCGGTGGATGTAGGAAAAACGATTACACTATCTGTTGTATTCGCAGAAATTGACACAACAGATGATAAGACAATTACATGGACTTCATCTGATGAAACTATTGCAACAGTAGTAAATGGTGTATTAGTGGCAAAAAAAGCTGGAGTTGTAACAATTACTGCATCAGTTTTAGACTTTACTATTACAAAAGAAATAACAATCAACGCGTTGGATTCAGAAACACCACCAGTTACTAGTGATAGCACTCCTTATATTTTATTAATATGTCTATTAGCTATTTCTGGTTTGTTAGCAACTGTAATAATAAGAAAAAAATTAGGTCATAGTATTAATCGTTAATGTTAAAAAACTAATTATTAAAACAAGCACTACATGAACATATACGTTGCTAACAAATCTAACTATAGCATATGCAGTAAAATATGCTAAACCTTAAAAAATAAGCAGTTATAATAACAATTTAAAAATAGGAGCGGTATTCTTTTTAGAGTGCCGCTCTTATTAAAAATAGTAGGACTAAATCTAAAAAATTTTAAACTGAGGGGAAATAAATTTTACAAAAGCTTTATCAATAAATTAGAATATAATATTAAAAGTCCAACAACAATATCGAGAAGGGAATAGCGATTTACCAATATAATGCTTTTTTAATCAACATATTATTAATAAATCGTGAGTAAAAAAATGTTAATAAAGGAAAATTATACAATTATATTTCAGGGGGATTCAATAACCGATGCTGAGCGTAATTGCGTAGATGAAAATTCTTATGGAAATGGTTACTGCGAAATGTGTTCATCAATACTAAATAATTTGTATCCGGATTATAATCTAAAGATTATAAATAAAGGAATTGCAGGGAATTTAACCAGGGATATGAAAGCAAGATGGGATAAGGATTGTCTGGACTATAAACCAGATATTGTATCTATTATGGCTGGAATAAATGATGTTTGGTGTCACTATAACGGATCAAATTATATTACACCCATTGAACAGTTTACAGAAAATTATGAATATTTAATGTCCTCCGTGAAAAAGAAAGGCGCTAAACTAATAATAGTAGAACCTTTCCTATTTGTTGTTGGGGAACATATAAAAGACTTCTTCAGAGAAGACTTAGATCCTAAAATAAATGCTATTAGAAAACTAGCCGAAAAATATGCGGATATATATATCCCAATGGATGGAATATTTCATAGTTATCTTACTAAGTACAAAAGAGATGAAATATTAAGAGATGGTGTTCATCCAACAATTTTGGGGCATAGAATGATAGCGAAAGAATGGCTGAAGTTAATACAGTAAAAAGAGGTTCATTATGTATATTGTTGAAAGAAATAAATCAATCGAAATAGCAATTAGAACACAAAATCAGTATAGCAATCCTTATTTGGATGTAGAAGTTGATTTTATTTTTGCGTCTGAACACCACACCATTAAAATCCCTGCTTTTTGGGCTGGTGAAAACAAATGGAAGGTTCGTTTTTCATCACATTTAATTGGTGAATTTCAATTTAAATCAATTTGTTCAAATCAAGATGATAAAGACCTTTCTTCTTGTGAAGGCCGGATTAACGTTGTAGGGTACGAAGGAGAAAACTATTTATATTCTAATGGAGCAATTAGAGTGAGCGATGATAAAAGTCATTTTGAGCATGCAAATGGAAAAGCTTTTATGTGGCTTGGCGATACCTGGTGGTTTTGCTTACAAAAAAGATTAAAATACCCAGAGGATTATTCATTACTCTTAAAAGACAGAGCCGAAAAAGGGTTCAATGTCATTCAGTTTGTAGCAGGACTATATCCAGATATGAAGCCTTTTGACAAAAGGGGAATAAGTGAAGCGGGATTTCCATTAGACGAAACTTATAAAATGATAAATCCAACTTATTTTGAGGTGGCGGATAGAAAAATTACGGCAATGGTTGAACATGGATTAGTTCCATGTATTTTTGCCTTTTGGGGATATTACGTAAATTTTATGGATAAAGAAAGCATGAAAGCTTATTGGCGTTATCTAATTGCCCGCTATGCGTCACTCCCCGTTTTTTGGTGTATAGCTGGGGAAGCCATTATGCCATTTTATACCATTGAGGATGATTTGGAGGGGAATAGTAAAAAAGATTTAGAACTTAATCAAACTCAAGAAAAATGTGACAATTATATAAACTGGAGTAAAGGGATTTGGTCGGAAATTTCTGCCTTTATCAAAGAAACAGATGGGTACAAAAGACCTATTTCCATTCACCCTGCGAATGGTTGCACAGGAAGTGAATGCGTTTTAGATGCGAAGGATATTGATTTTGATATGCTTCAAAGCGGACATTCTGGATGGCAATTTTATGCACAGAGTTTAAAAATAAATACAAGGGCACTACAAAAAGAGCCTAAAATGCCTGTTGTTTTATCGGAAATATCCTATGAGGGGATTTGCGGAATGTGTGGACAGGAGGTGCAACGCTACTTGTTTACCTCTGCCATCTTAATGGGGTGTGCAGGTTATACCTATGGAGCAAATGTGATGTGGGTATTTAATATAGAAGGAGATATTCATGGTGATTCTCCGTATGGAAGGTCATGGGGGTATAATCTATGGAAGGATGCTTATGATTTGCCAGGAGGGAGACAAATAGGCAACGTAAAAAATCTCCTAAGCTATTATGAATTTAATAAATTTGAAGCACATAATGAATGTGTAGAAGGTGGATATGATGGAGAAAAAGGAATTGCGAATTTTTGTGCTGGGATAAAGGGAAATGTGCTAATTTTCTTCTTCAACGAGGGGGAAAATTCACCCACTATATACGGGTTAGATCAAAATACAGAATATATTGCATATTATTATGACCCAATATTAAATATTAAATTTCCAAAATTTGAAGTGAAACAAAATTTACAAGGAAGTCTTATTCCAAAAAGTTCGCCTTTGATACAAGATATAATTTTTGTTTTAGAAGCTGTCTAGTGAAAAAAGCTCTCGATTACGAAATAAATTAGTTAATGGCGAATTTATGGGGGGAAGTGCGATTTATAATCAGATAATATTTTACTATTAACGTATACAATGTTACTGAGTATTTTAAATCTAATTTAACCTAATTTCAAAATATGTGATAATAAGACTGTAAATAAATTAATTTGTAAAACAATTATTGATTTTGTCAAAGTACAGAAACTGCAATTTATTAAGAGGAAACATATGTATAAAGTCATTATTGCTGAAGATGAAATGCTTGTTAGGATGGGGCTTAAGAATTCTGTTAACTGGTCAAAATATGATATGGAGGTTGTTGCCGATGTTTCTGATGGACAACAAGCATGGGATGCGTACTGTTCATTATCCCCAGATATTTTAATTACTGATATAAATATACCGATAATTAGTGGTATGGATTTAATTTCTAGAATTAGAGAGGACAATCAAAATATTGAAATAATAATCATATCCTGCATTGAAGAATTTTCTAAAGTCAAAAAGGCTATGTCTTTGGGTGTTTCTGAATATATACTAAAAATGATTATGACAGAAGCGGAACTTGAAATAGTGCTGGAAAAAACCAAACAAAACTTAATACGTAAAAATCCACATAGAATATCAAATTACTTATCAGCAAACAATACCGATTTTTTGAAAGAACAATTCTTAAAAGAATTCATTTTTTACAACATCAGGAATACTTCGGATATGGAAACGTTTATTAAACAAAATGATTTTAAAATCTGCCCTAAAAATATTGTTTTGGGATTAATTGAGATTGATCAATATTCGACTTTGGAAACATTTTTTGAGGACGACAAAGGTCAATTGATAAGAACGTCATTACTCAATGTTTTAAATGAAATCATAAGTAGTTATAAATTTGGAGAAATATTTCATGATGATATAAATCATTACGTCCTTATCACGAATATTTCTAGCGGGAATGGTATAGAAAATGCAAATGAAGAGATGAGTGAAATATTCAGAAACATTAAAAAAACTCTCTATTCATGTTTTAATATTTCTACAACATTCAGTCATAGCATTCCTTTTGATGGCTATGATCAATTAGGCAACTCATATAGAATCTGTAAAAATATGATTCTAAAAAAATTCACATTAGGATTTGGAATAATAATAAATAATGAGACAAAAATATCTGGTGATTGTGTCAGAAACAAATTGACAATTTTAAGAAAAATTCCTGATTTTTTAAAAGGAATGAGCAACCAAAATGTTAATCAGTACATTGAAATAATCAAATCACTTGAGCATAACTGTTTATTAAGTAAAGAGTCAGCAATAGCCAGTTTTTTGGCATTATTTGACCAGAATTTCAATTATATTAATATTATTAACGAGAAACCAAATTATACTCATATTAAGTTTAGGACAGCAATTACACAAAGTGAAACCTTGGATGAATGCATATGTTCATACTTGGATTTTGTTTATATGATAGAAAAACAATTGGCAGAAAATACTACAAGGGAGGAAATAGTTAAAGCTTTAACATATATTCAGCAAAATTATCTGACAGGTATAACACTTCAATCTGTTGCAATGCATGTAAATCTAAGCCCAAATTATTTCAGCCACCTGTTTAAAGAAGAAACAAACGAAAATTTTATTGATTATGTTATGAACCTAAAAATAGAGAAAGCTAAACAACTGTTAATGCTATCTTCGAAAAAGACAAATGAGATTTCCTATATGCTTGGGTTTACTGATGATACATATTTTTGCAGATTCTTTAAAGTGAAAACAGGCTTTAGTCCGGGTGATTTTAAGAAAAAATCACTGCGAGAGGAGTTTTCATTTGAAAAAACTGATTAATAAATTAAATCCATCGAATTTGAGTCTGAAATTCCAATTTGTTCTTTCGTATTTATTTATTACTTCATTAATACTCACTTTGTGTGGGGTAATGAGCTATAATACAATTTTGTCCGAATTTAGGGCAATGAAGGAAGACTTTACAATTGGCAGCTTCCAACAATTTGAAAACAATGTAAACTCACTAATTGACGAAACGAATCGGTTTAGCAGAGTTGTTTCGTCGAACATCGATATTCAAAAATATATGAACGATGACATAACCGATGAATTAGACGCAATCAATACATTCAACTCAATTTCAAAATATATTTCAAACGTCCTCGGTAATTATGAATTTATAGACTCAGTGTTTTTTAGCAATGAAAAGGAGATATTAGGGTTTTCATTAAATCGATCATGGCGTCAACTGAATCATATAACATCTCCAGGGAACACAGAATATGAAGTTTTTAATAATGCAAGAGAAAAATTTCCACAAATATGTTGGAGCGGTGGAATTAAAGTTTTGGACTTCTCGATGATTGGATATGATATGTATTCAAGCGAAAAAAACGTTAGTTTTATCACTGCCACAAAAGCATTTAAAAGTATTTCGAAAAAGTCTAAAAACTGGATGATGGTAATCAACATACCCGAAAAACAGTTTTCTTCAATGTATAAAACAATAATGAGAACGAATGAGGAAGTGGTTCAGATTATTGATGAGTTTGGCAAGGTTATAAGCGGAGGAATTTCTAAAAAATATGGCGAAATGAGCAAATATAGCTACTTGATAAACACCCAAAGTAGTTATGGTAGCATGGTTATAAAAGATCAGACAAGAAAAACACAACTAATATATTACAAAATGCAGAGTACTGGATGGGTTGTTATTCATGAGATACCAATGAGTCAGTATAATTCCAACATGAAAGTATTGGCAAATACATTAATTATAACATTTCTAATTAGCATATTAGCGATGGTGCTAATCTATTATTTGTGGATAGCTAAAATTACTTCTCCATTTAAAAAACTTATGTTTGCTATGAAGGAATTTGGAGATGGGAAACTAGATATTCAAATTAACAGTAATTATGGGAACGAGATTGGTGCATTAATTAAGCAGTTTAACGGAATGTCCGAAGATATAAGAAAAAATATTGCCTTCAACAAGATAATTCAGGAAGAAAAATATCATATGGAAATGAGAATACTACAATCTCAAATTAATCCACATTTTATTTATAATACATTAAATATGATAAGATGGATGGCAGTGATGGTTAAAGCAAGTAATATTGTTGATGTAGTAGTTGTTTTCAACAAACTTCTTCGCCCTGTGTTTTCAAGCAATAGAGTTACTTGGTCGATAAAAGAAGAAATTGAGTACATTGAGAATTATATATACATTGTTAACAAAAGATTTGGCGAAGGAATTTACCTTGAATTTGATAGCGATGATAGTGCATTACAATATATGGTTTTGAGATTTATTATGCAACCAATTGTTGAAAATTCAGTAGTACATGGATTTTTACCATATAGTAAAGCAGGGATTATTGAAATTTCTTCGAAGATTACAGACGGTTTAATGAATATAGCCTTTAAGGATAATGGTGGAGGGATTACCGAGCAAAATCTTGAAAAAATAAGGAGATCTCTAAATACTGAGGAGAATTTGGGAAAAGACGATGATAATATTGGATTAAACAATGTATATCGTCGATTGAAATTGCATTTCGGAAATGAGTCAAAGATTATTATTGAAAGTCTAGAAGGAATTGGAACGCAAGTTGTTCTGATTTTCCCATTAATTTTTTAGCGCTTAATAATATGGAAATATAATTAAGCGGGTACATTTCTAGTTTATTAATATCAGCAATAAAAAGCAAGACTAATTACATTGCAACACAAAAGTGCAACTAATTAATTGAAAAGTGCAACAAATTTATTCGAAAAAAATGTCAAGATATAACTTTAGTAAATTAAAACATATAAATACAACATATCAGTATAAAAATGCATTCATATATTTGTCATACAGGCATAAAATTCAACTAGTAAGAAGCTCCATGTAAATATGTGTTTGCTTAATGAAATATTTTGCATGATACGTTTTTACAGATTGTTCGTTACTCTGGTTATCTAAATTGGTGAAAGGAAGGACTATTTAAATGGTTAAAATGAAAAGGAAGATTATTTCAAGTGTGTTAGCTGTTTCTATTATGATTACCCTTGCTGGATGCGGCGAAAAAGCATCAAATTCAAGTAGCAAAGAAAGCTCTGCCATAACATCAACATCGAGCAACACAAGTTCCATTGGCAAAAAAGTTACAATTACCGTTGGATCAGTTGGTGCTAGCAATGCCGCAGAGGAAGCACTTTGGCCGTGGGAGACTGTTAATAAACTCGAAGAACTCACTGGGATTACATTCAAACAAGTAATTTATACCGATGAAAAGTTTAAAATTCAATTGACAGCAGGAGATTTACCTGACATTTTGAATGTGAAATCTGAGTATGCAAAACAACTGATTGATGGGGATTTGATAATTCCTATGGACAATTTACTGAAAACAAATGGGCAAGCAATTGAAGCTGTTAGCAAAGCCCGTATAGATTTCATGAAGAGTAATTTTAGTAACGATACAGGAAAGTTGTATTTTATTCCAACTCAAACATCACCAGGAACTCCAGTTTCAGATGTTGTAACTTCTTGGAATGGATACATTGTGCGTTGGGATTATTACAAAGAACTTGGATATCCACAGTTTAAAACCGATAAAGAATTTTTGCAAATCCTTTCTCAAATGCAACAAAAACATCCTAAAACTAAAGATGGCAAAAAGACCTATGCATTTGGGATGTGGAACGATTGGGGACTTGGACAATGGTCATGGAGATCTGTACTAGATTTCGGGTACACAAATCTTTCTGCAAACGGCTATGTGCAGAACTCGCAAAATCAAATTATTAACAACTATACTGATGTTAATGGTCCACAATGGAATGATTTAAAATTCTATAATAGCGCTTATAGAATGGGAATGTTCGATCCTGATAGCTTCACTATGAAATTAAACGACTACACAGCAAAAGCAACGGCAGGTCAATACTTATCAAGTCATGTTGACTGGTTTGTTAACGCATTTTACACTAATGAACTCAAAACAAACCCAAATTCTATATCAGGATATGTAATGCTACCTATAGAAGGTACTTATTCAGTTGCAGTTCCGTATCCGAATAAAATTGGTAACACCGGCAATTTATTCTGTATTACAAAAAATTCACCCAACTCAGATCGCGCAATGGATTTAATAAATGCATTTAACGATCCTGATATTGTAAGGCTTTTCATGAGTGGATTTAAAGGAATCGACTACAATATAATTGATGGGAAAATGGTTCCAACTAAAACATCTCTTGATGCAAAAGCTCTCAATGATGACAAGTGGAAAAAGAGAGGCGTTGGATTTGGAGGAAGCTTGAATTTTCTGGGTATTAATGTAACAAGTAATCATCCAAAAGATGGTATGACAATGAACATTTTCGGCGATCCAGCTTCTGTTGATCCAAAAACATTTACTCCAGTCCAAAAAGATTACAATACATACTATAAATCCGATTATCCATACCAGGCTTTTAGCAATCTCATTAAGCAAAACAAAGCATATGATTCCAAGGTTTTTATGCCAATCGGAATGGCTATGAAAACCACGCCTGAAGACATTAAGAGAATTGATGTTAAACTCGACAATATAATTACCAAGGCAATACCTAAAGTAATTATGACAAAATCTGATGATGCTTTTAACACAGAAATGAATAAAGTGTTAAAGGAACTAAAAGATGCAGGTGCAGATGAGGCATTTGCTTGGTGGAAGACTGAATTCGAAGCAAGTAAAGTAATCATTGAAAAAATGAAATAGTCAATCTTAATTCGACTCCTTAAATTTACATATTTGCACTGTATTATCGGATGGACTAATAATGTAAATCAAATTTATTAATTAGTCTCATCCGATATGCAAATGCAAAGGTACTATAATTGAAATTGCTATTGCAATATTTGATTAGAACGAGGGTAAAAAATGCAAGAAATTATCTCTAAAATACAAAAACAAAAAGTTGAAAGCAAAAATAAGGACGTAAGAAAGAACTATAAATTACTCTTTTTTGCAATACCGCTTTGTTTATTTGTTTTTATGTTCGCTTATGTTCCATTATTTGGGTGGATATATGCATTTTATGATTTTAGAGCAGGTGTACCGTTAAGTAAAACTCCGTTTGTTGGTTTAAAATATTTTCTGCTTGCCTTCACAGATGGCGGTGATTTGCTTAGAGTTATGAAAAACACACTTACATTTTATTTTCTTGGATTGATACTTTCCCCAGCCCCTATGATATTTGCAATTTTACTTAATGAAATTAAATCAAAGCGATTCAAAAAACTTGTTCAAACAACCACTACTCTCCCTAACTTCATTAGTTGGGTTATCGTATTTTCATTAGCCTTTACAATTTTTTCTTATGAAGGATTAGCCAATCAAATATTATTGAAGTATAAGATTATTGCTGATGCTACTAACATAATTGGCGAAGAAAAAATGGTATTTATTTTTCAAACATTGTTAGGGCTTTGGAAGGGATTAGGTTGGGGTGCAATAATATATTTAGCTGGTATTGCAGGAATAGATTCTGAACTTTATGATGCTGCAAAAGTTGATGGTGCAGGGCGTTTCGGATGCATAAGACATGTAACTTTTCCGGGATTAATGGCTACATATATAGTATTATTATTGCTGTCAATAAGCAGCATGGTTTCTGTAGGATTTGAACAGTATTTTGTTTTCAACAATTCACTTGTTGCAGACAAAATAGAAGTACTAGATCTTTATGTTTACAGAGTTGGATTTGCAAATAATGATTATTCGTATGGAATCGCTATAGGAATTATGAAAACATTGATTGGTGTAGGTTTACTATTTGGTGCAAATTCTTTATCAAAAAAAATTAGAGGTGTATCAATATTTTAAAATTCAAAGTTTTCGAATCTATAAAATCAAAGGAGGCAATTGAAACATGCAAAAGCGGACAGGTTCAATAAAAATATTTGACATTCTTAATGTGACGTTTTTGTTGCTTTTTACGATTGCATGTATATATCCTTTTTATTACATATTCATATATTCGCTAAGCGATCCTAGAAAAGTATACGAAGGAATAGTGCTATTCCCTGCAGGATTTTCTCTTTATAATTATGAGTCAGTCCTAAAACTAAAAAACATATATCCAGCTTTTTTTCTGTCAGTTTTAAGAGTTGTTACTGGTACTACTCTGACTATTTTAATAAGTTCATTTTATGCATATTTGGTGACAAAAAAGGAATTGCCATTACGTAGGTTTTTTTACCGATTTCTCATTATCTCCATGTACTTTAGTGCAGGCCTTATACCAGGATATCTTGTTATTAAAGCATATGGACTTAGGAATAATTTTCTAGTTTATATTATACCCGGTGCATTAGTCGCCTTTTTTGTAATACTCATTAAAACATATATTGAGCAACTTCCAGCATCGCTCGAAGAGTCAGCAATGATTGATGGGGCAAGCATACTTACGATATTCCGAAAAATAATTTTGCCACTGTCAAAACCAATATTAGCAACAGTTGCTGTATTTTCTGCTGTTGGGCATTGGAATTCCTGGTTTGATAATTATTTATATTGTTCTAAACCTGAATTAACAACGCTACAACTTGTGTTGTACAATTACCTTTCTGAAGCACAACGAACTGCTACATCAATACAAAATTTGACACCCCAAGAAATAAACAATCTTAAAAATACAATTCAATTGACGCCACAAGGTGTCAGAATGACAATCACAGTCATTGTAACAATGCCAATAATTATGGTGTATCCTGTTATGCAACGTTATTTTGTAAAAGGAATTATGATGGGAGCAATAAAAGGATGACGCATATTAATATACTTTCAATTATTTCATTTACAAACCAAATTGCTAATCTTCAAATTATCCAGGATAAAACCACAATGTTAATTCTAACTACTTCGCAATCAACAATAATACTTGATACACAGCTTGAACGAGCTGAAATTTCTGCTCAAAGAAAATGAATTCAAAAGTTTATGTCAAAAAACAAATAACTAGGAATTGATACTATCCAGGAAACAATAGTGTTGAACCGCATATGTCATATGAAGTATTGCAATTTCGAAAAATACAAACAGGTAAAGATATCTAACCCTATTTTATAACTACTTTAATAACTGCTGTTTGCAGTTTTCCGCACAATTCGAATTGCGCCAAATTGTATTAAAACTTACGTGTTTAGACAAATTACTCTAGCATTGATACTTTATGTTTCACTGTTAGAGTATTTTCTAATTTGAACCATTTTACATGCAAGTTATCAAAAAAAATTTCGAAATTTCTACTTGATATGTTCGTTATTTTTTAAATTACGAATTTTCAAATTTCATCAAAAAAGATTCTCAAATTTCAATCAAATAAGCACTAAAATTTCGTAGAAATAGAATTAAAAAAATTAGAAAAACATAGTAATGAAAAATCCAGATGCAATAAATAAAGGATTAATAAGCGCAATCGGAAATCAGCCATCAAATTTTAAAAGCGAACAGAAATCGCCCATTTCGCCTAATAACACATTGATTTATTTTTATACAGTAATTGCGATGGCATGTCTTTATGGCGGATTTTTGGGAATGAAAGAAATTCATGCAATTCAAGCTGACCTTTCACCCCAAGCTGCAAGAGTAAATGTTGCTCCGACTCACAAAATCAAAACCTTCCTGTCTTCCATTAGTGCCGCTTCATTAGTGCAACTTATGTCGATTTTTCTGTTGCTATTGTATCTTGCATTTGTTGTGAAAGTGGATTTTGGCAGCTCGATAATTTATATTATAGTTTTGTGCATATCGGCTTGCATAATGGGTGTATCCTTCGGTGCTATGATTAGTAGTCTTCTTAAAGGAGGAGAAGGAATCAAAACCGCATTTCTTATTGGGACAACGATGACACTTTCCTTCCTTGCAGGCATGATGCAGGTTTCTGTTAAATACGCCGTGACATCAGCAGTTCCGGCAATGGCGTTTCTCAACCCGGTTAATGTAATAACTGATGCATTTTATTCACTATACTATTATCAGACTCATACAAGATTTTTTAGCAAGGATTTATGCATCATATTCAAAAACTTCTTCTCAGGAAGAAATTGTTAATTTTATAAAATCTGACCTGGCAAAATCTGCCGAAATTTCCAGAATATCTTTTGACGAAAAGAAAATCAGCGTAAATAACAGCGTTTACTTTTTCAATTATTTTGCATATTCCTTGTTTGCCATAATTTTACTTGGGATTTCATCATTTATGATTACGTTCCAGAACACTGACTTGCGAAGAAGAAATACTGCATCGCCTATGACGGTTAGCTCAATGAACCTGCAGTTGTTTTTCGGGAATCTGATTTTTGCATTTGTTGTCTGGCTGATAATGTATGGACTTTCTTTTGCGTTGTTTGGCAAATCGATAATGAATGTTAGCGCTTTGTACTATGCTGTTAACACTTTTATTTACACTATAGTATTCGTAAGTATTAGCTTTTTTATTGGTTTAGTAATAAAAAGTAGAAATGCACAAGCTGCAATTGTTAATGTTCTTGCACTTGGCTTAAGTTTTATAAGCGGCGTTTTCGTCCCTCAATTCCTGCTTGGGGAAAGTGTTTTGAGAATTGCAAGTTTCACTCCCACTTATTGGTTCGTTCGTGCAAATCAGCTTATTTCACTATCTGACATTAATAAAAACTTTGACATTTCCTTTTTGTATAAGGAATTAGCTATGCAGGTTGCTTTTATATTTGTATTTATTATTTTAACAATTGTTATTGTAAGAAACAAACGCACCGGAGAGTCTTAGCTGTATTCACGGAATTCTTTTCTTATGATATAATGTACGGAATTACTCGGGGATTAATTTAGATAGACAAACAGCATCCCCTTGATTTTGGAGGATTTGAAATGCAGACAATTTTTGACACTTTAAAAGAGCGCGGATATATTGCGCAAACTACAGACGAAGAAGCGATAAAAAAGCTTTTAAGTAAACCTGGAGTTGCATTTTATATAGGCTTTGACCCAACCGCTGATAGTTTGCATGTAGGTCACTTTGTTGCTCTTATGGTAATGTCGCACATGCAAAAGGTAGGGCACATGCCAATTGCTTTACTAGGAGGCGGAACTGCAATGGTTGGCGATCCTTCTGGCAAGACTGATATGCGCAAAATGATGACAAAAGAGATAATTAATTACAATGCAAACTGTTTTAAAAGCCAGATGTCAACTCTTGTAGATTTTTCACAGGGTAAGGCGCTTATGGTGAATAACGGCGATTGGCTATTAAATTTAAATTATGTTGATTTTCTTAGGGACATAGGTGCGCATTTTTCTGTTAACCGAATGCTTTCAGCAGAGTGTTTTAAACAAAGACTCGAGAAGGGACTTTCATTTCTTGAATTTAATTATATGATTATGCAAGGATATGACTTTCTTCACCTTTTCAAAAAATACAATTGCATGATGCAGCTTGGCGGAGATGACCAATGGTCTAACATTTTAGGTGGCATTGACCTTGTTCGCAAAAAGGAAGCTAAAGAAGTTTATGGACTTACATTTAAGCTCCTTACAACAAGTGAAGGCAAGAAAATGGGCAAGACTGAGAAGGGTGCTGTCTGGCTTGATCCAGCGAAAACCTCTCCTTTTGATTTCTACCAATACTGGAGAAATACAAATGACCCTGACGTAATTAATTGTATGAAGTTATTAACTTTCGTTTCGATGGATGAAATAAGAGAATTCGAGACTTATAAAGATGAGAAGATTAACGAAGTTAAGAAGCGCCTGGCTTATGAAGTAACCCAAATTGTACATGGGCAAGAAGAAGCAAACCGCTGTTTGGCTCAGGCTCAAGCTCTTTTTGAACAAGGTGGCAAAAGTGATACTATGTCCTTTACTTCGCTTTCTGATGAAGAGAAAGAAAATGGTATTGGTATGCTAGACCTTATGTTAAAAGCAGGGCTAATTCCTTCGAAAGGTGAGGGAAGGCGACTAATTTTACAAGGTGGAGTATATTTGAATGATGTTGTAGTCGCAGACCCTGCAAGACAGTTTACAAAAGCCGACTTTATTGAAAGTGAAGCGATAATCCGCAAGGGCAAGAAAGTTTACCACAAGATAATTTAAATTAATTAAAATAGAAAGATGCATTTAGTGGATGCGACAAACTAAATATATATTGTCCTTCAAGCTCATATGCAGAGCAATATGCTAAATATAATAAAATTCATTTTGTTAATTATTAAATAATTAATTTGGAAAAATAACGCTAGAACCATAAATACGAATCGAATAATTACACACACAAATAATCTAATTAATAAACACATAAAAAATTGAACCATTAGAAATACCTAAAATTTAAACTTATAACACGTAATTACTTAAAAGTTTGAAATAGAAATTTATCACCAAGTTTAAAATCTGCAATGCGGATTTATATAAAAAGAATTAAAAATTTGGAGGAACTAATATGAAATTACACCGCAAATTACTTGCAACTTTGTTATCGATTTCAATATTGGTAAGTACACTCCCACAAAACATGAACAATCTTAAATCAGGTGTTAATGCAGAAACTGAATCATCTGTTAATGTAGGATCTGAATCAGTTATAACAT
>JBBQKF010000074.1:0-15017 GCA_038326615.1 Saccharofermentanales bacterium | reverse complement strand
CTTAAAGTAAGTCGATCAATACTGATTTTCGAGCGGGCGAGCTCCATCTGGACCTCTGACTGGAGTTCTCTTAGTTTCTCAATGCTTGTTGCCGTAAGTTCTATAAACACCGCACAATGCAGGAGCGGCTCTTTGTTTCTTCGCATATTGGAGAGGAGCTCTACCACATCTTCCAAGTTGCCTTCGGCAGTTATGGTGTCTTGGATATCTGTACCGCCAGTCATCATCCGGTTCTTCCTTGTGGCGTTTTGGATTATCTTGCGTTGCTCGCTGGCATCGACAAATCTGGAATAAACATGCAGCGTTATTGCTTCCTTATCCCCGAACCGGCACAGAATTGCCTGGTCGGTTGTTGTAGGCGGATACTCACGGATAGCCCATACACAGCGATAGCTATCTCCGCAGATATAATAGTCGGGATTGAATTTAATGGTGGAAGGCGAGATCATATCAAAGAAATCTTTGAGCTGTGCCTTTTCAATTTCAACCGTAGAGGGTATAGTTTTCTTACCTTTTAGCATTTTTATGTTCTCCTTTTCACGTTAGTTTGGAATGACCCATCTTGCAATTTCGTTTCCGCCATCCGCATCAGGTATTTCCTTTTCAGGGATAGTTCGTCCAAAATATACACAAAGGAATCTTTTTATATCTTCTTTAGCAGCCCGCTTTACATCGAATCCCTGTTCATTAATAGATTTTTCTATTCGGTTAAGGTTTGAAAAGGACTGCTCTTCGGATCCATCCCTAAGACGCACGATAAACATTAACTCCCTGGCAGTGGACATTTGAATCTGAATCTCATCAAGGAATTCCAAGTCTTTTTGCAGCATTGCTTTCACTTTAGGATTGGTTTCTTCGATTAATCGCTCCTTCAAATAATTTTTGTTTTCATCAAAACATTCACAAGCATCCATGCAGCATATATCAATATCTGGCTGGGTGGAGAGCAGCGTCATGAGATGCCGCACTTTTGTCGCGATGCTTGTTTGGGATAAAACAGAGATATTGGTTGGGTTAACAAGAAAAAACACAAGCTCGCTATGGTCGTTTGTTTTAATTCCATTTCGACTAAAATTTTCGATACCGATGAGTTGCTGAACACCTTTTTGGTTTTTCATCGTTTGTTTCATTTATTTTTTCATCCTCCATTCATAATACTGTTGTGTGGTTATAAAGAACCGAACTGCGCGTTTAATGAAATCCAAAACGGTCATATCGTCCAGGCGGATTGTAAGGAACGCATACCCTGCTGTTAAAACAAGCGGCATGAATTGTCTTATCTGCGATAGTGAAAGAACAGAAACAAGTGCTGATATCCCAATGACAGAAATATCTTTTAAACTCCATAGCCATAGATTCGCTTGGGCTTTTAGGTTTTGTGGGTAGATATAGGTGTTCATGCTTTTTTAATCCTCTCTATTTTCTATTTTGTAATTAAAGATTTTGTTAAATTGACAGCCGTGCTTGTGGTATGAACCGCCGACATCATATTGACTTTTAAACTGGTATCAAGCCCGAATGCCTGAGCAATTCGTGGAACTTCATTTGCTGCCATCATGATTCCGATTCCTAGCAGCATATCTGTCTGCCAGGTTAGCAATCCCAAAAACAACAGAGTTGTCTGCATGAATGCGGTCAGGCATAAAGCAATGATTTGTTTACACCAGCTATTAAATCCGTCTGTGTACCCTCGTGGAATGCTGAACATATAGAGACTGCCCACTGCGATTTGGATGATGAGGATTCCTCCGCGAGTGATATTTGCAAAAAACACTTTAATGACACAGTACCCAAGGGCTATGATTGCAAATAGATTAAAGAGTCCTGGCACCCCTGGAATCATTGATATTGCTATTCTTGCCGCACTAGCCACCCCATTGATTCCACCTGCTTGTGAAGCAAATATGCTAGATAGATCTCTTGCAAAAATGTTTTGAAGGTTCACGCAGAATTTGTAAAGCTCAATAGGAATTACAGTGAATAGGCTAACTGCAAGAAATCCTTTCAAACAATTTATTGCAGTTGATCGGACATTAACTCTACCTTGGCTTTGAGATTCGATTGCAACGTCAAAAATACAAACAACCAGACCACAAACAAAAAGTGCCCAGCCAAACATGGAGAAAAGTTTCAGCACGGATTTGATCCATAATAAATCAAACAAATTGAGTCCCATCCCACTCATCTGTGTAAAAAAATCTGCCAATGCATCAAAGATAGCTTTGTATATCCACTCGATTAGTTTGTCCCATATAGAACTTGAGATGGTGTTCCATGCATTTGTAAGACCGGTTGACACCGCATCTCCCATACCATTTAATAAACTTTCAATCCAGGTTAACAATTATAATCACATCCTTTCTTTAAATATAAATGCTCACGATTTAGATTCTTTTGTCTAAAATGTTTTTGATATACAACGTATCTGTTATATACAAATATAAAAGCGTATGAATTTTTACTGATTTGCAAGATATTATGTTTAGAATTGAAATAAATATTATAGTCTCCATAAAATCTTCACTTAAAGGGAGTAAAATAAAACTGTAAGAAAAGGATAAGACTTATTACATTTTAATAGAACTTTGCATATCGAATTTTAAAGGGTATTATCACACAACAATAGAAAGAAAGAGGATTAGACTATGATGATTGGATTTTGGATTTTGCTTATTGGGTGCATATTTGTTTTTTATAAAATGTTTGATAGAGGCAATAATGCAAATACATACACAAACTCAGGGAATGATGCGCATTCAAGCACGCACAATGCAATAGCTATTTTGAATGAGAGGTATGCAAAAGGAGAAATATCGCAAGATGAATATAAAATGAAAAAGATGGATTTGATAAAATAAGTCAATAGATTTTTATTGATAATAATATAAGCAACAGTTAGTGTGCCTTGCGACACAACACACTTTATTACTGAATGATATAATCAATTTCTACATTTATCAAAAAGGAAGGGGATTCAAAGTATGAAAAAATTATTAGCAATAGCATTGTCTATCATGCTAGTTACAATTTTCGCCATGGCTATCACTGTTCAAGCAGATGAAATGACACTAAAAAGTATTGACACAATCATGTCAGAAATCAAAACAGAACAAGGGGTTCAAAGCAATGATAAAATCAATGTTGACAAGGTAAGCCAGGATAAGCTTGAAGAACTGGGCGATTCTGTCATGGAAGCGATGATTGGAAATACAGCGATGCATGACCAGATGGATATTAAAATTGGGGGAGATGGATCCGCTGCACTAACAGCATTCCATATCAGACTTGGATACAACTACCTTTCAGGTTATCCAACTGGAATGATGACGCTAATGAGCTCTGGCATGATGGGAACAAATGGTGTTGTAACGACAAACGGAGGATTTAAAGGAATGATGGGAAATAGTAATTATTTTGGAAATGGCGGCATGATGGGTTATTTTGGTTGGGGTGGAATATTAATTGCAATTTTAGTTTTGATAGTATTTGTTGCGATTCTGTTCTTTGTGGTTAGGACTTTTTCCGGAAGATCACATCGACCTATGGATCAGTCATTGCAGGGTCATTCATTGAACGCACCACTGGAGATTTTGAAAACAAGATATGCAAAAGGCGAATTAACACGAGATGAGTATGAAAAAATGATGGGACATTTGAAGAATTGAGTTGCAAATTGAAAATGAAAGATTTCAGTTTTGGAATTTAATCATAAAATGATGACTTGTTTCTTAACAGCTTCTTAAATGTTTTACCAATAAGATTATTTTATACTTTAGAAATGTTATAATTATGAAAAATGCACGAGGTGATTTCTGGATAAAAACGGAGATCACCTTAAAATTATTTTTTTAGGCAATGTACAAAATGATACTATAATTGCAATAATAAGAGTAAAAATGAGTCTAAATTTTAAATAATGTCATAACTTATTAATTTATTTCAGAGTTATAGAAACAGATTTATGCCATTTAATGAAAGTGAGAATTTATGATATGAAAGTTGGATTAATCAGATGTATGCAGACCGAGGATATGTGCCCGGCAACGACTTGCTTTAAAGTGATGAGTACAAAAAAAATGGCTTTCGAGGGAATCAGTGAAGACATTGAAGTAATCGGAGTTAACACCTGTGGTGGGTGCCCAGGCAAAAAGGCTGTGACAAGAACTGCAGAGATGGTGAAAAGAGGCGCTGATACTATAGTTTTAGCTTCTTGTATTACAAAAGGGAACCCGATAGGATTTCCGTGTCCTCATGCAGAACAAATGAAAACTGCAATTAAAAACAAGCTTGGAGATTCAATCAGGGTTGTTGATTACACCCACTAAAAGCAGGAATAAAAATTAAATGAGAGGAGAACCGCATGATCTACCTAGATTATAATGCAACAACTCCAATAGACCAACAAGTGGCGGATGCTATGATTCCTTATATTTATGGGAATTATGGAAACCCATCTAGTAGTCATGAATTAGGAATTGCTTCTAAAATTGCTGTCGAACACGCAAGAGAACAGGTTTCAAAATTGCTGCATAGTCTACCTGAAGAAATCACCTTCACAAGTGGTGGAAGCGAATCAAACAATACCGTTATCAAGGGGGTAGCCCATACTTATAAAAACAAAGGTAATCACTTCATCACTTCCAAAATCGAACATCCAGCGATACTGAACCCATGTCATTATTTAGAGAAGCTCGGATATGAAGTCAGCTATCTGGAAGTTGATGAATATGGTATGGTTAATCCATCAGACATTGAAAAATTGATTACTGATAAAACAATTCTGGTTACAATCATGCATTCAAATAATGAAATCGGAACACTACAACCAATAGAAGAAATTGCTAAAATTTGCAGAAGTCATGATGTCTTATTTCATTCCGATGCATCTCAATCGATAGGGAAAGTTCCTATTGATGTTGAAAAACTAGGCATTGATTTCCTTACTCTTGCAGGGCACAAGTTATACGCACCCAAAGGAATAGGTGCTTTGTATATCAGAAACGGAATTAAGATTGAACCACTAATACATGGAGCTGGTCATGAATCTGGCAAACGTGCAGGAACTGAAAATACAATATTTGATGTTGCCCTAGGAAAGGCTTGTGAAATTTCAATGGAGGCTCTTAAAAGCCATGGAGTCAAGGATTTAACAGATTATTTTTATTTTAACCTCAAAGAAATATTTGGTGAGAAAATACATCTAAATGGACATCCAGAAAAGAAACTTCCAAACACTTTGAATATAAGTTTTTTAGGGCATAACGGTCATGAAGTTTTATCTGGGTTAAGTGGAGTAGCAGCATCGACAGGTTCAGCATGCCACTCGGGATCGACTGCCATATCTCCTGTTTTAGAGGCAATGAGGGTTTCAAATGATGTTGGACGTGGCGCTGTACGGTTTAGTCTTGGAAGATACACAGCCAAGGAAGAAATTGATATTGTAATTGACAATTTAAAAAAAATTATAGTTATATAATCATAAATCGCTAATAATTGCCATTCAACAATCACATCCCAATAATCCCCCATACATATAATGGAGCTGTAAGTGTGAAGACAAGGCAGGCAAATAAAATTGCTGGTGCCGTGAACTCAAATTGTCCGTGCTTCCGGTAATCCATATATGCAAGGCTTATCTTGGTAAAGAAAAGGATGGCAAGGATTAAATCAATAATAGGGAACACCACATTATTAACCACGCTCTTAATCTGCACCTTTGCAGCGGTCCATGTGTTTTCGATGGCTCCTGCAACATCCCCTGTTGCAGAAGCACTTATAACCCACATCGTACAAATAATCAAGATGACCAAAACCATTGCAAATATCTTTTTATACTGTGTTTTTTTGATATTCATTTTATATTCCTCCCATACACATTTGATGATCCATCAAAATCTCGGAGCCATCGATATACTCGATGGGCATCCCAAGTTCCGTGGCTCTTGCTATTTCTGCTTGCATTCCATCCGATATAACATCTCCAAAAACCCATAACTCTTCGGATTCCTCCAGCATTTGCATGCCGGCTTGGATTCCAAGATTACGCTCTTCTTCGATAGTATCGTCTAAAAAGCGTGTTAGAAAAATATGTGGTGTCAGCGGAAGCACTCCGCATTCCATAATCGCATACCTCGAATACTTAATTGCGTTTTCTATGTTTTCTTCAATATTACCCCGAAGCGGGCTTGCTATATAAACCTTTTTCATTTACTTTACCTACCTTCCTTTAACGTACCAATCGTCGTAGATTGATCCGCTTATTTTAATTTCGTTCGAGTTAAAATTACCATATATCATACCAGACGGGGTCCATATATCCTCCGCCAGACCTTGGCAGATATAACTGCCATCAGGGAACCATATTGGTGTGAAGTGAAGCCTTGTATTATTTTTGGAATTTGGATTTATCGGGAGTGAAAATCTGCCTGATCCTATATTTTCTAGTGCCCGACACTTTCCGTTTGAAGTATCATACATAAATTCAGGGAGGTAAATTGATGCCGTCTGGGGAAGAGTGTAAGCTGTGGAATTCGGGAAAATAAACCCTGGAATGGATTGCAATCCTATATTCCAGTCAAGCGTAAATCCATAACCTGAACCCATTGACCAGATACCAAACTCTATTTTCCTAGAAGGCGAGTTGATGTCGGGCACTATACTTGGTACATTTGAAGCAAGCTGTAGCGCATAAGATTTCCTGACAAACCAACTGTTTTCCCATTCCCAGATGGCCCAAGTATAGGCATTGCAAGATATTCTTGAAGGTGGGGTTGTGGAATTATACCAGCTTGGTTTCTTATCTTCATAAATAGTATCTGGTGTTTGTGAAGATTTCTTTTCGGTTATTGTTCTAAATAAGATAATGATATTATCCGATTCTGCTGTTTCTGCGATACTATTTGTAGGATCAATTGTTGCAATAAATTTGAACTGGACTCCTGCGGTGCCAAGTGGAACTGTCCATTTAAAGAAGACTAGATTATCACCACCAAAAGGAATAATAATCTGTGTTGCATTTGGAACAATAATGCTTTTAGTAAGACTGAGCTGAATGTATGAGATATTTAGCCCGACACTTAAATTACTTGATGGTGTCATATGGACGGACCCAATATTCCTTACACGAAAGGTAGAAATAACTGTAGTCCCTTCACGGTAGTCCATATTCGGTGTAATAAATTCAATTTTAAGATTGGTTGCTGCATCGATTGTTATAAACGCGCTATCGGTATTATCTAATGAATAGGATTCACGTTTTGTTTTGCTTTCGTTTATGGATGCAAGGATTGTTTTATTTCCAAGAATATCGCTACTCGTAGAAATTATTTTCGTTAAAGAACCACCAGCAGGAATTGAAACCGCAGTATCGTAAAGGATAGTTCCTTCAAATGAAATCTTCACCGGAACATTGATTGCAGCCTTCCCGCCTTTGTTTCTAAATTCAGTGTTTATTAGAAAAGGTTCAAATTGCCCGGCATTTGAAGGAACATTTACATCGACAGAGAAATCATAAAGAATCGGATTGTAAACGAAAATAGTGGTAGTAGCACTTTTGCTAACCGTAACGGTCACCGCAGCAGCTTTCTCATAATCCACGGGAGCTTCCATCTGTTCAACAATATAGGTTCCAGTAATAACATTGGACAATAATATCTGCCCGCTTGTGTCCGTATAATAATAGGCAATAGTAAGTTGTTTGTTTTTCTATTGAGCATAATCCAACCATACAACTTGTGCTTTGTGTTTGTTTTATTCTTTCAGGTGCATTATGCCATGCCCTCCTTCTCCGCCAAAATTAAAACCTTGTAAGCCTCTGATATCAGTAGCTACAAGGTTTTTTAATACCCTGAAAAATACAGCGGAAACAACCACAAAACAAAGCGAAAAAACAGTCTAAAACAGCAAATTGTTGTAAAAATGTTATCAAAAAAGCTCGAACCAGCAAGGGATGAAGCTTGGAGTTAAGTTCATCAACGACGAAAACCCCGCCTGTCTCAAGCACCGTATGAAGCATAGGATATGGGGTATTGAAATAGACGTTGGCAATGACACCAAATTTAATGCTTAAGTGCAGTTATAGGGATAACCATTACACCATCCGCTCGGGTATATGCAATATTTGTTAGACCACAGATTACGCACAGAATGTCAGGAGCTTTCGATTTTGCATCTGATTCCATAAATTTCTTTATCGCAATAAGGTCATTAGCGGCTTTCTCAATTTGATTGGCACCTAGCTTTATTTCAAATGCCCCCCATTTGCCATCAGGTAATTCTACTACTGCATCAATCTCCCTTCCTGAATCATCACGATAGTGCAAAAGTTGTGCACCAAAGGATTCTGCATAAATTCGCAAGTCTCGGACACACATTGACTCGAATAGGAAGCCATAAGTGTTCAGATCATTCATCAATCTATCAGAGGTTGCTCCCAACAAAGCTACTGCTAGTGAAGGATCAGTAAAATGCCGTTTGGCAGATTTTCCAACTCTAATTGAAGACCGTAAATTCGGGGTGAAAGCATGTTGATCATCTAAAATAAACAATCTATTTAGAGCATTGAGATAGTCAGCAACAGTATCCGTATTAATCGATTCCCCAAAATCTTCTTTCATATCTTTTAAGAGTGTCTGATTGCTAACGACAGTGCTCTCATTTCGTGCGATGGATCGCAAAAGCAACATTAATTTGTGTGAATTCCTGCTGATACCATCAACACGGCGGATATCTTCATCAATGACATTTTTTATGTATTCTTTAGGTAATTCAGCGGCTAAATTCAATTGCAATCCAAGACTTGCAGGCCAACCACCACGTACAGTAAGAGATATTAATTCGTCAAGATGGACTTCACCGGTTTGAACTGTCGTCAAAGGATTAGAAAAAAGTTCCATTAATGAAACGCTGCCACTAGAGTCTCCTGATTCAAAGAGTGACATTGACCTCATCTGTATTTTCGCAATACGACCAGTGCCACTATGTAGAATCCCTTTTTGCCTCGGTGTAGAAGATCCGGTAAGAATGAACTGACCTCTCTGCTGTGTCTGATCAACTGTGAAACGCACTGCATCCCACAAAGCAGGTACTTCCTGCCATTCATCAAGCAATCTGGGGGAATCCCCCTGCAAAACCAGATCCGGGCTTAACTGTGCCATTGTTCTATATTGAAAATTATTCTCCGGACTTGCAATATAGCAGGCGCTATTTGCTTGATTCAAGGCAGTCCAGGTCTTGCCGCACCATTTTGGACCTTCGATGCAAACCGCTCCGAATGCCTGTAAATTCTTTTCTATTTGATTATCTATAATTCTTTTTCGATACCCTGCTTTTGTCAGACTCATAATTATCCACCCCTTTATTGGTTCTACAATTGATGTTTATATTATATCACATTCCGAAGATTTCGGATGTTTTATTCCGAAGTTTTCGGACATCTCATTCCGAATTTTTCGGATATTTCATTCCGAGGAATGCACTTGTCAAGTCTAGAGTAATCTATTTGCATATTAGGAAATGCTGAACTGCCTTTTTTTTTATTGTTTAAATATTTTGCAGTTTAGTAGGTATTAATGTGTCGTTGTGAGTTATATTCGCTGCCTCTGCTAAAATCTTGGTTCTGATAATTTGCAGTTATTGGATTCTGTAATGTGCAGTTTTACACTTTGAGATACCAAATTGGCATCTCAATAACGTGATACTACAGACAGATCCTAATCTTGCCCGTTTCAATTTTTAAAAATACAATCGAAAAGCGGTTTGTTTTTCTATTGAGCATAATCCAACCATACAACTCGTGCTTTGCAATTGTTTATGTTTATTTTCTTAGGTGCATTATGCCATGCCCTCCTTCTCCGCCATTGAACTATTATCTTTTAAAAAGGTTATTGTTCAAGGATGTTATTTGTCCACTATTTCTGACTAAAATATAGGACTCTTATTTCACTGCTGATATTCAAATGGTTTATCATCAAATTTAATGGTCATATTAATGGTTACAAATCATATTTTATATTTGCTTTTAACTGTGTTATTGTGAGTAATTTGCAATTAAAAATCTTAATCTGCTACTTTTTATGTTATCCATAATTTCAATGCTTAAAAACTCATTTATGAAGTTATGTCAAGCGTTTTTGAAAATGTCCTAAAAAATAGCAAACATCGGCTCCAAATAAAGCGAGTAAATTAAGGATAAAAAACAGAACATTCTCCGAACGGGGAAGTATATTTTTAAAAAGGAATCGATTTATATTACAAATTCTATAGAGAAATTTTCAACAAAAACAGATAAAAATTAGGAGCAATAATAAGGACCCAAATAATAATAAAATCAGTTAATAAAACACGAATATGAATTTTCAAGGCGCTCTGAATAAGCATGAAAATTACAGAAATTGAAATGATCATTATATTTGTAATATAGAGAACAGCATTTATGCTTCTTTGTATTGATATGACTCAGGATTGGCTGCATCCATAAATGACTGCTCATAGTGATGTTTCTGGGAGCCGACAAATTTGTCAAAGGTTGAGTGTTTCCAAGGGTGAGACATTGGTGGAACATACCTCTTGCGAGGGCTGACGGCAACGTAATCGAAGGTAAAGTTCCTGGATGTAAGTTCATGGTCTGGAATTATTTCAAGAGCATATGTTTTATCGCAGACACTGGCAAAGAAATTGGAGTCAAATGCTTTAATCACTAGTGCGGGAGTCTTATTGTGGTAGTAGACGGGTAACCCATTAAAATCTATAAGCTTATAAAACACATTATCACAACGGATACTATGACCATTATCAATTTTACGCTTGGCTAACACGGCAAGAGTAAGATTAATGGTTTCATCGCTTGGTTGCTTTTCAAAGACAGATTTGCTATGATTGGCAAGTGAGCTGAATTGGGTGTTGAATTCTTTTAAGTAGTTGTTTAAGAATTTATTTGCTAGCTCTATGGTGGTTGCGCCTGCTAACCTTAATAAGATTGGCAGGCGTGATTGTAAAGTGCCAAACAGCCTCTCTACGCGCCCCTTAGCCTGAGGTATACTCGTTGTCTTAATTTGAATTCCAAGCTGTTTACAAGCATAACTGAACTGAGTAAAAGTGTCCTCTTCAATAGGAGGAGCATTTTTCTTTTTGTATTCAAAGACTGTCCGGCGGTCAGTATAGAACATAAAAGGTATCCCGTGATTGGTAAGGATTTGATACAATACATTGTAATAGCCGTTGAGCGTCTCCTGGTTGTCAAAATATGCTCCGACTAGAGCACCAGTAGCATCATCAATACCCACGTGCAGCTGGCTTTTTTGATTTCCGAACCAAATATGCAAGGAGGCATCCATTTGGATCATTTCTCCAAAGTAAGCGCATCTTGGTCTGCGTGGGTGTGCATCGTCAACATCAATAATGGCTTTGGCTATTTTAGCGATTTCCTTCTTAGAAGAGGTTTTTTTCTGCTGTGCTTTCAATGAAATCTTCATATTTTTCTTTGTAATTCTTCTGGCTTTAGGGGATAATATTTTGGCGCCTGCCATTAAAGTATTAATAGTACTTAGCAAAACTGACATTTTTTCAAAACTTCCCAGCAATTCTGCAAAATGTTTAAAATTTGCCCCATAATATTTTGTGCGGTATAGGTCAATTATGGTTTTTCGATCTTCTTCAGAAATCTCACATGCAGGGGATCTGCCCCTATTACCATGTATAAAGAATCTCTTACCATGCAAAATGTAACCATTAATTAATCTGGATAAGTGCCTTCTTGTACATCCAATTTTTAAGGCTGCGGCATCCTTGTTTCCATCTGAATCCACTAATTTTTTAATAATTTCATACTTATGTTCTTCTTTCATTCTTAAATCTACCTTTCTCATTGTACATCCTCTCGTTAACATAATAATCGCGAGGTTCAATTATATCCTTATTTTCAAACTTTAGGACATAATCACTTGTGTTACAATAAGACATTATCACTTGTTACTCATACCACCGTTTTTCGAGATTTTCAATTTGTTGACATATAAAAAGTGAAATGCTATACTTTACTCATTAAAAGGGAGTAGTTGTAACTATAAAGTCAACATCCTGGTGTGTAAGCACCTGGCTTTATAACCTTAAACGGTAACCAGACTTTTAGTGTGATTCTTTCGAATTGTGCTAAAAGTCTTTTTTTATAATAATATTGAAAGGATTGCAATGATATAATAAAATAGTTACAGATGGTAATACACTCCTTCAAAGAGTTAAACTATAGGTTAAAATAAAAAGTCCACAGCGTCTAGCTCAGTTATAGTAAAAACTTAGGAAAATGAAATCAGCTCAAATTGGCAGGAAATAAGCAACAATTATTAGAAAGGAGAGTATGATTTAGCTGCTAACTATATCATACAAGGCTAAAATGAAAGCATTTAAAGAAACTTTTAAACAGACTCTTGAGCGATTAGGTACAAATGCCCAAACAGGACTAAGTGATATTGAGGTTATTGAAAACGCAAAAAAATACGGAACAAATTCATTTACAAAGAAAAAACCAAAGCCTTTGATCTTCCGTATTCTTCATGCTGCAAAAGAACCAATGATTATTCTGCTGATTGTTTCAGCAATTATTACCGTCATCGTAAATATTATTCATTATATTACACAAGGAACTGCGGATTTTGTTGAGGGGATAGCAATTTTTGCCGCAATTTCACTCGCAGTTGCCATTACAGTAATTATGGAGGGGAGAAGTCAAAAGGCCTTTGATGCTTTAAATAAAATTAAAGAGGATATAAAGGTTAAACTTATCCGTAATGGCAAGGTTGCTGTAATTGGGCAGCAAGAATTAGTCGTAGGAGACATTACACTTTTTGAAACAGGAGACAAAATACCGGTTGATGGCAGACTAATTGAAGCAGTAGGCTTGACTGTTGACGAATCTTCGCTTACAGGTGAAAGCCTTCCTGTTAAAAAGAATTGTGATACAGTTTTTGAGGACGATAAAACCCCTGTTGCAGAAAGAAAAAATATGCTATATTCCGGTTGCTTTATTTCAGGCGGGAGAGGAACAATTGTTGTTACTGAGGTTGGCGATAATACCGAATTTGGCAATATTGCTAAGGAGCTTTCAGGGACAGAAAAAGGAAATACACCTTTACAAGAAAAACTTGAAAAAATGGGCAAAACAATTGCTATTTTAGGAACCTCTATTGCAGGAATCGTTTTTATAATTCAACTTTTAAGTCAAATAATAGGTGGAACTCTTTCTCTTAGTACTGTCCTGGAAGATTTCATTGCAAGTATTGTTCTTGTTGTTGCAACTGTTCCTGAAGGATTACCTACAATCGTTGCTGTTTCTTTAGCAATTAATATTATTAAAATGGCAAAACAAAACGCTCTGGTTAAAAAGCTGATTGCCTGTGAAACCATTGGTAGCATCAACGTCATTTGTTCAGACAAAACAGGTACCTTAACCGAAAACAAAATGACAGTAACAGATATCTATACGAATGGAGGTTTTTGTAAACCCGAACTTTTAGCTGAAGGCTTTTTAACAGACAATTTTTGCATAAATAGCACAGCATATATTGATTATGTGGACAATACACAGAAATTTATTGGAAGTGCCACAGAAAGTGCAATTTTGGTAGCATATTTAAAATCCGTTTCAGATAAATCGGCTTATATAAAGCTAAGAGCGGATGCGAGCGTTGACTTTACCTATTCCTTTTCATCCGTGACCAAAAATATGACAACCATACTACGTAAGGAGAACTCGTTTTTGGCGTTGTCGAAGGGAAGTCCCGAAAAGGTATTGTCACAGTGCAGTAAAATAATCATTAAAGACTATGTTTGTGATTTAACTAAGGAGATAATTACAGATATCGAAGAGAAAATTACTGTCTTTCAAAAGAACGCCTGCCGAGTTTTAGCTTTTGCACATAAAGAATTCTCAGAAAAGACAGATTATGAGAGCAACAGAGAACTTATAGAGAGCGAAATGGTTTATGACGGTTTTGTGGTAATTACAGATCCATTAAGGCAGGATGTATACGAAGCAGTTGAACTTTGTAAAAATGCAGGAATTGACCTTAAAATACTAACAGGCGATAACATTATAACGGCAAAAGCAATAGCAACTCAACTTGGAATTTTAAATGAAGGCTCGCTTGTTGTCGAAGCTCGTGATATTGAGGATTTGCCTGAACAGGAATTCATTCAAATGCTATCTACAATTAAGGTCATAGCTAGAAGTACGCCTGTAATTAAAATGCGCGTAGTAAATGCTTTAAAATCAATTGGATTTGTTGTTGCTGTTACTGGTGATGGAATTAATGATGCACCTGCTATTAAAAATGCTGATGTGGGAATTGCAATGGGCATTACAGGAACTGAGGTGTCTAAGGAAGCAAGCGACATTGTTTTGTTGGATGACTCATTTTCAACCATTGTCAAAGCTGTTCATTGGGGCCGGGGAATATACGAAAACTTTCAGCGCTTTATTCAGTTTCAGCTAACTGTTAATTTGTCATCGGTACTAGTTATCCTTATTTCTATTTTGACGGGGCTAAAGTCACCGTTTACCGCTTTGCAAATTTTGTGGGTGAATATAGTTATGGATGGCCCGCCTGCATTAACTCTTGGGTTAGAGCCAATCCGAGATGATTTAATGAAACGCCAGCCAATTGCAAGAAATGCTAACATCGTAACAAGTGGGATGCTTTCAAGAATTGTTTTTAATGGGGTATTTATTTCAGTAATATTTATGCTGCAAACCTATTTTAATATTTTAGGAGGTACTAAGGAACAGCAACCGGCTATATTATTTACATTGTTTGTTATATTCCAACTGCTCAATGCTTTTAATAGCAGAGAGTTATCAGACCAGAGTATTTTAAAGCATTTTTCAAAAAACAAACTTATGCTTTTGGTTTTTGGACTAACCTTTATGCTTCAAGTGGTTATCACACAATTCGGTGGTGTTGTTTATAATACTGTTCCATTACCTATTGATATGTGGATAAAAATTATAGGCTTAGGGACTACTG
>JBBQKF010000073.1:0-15331 GCA_038326615.1 Saccharofermentanales bacterium | reverse complement strand
AAATTCAGCAAAAGCTCTTGCTACTCTAGAAGATGAAAATGATCGAAAAGTGACTCCGAAATGGAAAAACGCAGACGGGTCCTTGATAAACTTCTGTGGACTAGGCAAAAATAAATAGAAATAAAATCCAAACCTTTTTTGATTACAATCCCTTGATATTAGGCACTTTTAAAGAAGGTTTGGATTTTATAAAGGTTTGGATAACGCAATATATCCAAACGTTTGGATATGCTAAGTCACACTTTTGTTACGAGAAGCCTTGAGGCAGGCATGGATATTTTGGTGCTCTCACGTATTTTAGGTCACGCACAAGCATCCACCACTCTTAACAAATATGGACACGCTCTCCCGGATCATAAAAAGTTGAGTATGGATAAATTGGAGGAATATAAAAAAATCAAATTCGTATAGATTCGAGAAGCAAAGGAAAATCATTTATATATATTTCGATTGGATCGCCAGTGATAATTTTACTGGCGGTCCTCTTCCTATTGTAATATACTTGTTTTGCTTTATCATTTTTATTATTGCTGATTCCAAGACATTTACAGGGACATTTACAGAAGCATTTGCCACTGTATTTTCAAATTTAAAAGTAATTTTAATAAAATTGGATAATATCTCAAAAGCAGAATTGTCATAATATTTTAATATTCTGCTCATTCCAGAGCTCAACTGCAATAAGGGGTTTCAGATTTGGAATCTAAAGCGTTGGCTTGCGACCCCTATGTAATAGCTTTAACTACTTTCTGTTCTTGCTTGAATATTGCATAATAATAGCTTATAATATTATTAAGGTGGTGGATAGTTATGAAGGATATTGAGAAAATTATTGAGGAAGTAAACGCAACCATGTCAATGGAAGGTATGCCTATTAAAGCAGATGATCGTGATAGAATTCGTTTATGCCTGAGAGATAAAAAACTATTTGATGAGACCTTGAAAAATTTAGTAAATAAGCATAGTGTCCCGAAGTTGGTGAAAAATAGTGAAGGATTATCAATACGATTATGAGTGGGATGCAAATTATTGCTATCCCGAAAGCAAGGTTCTCAAAAATAAGCTAAATATTAAAGATGCCGGAGCATTATTGGTTGCTGAAAGAGAAATTACTTCTCTCAAAATTGCGAAGGCAAAGAATGAACCTATAAAAGGAAAATTTGATTTGGAGCATTTGCAAAAAATCAATAAATTATTTTTGAGGATTTATATGCTTGGGCAGGAAAGCTTCGTATTGTTAATATATCTAAAGGTAATCAGTTTTGTTTAAGCAATAATTTAGAAGCATATGCGAATGGTGTTTTCAGCGAACTTTCAAAGGAAAGCTATTTGATGAACCATTCTTTTGAAGCCATACCGCAAAGACTAGCATATTATTTGAGTGAAATTAATGTTCTTCATCCTTTTCGCGAAGGTAACGGAAGAACTCAAAGATTATTTATTGAATACCTTGCAAATGTTTCCGGAGTCGAAGTTGATTTTTCTGGAGTATCTGAAAAGGAAATGGTTATTGCAAGTGCTAATTCTTTTGCAAAAGAGTATGATGAGATAAATTTTCTGTTAGGGAAAATATCTGCAAAAACTACCGATAAATCGAAAGAAAATTCCATCGCATTTTTCTTTGGTAAAAGTAGTGAACAACATAAATCTTTTCATAAAAAGATTGCAGATTTAGAGAGATAAATAGAGAGGCTTAAACTGCAAAGGGTACAATTTAAATCAAAAACTTTCATTCTCTTTAACTGACGATTACGAGGCATTGATCAATATTTGAAAAAATCCTCTTCGGAAAGCCCTTCAACCAAGCCACCATAAGAAGTAATCACAATTCTATCTGAAAATATTTCAAACACCGGCGGCACTTCTCTCGAATAAATATTGTGTACGATGGCATTAATAACAACTTCTGTCCATTAAAATCGTGCAGCAAAATATGCAATCCGTTGACAATACGACATTAATGTCATATAATATTTTACGGATATACAAGACA
The DNA here is from genome assembly GCA_038326615.1 of Saccharofermentanales bacterium. GTDB lineage: Bacteria > Bacillota > Clostridia > Saccharofermentanales > UBA5734 > JBBQKF01. The sequence goes on along the minus strand of JBBQKF010000073.1, from coordinate 13,338 downwards.
GACAGGAGACAAGTTTATGGACAAAATAATTCTGCCCCATTACAAGGTAAGACAGGCTCGCTTAAAAAAGAATTTGACGCAAAGTCAGGTGGCACAGTACTGCGGCATTACCCTCCGGCAATATCAACGGCTTGAAAGCGGAGAACATAATCTGACATCCACCTCTGTTAATGTAGGTTTATCACTCTGTGAATTGCTGCATTTAGATATCCACGAACTTAAAGCAGGAAAGGAAGCACTTAACATTGAATTTTCAACCTTGCTTGAAATGAAAGAACGGCTGCATAGGTCAAGAAACAATCTGCCCCAAACGGCGCTAAAAAGCTTTGAAAAGAGCTTTGACATTGAATATACGCACAACTCCACCGCCATTGAAGGCAATACGCTTACTCTGATTGAAACCAAAACAATCCTGGAAGACAGTATTTCTGTCGGCGGGAAAAATATTCGAGAGATTTATGAGGTAATTAATCACAATAAAGCGTTTTCTTATGTAAAAGAGTGTGTCGAGGAGCAAAAGCCGCTTTCCGAAGGCATTACAAAAGATATTCATGCCATTTTGATGGAGAACATCTTTACGGGAGGTATTTACAGAAACTGTGAGGTACGCATCACTGGTGCCAGGCACAGACCGCCGACTCCAAGCGAAATGTATCGCCAAATAAAGGATTTCTTTGCAAATCTGACCAATCATCTGGATCTTAATCCCATTGAGCTGGCGGCGTATACCCATGCGGAATTTGTAAAAATTCATCCGTTTGAAGACGGAAACGGCAGAACCTCTCGGCTGATCATGAACTATCAGCTGATGATCAATGGATTCCTTCCCATATCAATCATGAAGGAAAACCGACTGGTCTATTTTGAAGCGCTGGAGACATATGCAGTAGATAGCAAGTTCAAACCTTTTGCAGATATGATTGCAGAGCTTGAAGCACAGCAGTTGAAAGATTATCTCTCCATTCTTCCAAAAGAAAAAGACAGGGACTCAAGATAAGGTTTCAACAATTTCCGTACAATATCACTTGTAAGGCACGATGTAATCCGGAAGTTGCGTATGCAGCTTTTTGCAATTTTTGCATCTCAGCCACCGTAACCTTAACCTAATTTTCTCTCCGGATATGTTGTAGTATCCTCGAAAACACCTGCCATAATGCTTTAATTCGCCTCCGCAGTACGGACATGGCACAATCTGTGTCCCAAAAATTGTAAATTTTCTTTTTCCTATCCACAAATGATGAAAATTTTGATACAATAATCATGTTAGTTGGTTGAGGTTCAAGGATGCGCTGCTTGAGACAATGCTACAAAACCAAGGCCTCTTTTCCTTTCCACAACCATTAATTAATGGCCAGGCAACTACGTCAGTATAGGGACACATTATGTCGGTGCAAACACTGGCGGTCCTCTTTTTATTTCATACAAATAAGTATTTTCTATAACATAAAATCCAATGTACAGCATCCGCGTTGTCGTCAAAATTGTCGTCAAATCATCATTTTAGGCAAATTTCTCAATTATTCCCAGACAAGTAAAAACCCTGCAAGCCTTATACTTACAGGGTTTCTTTTGGTTGCGGAGGCAGGATTCGAACCTACGACCTTCGGGTTATGAGCCCGACAAGCTACCAACTGCTCCACTCCGCGATGTATGTTGTAAATACTGTGGATAATATTTACATTGTTTAGGCATCAATGGTGCTCATGGCCGGACTCGAACCGGCACGGAGGATTAGTCCGACGGATTTTAAGTCCGTTGCGTCTGCCAGTTCCGCCACACGAGCAATTATTGTGCTGTGTTATATTATCACTTGCGCAATCGTTTGTCAAATGTTTTTTGAAAATAGTGGAATATTATGTTAGAATGATTAAGAGTGTTTAATAGTCAACTATGCAAGGCCAATTGGCATTTATAATTAAAATAATCATACACGATAATTTGCAAATTTTGGAGGATACATGAATAAACAAACCGAAAAACCAAATGACACAAATATAGATGACCCTAACAAGCAAAGTAAGAATAGCGATTTAATCAACATTGATACAGAAGAATCTAAACAAAGCTATAACAAGGATAATATTAGAAACTTGAATGCAACAAAGAATGACAAATTCAAAAAATCTGATATAGTTAAATTCGCGATATTTGTTGCACTAATAGTTGTTTTCATTGGAGTTATAATTTATTTTTGGCCGTTTTTTATTTCTTTGAAAGATGAAAATACAAGAATGGCGTGGATAAATAATATTAGAAACATGGGGTTCCCTGGCTTTATTGTGGCCTTAGGAATTCAGATTTTTCAGGTAGTATTGGCGATAATTCCTGGTGAACCTGTTGAAATAGCTATGGGTTATCTATATGGAACATTTGGAGGTCTAGGAGTTTGCCTTTTAGGAATTTTTATTGGGTCGTTGATTATTTTGCTACTTGTTAAGGTTCTAGGAGTTGGATTTGTGCAAAAACTTTTAAAAAAGGAACATATGGATAAATTAACTTTTCTACATAATGCAAGATCGCTTGACACAGTAGTTTTTATTCTTTTCTTTATTCCAGGAACGCCAAAAGATATGCTTACCTATTTTATTCCGCTTACGCCAATGAAGCCTGTCAGATTTTTATTGATTTCGACATTTGCACGTATTCCCTCTGTTATAACTTCAACGCTTGTTGGAGCATCTCTTGGAAGTAATAAGCTTGCTCTAAGCATTGTATTTTTCATACTAACCGGAATTATGGGGATTATTGGCATACAGATTAATAACTGGTATATGAAAAAACACAACTCAACTAATTGATTGTTTCAAAGTTATGTTATAATTATTGTAAAGTTAATATAATTTTGATTTGTTCATTGTAATGATGCTGCTAATGCATTAGCGATGAACCATCCGGTAAATGAAAGTGAGGATTTTTTATGGAAAGCAGACTATTTTTTAAATGTCTAAAGTGCGGAAACATTGTTGCTCTAGTGAATGATGGCAGTGGCGAACTCTTTTGTTGTGGAGATCCTATGATAGCATTAGTTGCTAACTCAGTTGATGCATCCAGGGAGAAGCATGTTCCGGTTGCTGTAAAAAACAATGGAGTCTTAGAAGTTTCTGTTGGATCAGTATTACACCCAATGACTGCGGAACATTATATTCAATGGGTAGCTATCGCAACTGAGAATAAGCTTGAATTCATCTATCTGAAGCCTGGCGATGAGCCAAAAGCAAGCTTTATGTACTCTGTCAAATCCGAGGATGTCAAAGTAATTAACCCGGGTGCCGACGAAGAGATGGTTCCAAATTGCGAAGGATCTCCATGCAATTTTTCATTTAATGAACTCGCAGCGAATACTGTAAGTGTATATGCATATTGTAATTTACATGGATTATGGAAAGTAATTCTTTAATTTTTAAATATTGTTCTTGTACCGAATAATCAAAGATGGATGTAATATTTAATTTATCAAGATCATTCTTCTTCTAGGATTTACGTAAAAGAAGCAATCAGGTTAGACAACAACGATCTCAACATTGTATTTTGTATAATTATACATCAAAATAAAAAAAATTACCTGTAAAAATCACTTATGGTCTTTGAATTAAACATCAAAATACAATGATTAGTTTTAAATTGATATTGACCAAATTTGCAATAAGGAGATTATGATTATTTAAAAATCATATTGAACAAAGCTATATGAGTAGATTTTCTATAAAGACATCAATCGGTTTTCTCACCATAATCATATTCATAACCAGTATTTCACTTTTTGGATGTGCAGCGAATAATTCACAATTAAAGGATAAGGTTAATACAACTTCTGTCAACAAAGATTATGAAACAGGATATGGTGATAATGCCGGCAGCGAAAGCAAAGGATCAAATTCTTCCTCAACTAGCACAATTGATGCTATTTCTGGTCGCAAAGTAATATTTACTGCAACTCTCGATATTGAATCTACAAATTATCCGAATAGTATTAGCACTCTCGAAAAGATGATATCTGAGCACGGTGGATATATTCAGGATTCAAATGTTGAAACAAGCACTTCCTTTAGAAGTTCTACAGCTCTTCGAACTGCGACATACACAATACGCATGCCATCAATTAAACTGAGTGCATTTTTATCAAAATCAGGAGATATTGGTAACATAGTTCTCAATAAAACTAACGGTGAAGATGTAACAGATCAATATTTTGATACTGCTGCAAGACTTCAAAGTTTAAAGATACAAGAAGAGCGGCTTTTGGCCCTTCTTAAAAATGCTAACACACTTAAAGACATGCTTGATATTGAAGACCGGCTTACGCAAGTACGGTTTGAGATCGAGCAATTGACCGGGACATTGAAGCAAATTGATTCCAGAGTTGAGTTAAGCACAGTTACAGTAACTATTATCGAAGTAGATACTATTACAATATCTGAACCAAAACCAATTGGTTTTTGGTCGCAGGTTGCTTCAACATTTAAAACTTCACTAAAAGCTCTTGTTGAGACCCTTCGTGTGTTAACTTTAGTTTTTGTTGCATTACTTCCATTCCTTGTGGTAATAGGAATCATTCTTCTTGTCGTATATTTTATTTACAGAAGAGCCACTAAAAGAAAGAAAATAAGTAAATAAGATAAATAAGATAAATAAGTAAATAAGATAAATAAGTAAATAAGATAAATAAGTAAATAAGATAAATAAGTAAGTAAATAAGATAAATAAGTAAGTAAGTAAGTAAGTAAGTAAGTAAATAAACAAATAAACAAATAAACAAATAAACAAATAAATAAATAAATAAATAAATAAATAAATAAGTAAGTAAGTAAGTAAGTAAGTAAGTAAGTAAGTAAGTAAATAAGTCAGTAAGTAAGTAAGTAAGTAAATAAGTAAGTAAGTAAGTAAGTAAGTAAGTAAGTAAATAAGTCAGTAAGTAAGTAAGTAAGTAAGTAAGTAAATAAGTAAGTAAGTAAGTAAGTAAGTAAGTAAGTAAGTAAGTAAATAAGTCAGTAAGTAAATAAGTCAGTAAGTAGATATGTGAGTAAGGGAGTTAAGCATCTGTAAACATTCAAAAATCGTCGAATAATGAATGATTTTCAATTGAAATATAGCAGTATTTTTGGTATAATTATAGCAGTTACTAAAACCTGTAACACCTTATTTTATTGCATATACGACAATTTCAAACAATTTGTATATTAGGTGGTGAGAGTAGGTCACACAAATAAGCTACCTGCAACTTTGTTAGCGGTTAGCTCCCAACGCTAATACTAGACGATTTCGAACCAAACGATAGCGGATTCATAAGAAGTTTAGCCATCCCTGGAGTTGCTTTAACCTCCCCATTGAACAGAATAAAATATGCTTCTGCCCCGGGAATCTTTGCAATATATTTTATTGCATCTTCATACGGCATCAACATAATAGTCGTTGATAGGATATCACTTATACCAGAATCAGGGTAAATGATTGTTATTGCCTGATAATAATTTTGAGGAAAAAGCGTTACCGGATCAATTATGTGATGGTAAATTTTGCCGCCTGACATGAAATACCTTTGATACCAACCACTTGTGACAACTGAGGTGTCAATAACAGAAACTTTATTAATGAGTCCAGAGTTAGGGTCAGGTACATTGTTCATGTTTGGATCCGGATTTTGTATCCCAATAACCCATGTCTTCCGATCTTTTGCTAATGGTATTCCTACAACCTTTACATTGCCACCAGCGCTTATTGCAAATGAATTATATCCCTTTGCGTTAAGTTCGTTTGCAACAAGCTCTGTTGCATAACCTTTTGCAACTGCTCCGACATCTAGTAGAACTTTAGGATCGTCAATAAACACCGTGCTATCTTTGGAATTAATAATAATATTTTCAATTGAAGTGTCTTGGTTTGCTTGTTTGAGATCGCTTAGTTTGGGTATAGCATTGTCATCACTATCTAAGTCAGCTCTTGTTCTATATTCGTGCCATATTTTAAGCACACTACCAAAAGCAACGTTAAATTTCCCATTGGACTTGCCATACCATTCTTTTGAAAAAACAAGCAAGTCGATAATTTCTTTTTTGACAATAACTGGCTTAACTCCAGCATTTTTATTAATGCTCATGATGTTATTTATTCCAGGATACTCATGATATATATCATATAGTTTATTGAGTTCCTGAAATCTTTTTTCTGCATATGTCGAAAAAGCATCAAATTCCTTTTGCGATTTTAAATGCGCAACAACAGATATAACAGTATCAAAAGCTCCTGTGAATTCATATGAAAAAGACTGGTATGCAGGCTTACATCCGGTCATTAATATCGAATTTAATAGTATAACAATTGCAAACATAAAAGAAAGTGTCATTTTATCATCATAATTCTGAATAGTGGCAATCTTCATCTGTTTTACATCATCCTCCTTTTACAACATACAACTTTTTAGTATACCATCCAATTTTTTAAACAAAAAAACACAGCTGAAACATTTACTTGCTCCAGCTGCGCTTAAAATGTTAAATTAATTATTTAGCGTTTTTTACTGCTTCTTCTACTGCTACGATATATGATGAAACACCAACTGTAACAGATGATTTAAGATCTGCTTCTTCTGATTTGCCTTCGGCTGTTACTTTCATTGCTTTAACTTGAGCGATTGTTTTGCCAACCATCCACTTCTCTAACGATTCCATTTGCTTGTCCCATTCTGCAACAGCCTTACCAAATTTTACCATTCCATACTCATCACCTAGTTCAACTGCTGATTTAACAACAGTATCTACTGCGGTTGTCGCTTTACCATCTGTACCAAAATTCATCTTAGGTTGTACTTTGTCGATTGTAACGCTGACAATTTTGCCATTGCTGTCGACTGACACAGCCGCCATAATAGTATCGGCTTGAAACAATCCTGCTGCATCTGTTGTTGCATTTGTTGCTTTAGAAATAACTGTAGAATGTCCTAATCCGGTCTTTGTTGTTGCCTTCGATGCGCAACCTGATAACATTGAAATGCTCATCAATCCAACTAATGCTACGACTAAAATTTTCTTCATAACTTCATCCTCCATAAAATTTTTATTAATATCACATTTCTGTGATTATTAAGCACTTAGAAACAATAATATTTAAAATATAAATTAAAAAATATTAATAATAAAATAAACCATCTAACTAATTATACCACATATTTGTTAAATACATGTTGCAGCTGCAACCATTTGTCAAATCAAACACCTTTCACAAGCAATAATAATTAAACTGTATATTAAGTAAATTAACCAAAATCTCTGTTATCAAATATACATTTGCAATTCTGTATCACAATTAATAATGGATTATTGTAAAAACTACTTATCATACCTATCAAGAGCACGTTTAAAGATTGGATTGCCCTTCCTAGTCTTCCATATCTTCTCCCAATAATTATTAAGGTAAGGAATTAGATAGTGATCAAGACCAAAAGCTCTTCCGGCTCCACCTAAAACTGCAAATCCAGCAAACAGCATCCACCATTGATTCATGTAAAGTCCGGTTGTCATAAGGAAATTAACCATAAGAACAATTGAAACTCCACTTGCGATAAAATTGAATGCACCACCGATTAGACACAATCCAATAATTATTTCTGAAAGAACAACAAACCATTGGAAGAAAATCTGCGATCCATCAGATGCAAGGATCCAATTCTGTGTCATCCAGTTAATAGGAGCAAAATCAACTTTAAATGCAATTTGATCTGCTTGAACTGCTAGAAATCTTAACCAGCCCCAATCCCAATTAAAAAGAACATCAGCGGCTTTAGCAACCGTTCCTGGATCTGTAGTAGATGTCGCACTTGCAACATAATCAACTACACCGCCTGGATTAAGAGTTTTCTCGTAAAAAGCAGTAGCACCACCGAAGAACGCTTGTAATTTAGGAGTGTCAAGCCAGTTATCTGCAAGTTTCAAAATGCCTTCATACATCCAAATGGCTCCCAGAAATATTCTAAGTGGAGTTGTCCACCAGACCTGCATTCTTGAAGAATAATTTTCTTCAAGAATATTCTTGTTTTGCTTTCTCTCTAAAATTTCATGATACATATATTTTGCTATACCATAAAATCCAGTGATTTCCCACAAATAATGAATATTTACAACAAACTTCATAATAACAGAAAGCCAGCTTGGCAAAGATTTACCCATGATTTCGGAAACTGCAAAATAATTTCCGATACAAACCATAACCCCGTGCATTTTTACTTCAACTTTGATTTTTTCTTCTTTGCGAATTTCATTTAAAATATTCAAAGCAGCGCCGTGAGCGGTTTGTATTGCATTTTCTACCATTGCAGGGTATGGTTTCTCCTGATCACCTTTAAAACCAGAAACATCACCAACAGCATATACGCCTTCGTGTTGAGTTTTACAGAACTCGTCAACTTTTAATCTTCTTGACTGAACTTTCTCTATGTCAATATTCTCAACATCCTTAACAGCACTAACTCCACACGCCCATATCATTGTAGACGATGGAATGAATTGTTCGCCAGCCATAAATCCATTCTCTGAAACTCCAGAAATCGTTGAACCAAGCAATACTTCAACTTTTAGCTTTTTCTCAAGGTAGTCATGAGCTTTCTTGCTGTTTTTCTCGTTTAGCACATTAAGTACTCTTGGCAATAAGTCAACTACCATAAGCCTTACAAGGTCACGGCTTATTTTATACTCACGGCATAATTTCTTTGTCCAGATTGCAAGCTCGCCAATCATTTCGATTCCAGTAAATCCAGCGCCAGCAACAACAAAAGTAAGAAGTTGCTTTAATTTCGCAGGGTCTTTTTCATATTTAGCTTTAATAAAACAGAGTTTAATGTGTTCGCGAATCCTTACTGCATCTTCATAGCTCCAAAGTGTGAAAGCATACTTATCAAGACCAGCAATCCCATAATAATTCGGTGTGCTACCCATTGCAAGAATAAGATAATCATATTCATAAGTCTCATTAGCACAGGATATCTGCTTCTTGGCAAAGTCATAACCTGTGATTTCGGCTGTAACATAATGTACTTTAGTATACTTGAAAATGCGGTCAAATGGGATTATAATACCATCGTCACTTATTCTGTTGCCCGCAACTTCGTGTAATTCTGTTAATAATGTATGATAATCATGGCGATCAATTATAGTAATATCGAGTTCGTCTTTCTTCTTTTTCTTGCTGAGTGTAAGTGCGGCTTCAACGCCTGCATAACCTCCGCCTAAAATAACAATTCTTTGTGGCATTTCATTTCCTCCAAATTTATATTCAAGTTATGATTGCAGCTAGTACATAACGAAGTAGTAACAAGTTGTCTGAATTAAAATTCATTTTTTACTGTCTTTTACTATTATAAAGCTAAAATCAGTAAATGTATAGTCGAATTTTGTTAAAACAACTGAATCAAATCATCCATATAGCAAATATTTTGAACAATTAACATATTGTTAACACATTGACTGTTTTTTTGTACTTTCACTCGCTCAAAATGCTTATCATATGATTATTTCAGATAATCTTTATTGCTCAATCCATTTCATCTTTTTTGAATAAATACTAGCAAAAACAACTATTCTGGACAAAGCTACAAATCTGCTAACAGCGATTTTCAACTTCACCAATGGATTTCAAACAGCATAAATACCCATTATAATGGTGTTGCATCGATTAATTGTTATACCCTAAATAATTTATTTTATATCGATGGTTATTTGCGAATAGGGTAAGTTTAGTTTGGACCCTAACTGGTCAGAAATTTCAACAATAATTTTATCCCCTGATTTTAGGGACGTTTTATTGAATTGCACAATTGTGGTGTTCGTCTTTTTTATAACATCACCTTTTGTATTATTTTGAAATATTTTTATGTGGTTTAAAAGATTATCTCCTTCATCGCCACGTGTCACACTGCCAGTTGAAATAATAGAATCAGGTAATTCTGATGGTTTATGAGTCTCAAGTAATTCGATTATCACTTTACCATTCAATGCTTTTATAGAAATTTTGTCGTTTTTTACGACCGTTCCATTAGCAACCAGCTCATATTTCCAAAATGAATTCGTATAAACGTAGAGATCGTTTTGGGAAAGAATTTTACGTACTCTCTCATCTATAAATTTTGCATTTACTTGAGAGAATCTGGAAGTCATGTCAAGAATGGTTTCGTTCAATTTCTGTTCAAAATTTGCTTTCTGAACTTTTGTTGTTAAAATAAGAGCTGACTGAGATAATATAGCCACAACCATTATAATTACTATAAAAATTGGAATTATCGCTATAATAAGGCGCTTGTTTATTGTAATTATTGTGAGTAAATGGTCTTTAATTATTGCATCATTTATTCTTTTATTAGAATCTTTTTCTTTATTTTTATCATTTTTTTTAATAATTACTTTTTTGAATTTAGAAGTTTTATTGATTTCTTCTATAGGTTTTAACGGGACAAAACCGACTTTGCCAGCGTCAAGTATTGAAATGTCGATTTCTTGTTCTTTATTTAAAGGAATCTCTGATATGTTATGATTAATTGTCTTTTCAACAACGTATCTCGCATTTTTTCTCGCATTTTTTTTATCAAATTCACCAAACTCATATATTTTATCTAAACGATTTTCAGAATTTTTGTCATTTCTCTTATTTTTTGCCATAGTATCCCCCTTCCCTTTATTTATTTTCAACTTTATTATGGAAGATTTCAACAGTTCCTTCATTTATCCCTAGGATTTTTGCAAAATCAGTTTCAAAATCGATTGTAATAATTTCGCCTGTTTTAACTTTATCAAATTGAATGTAAAGCTTACGTCCATCTTCATAGAATTGCTCCTTGGCTGTATACTTTGCTTCGTTTGTATAAATTTTCATAAGATTATCTATGTCTTTCTTATTTATTCTACTAAACTCGAGAAGTAATGACTTAGGTATTACTTCATATGCACTTCTGTTATATTTTTCGTAAAATGTGATCAGGGTTTTACTTGTAGTTGAATACTGCACTAATGAATCTTTTGTAACAGGGTTATTATTAACTAAAAATGTATAAGTCGTAACTTTATCAATTAACTTGATTAATTCCTCTTTTGTAAAAGCACTTTTCAACTTTAATGCATATAGCGATTCATTTTTAGTATTGAGATCCTTCTGTGCATCAACATATTTCTCAAAAACTTCCGCTTTTTCAGTTAACGCATTAGAAGCCTCATAATAGAGAAAAGTTATTGGCGCTATCAGCGCAATAATTATTATTATACTTCCAATAAAAACAGAGTAAAACAGAGGATTATTCACTAATAATTTTTTGAATTCTTGTATGTTTTTCTTTTGTTTAAGGTGATTCATATCTTCTATTTCAGATATAGTGGTGTTGTTTGTTTCCTTTTCCATAAAAATCCCCATTCCTTTGCTTTTAACAAAATAATGTTGAAATGATTGTTACTGATTTTTTAGTTCAAACAAATTAATATCCTAACTGATTTTTTAGTTCAAGTAGATTAATATCCTAACTGATTTTTTAGTTCAAACAAATTAATATCCTAACATTTACAAAAGCATGAAAAGAATTTATACCTTTCATGCTAAGCAAGTTAGCTAATATTTAGTTCTTTATTTCTTTCCAGAATGTTTCTCAAGTGCTGCTTTTATAAATCCTGCAAAAAGTGGGTGAGGTCTATTAGGGCGCGATTTAAATTCCGGGTGAAACTGTACTGCTATAAACCAAGGGTGATCCGGGAGTTCAATCATTTCAACAATATGTTCATCAGGAGATTTACCACAAAGTACAATTCCATTTTTCTCAAGTGCCTCTCTGTAATCATTATTTACTTCATAACGGTGACGATGTCTCTCATATATTAAATCTGAGCCATAAAGTTCATGTGCCTTAGTGTTTAGTAAAAGTTTGCAAGGATATTGTCCTAACCGCATCGTTCCGCCAAGCTGTTCAACCTTCTTTTGTTCTGGCATAAGATCTATTACTGGATGTGTTGTATAAGGATCGTGCTCTGAACTATGAGCATCTTCAAATCCTAAAACATTTCTTGCATATTCTATAATAGCTATCTGCATCCCAAGACAAATTCCAAAATATGGTATTTTATACTTTCGTGCATAGCCGCATGCAATTATTTTGCCATCAATCCCACGAGGGCCAAATCCACCTGGAACAAGTATTCCATCAACATCTGCTAGGACCTCAGAGACATTTTCTTCAGTAACAGTATCGGATTCAATCCATTTTATTTTAACTTCAGCACCATTGCTAATTCCACCGTGCTTCAATGATTCAACGACACTTAAATATGCATCATGCAAAACAACATATTTCCCTACAATAGCAATCGTGACTTTCTTATTCAAACGTTTAAGAGTATGAACCATTTTCTCCCAATCAATTAAATCAGGCGTTGCACAGACAAGACCAAGACGTCTGCACACAACAATCGCAAGACCTTCTTCTTCAAGTGCAAGTGGAATCTCATATAAAAGAGGGAGATCAATGTTCTGTATAACGCAGTCTTTAGGGACATTGCAGAACAAAGAAATTTTATCACGCATTTCTTTAGTAATAGGGTGGTCACATCTAAGAACCAAAATATCTGGTTGGATTCCTATCCCTAACAATTCCTTAACGCTATGCTGTGTTGGTTTTGACTTGAGTTCCTCTGATGCTGTAAGATATGGTACTAGGGTTACATGAATAAACATGCAATTCTCTCTACCAATGTCACAGGAGAATTGACGTATTGCTTCAAGAAAAGGAAGACTTTCAATATCTCCGACTGTACCTCCTATTTCAACGATAGCAATATCTGTATCACGGCCACCTTCAGCAATTTTATTCTTTATTTCGTTAGTAATATGTGGTATTACCTGTACAGTTCCACCACCGTAATCACCTTTTCGTTCTTTAGATATTACTGTTGAATAAATTCTTCCAGATGTTACGTTACTTGACTGAGAAAGACTCTCATCGATAAATCGCTCATAATGTCCAAGATCTAAATCTGTTTCGGCTCCGTCGTCAGTTACGAAAACCTCTCCATGTTGGTATGGACTCATTGTACCAGGATCAACATTTAAGTAAGGATCAAATTTTAAAGCCTTAACCTTGACGCCACGAGCTTTCAGTAAACGACCTAATGAAGCCGCTGTGATTCCTTTCCCTAGACCTGACACCACGCCACCTGTAACAAAAATATATTTCGGATTCATAAACACCTCACACCGTTTTTTTATCAAGTATAATTTTACTTTGATTTTACATTATTTACAAGTAATATTATAAGAAAATAATTATTTCTTATGCATTAATTTTGAAATCAAAGTTTCCTTCTGATTTTTTCTGATACT
>JBBQKF010000072.1:0-16093 GCA_038326615.1 Saccharofermentanales bacterium | reverse complement strand
TTGTCTTCGCTTTTGTCTTCGATTTTGTCTTCGCTTTTGTCTTCGCTTTTGTCTTCGCTTTTGTCTTCGCTTTTGTCTTCGCTTTTGTCTTCGCTTTTGTCTTCGCTTTTGTCTTCGCTTTTGTCTTCGCTTTCGCCCTCGTCTTCGTCAGAAATTGCCTTGATTAAATCCCAGTCGCATGCAAATCTGTTATCATCGAAAAATTGTTTGCGAAATTTAATGCCTCGCGATAGCATGAATGTTTCAAACTCATCATTTTCAGAAGTTGTTGTATTGCAAAATCCTGCTCTTATATAATTCATAAGAGTTTGAGGTGACCATTGGAAAACATTCAGGTCAAGCAGGCCTCTAATCATTCTAACAAGTGATGTGCTTTTAAGCGATTTTTTCTCATCAATAAAGTACGGAATATCCGCATCTTTGAACACTGCATTTATTAAGGGAATATATGATTCAATACTTGTTGCCATTACTGCTATGTCGCGGTATCTGTAATTTCCTTGTTCAACGAGATTTCTTATTTGGCCGGCAAGAATAGAAACTTCTTCACGTTTAGAATTTGTATTTGCTATTGTGATAATTTCAGGAATAAATTTCACAGCCATTAAAGGTAAAGGTTGTTTGTTTTGTTCAAAATTGCAATTCGTTTTAAAATTCATATTTTCGAAACTGATTTGAAAGTTTTCCTGAGAGATTTCTGGATTAAATTGTGCTGAATAATTTAGATTTTCTTGTTCATTTTGGTCCGATTTTATATTAGAAATTTCTTTCGCAGGCAAAAAAGGAAACGCCTTTTGATTTTTCCAGCAATCAACAATATGAGAAAACACATTTTGTTTAGTTTCGTCTAGGTATCGTGGCGCGGATAAAAGAAGGCCTTTTTTACTAAGCCCCACGATACAGGCTTCACCGGCACGAAAGAGCGTGACCCCAAAGTTTTGTTTTTCAGAGACATTCATAGGTTTTGCGCATACACAAGTAATAATAATGTCACAGCACTTGTTTAGAGCCTCAATAATTGCATATTCCTGCATTGTAAAGTCACGGCTTTCACCAAACCCCGTAATCCAGATTTTGCAGTTGAAAACCCACTCTAAAGAATCGGTTGGCCAGATAAGATTCCCATTTTGTTTTTGGCGATTTATATCTATAAGGCAATTTGCTGTTCTTAAATAATTTTCCTGTGGATCTCGAAGTGATGATTTATCAAGTGCCATCTGATATTCACGAAAAAGAATTGAAAGTTCCTTGGCTTTACGTGCAAGGATTGTATCTTCGATTTTTTCGGATGCAGCAAAAAGCTGATCCGCGTCAATTAAAACTCTTTTTAAATCCCCCATTACAGAAATAATCTCTGATACGAAACCAGGCTTTTGACAAAGATTCCGAAAAACAATCCATTCGTCTTCATTGTCTTTGAGAATTTTATAAATAAGCATTGATTTGCCGGCATCATCAATGATGTTGTCTGAGACTTGTCCAATTTCTCCCAAAATTCTATAACAAAAACGACTGAAAGATAAAACTTCAGTCATCATCATTCCCTCTACATCAGGGTTTGATAAAAACTCATACTCCATATCCATCTTTGACGTTTCAGGAACAATAAGTATGCATCTTTTATACGGAAATTGCTTATTATATTCATGTATTTGAGAAATACATTCTTTGGTTAGTGCACTTTTAGATTCTCCACATAAAACATTAATTGCCATGCCTTCACCCCAACTCGTAATCAAAATAGTAAATGATTAATTATTTATTTTTCTTCCACTCCATTTCTGTACCCATCCTCTCGCCTCGTAATTTTTTGCCACTAAATTTCTAAAATGGCTATAGCGTTAACTCAGTAAAGGTTGAAAAACTCTGTAGAATCACGCTAAAAATAAGCAATTACAAATCGAACTGTGGATAAATTAATGTAAGCCACTTTCTTTGATAGTATTTGTAAGAACAATTTAGTCCTACTGAGTAAACGCTATAGTCTTAAATTTCTAATATAAAACGTCAACCGGTTGTATTAAAGTTTTAGTGGTTAACTCGGTAATCATTATCTCTATTTCAATGCTTTCGCCAGAATTTCCTCCACTCTTGCGAGCTCTTTGCGAACGAGTATTTTCTGTGGGCATTTATCTTCACAATGACCACAGTCTATGCAGTCTTTGGAAGTTTTCCCTTTGTTTGCTTCGCTTGAATAATCAATGAAATCATCATGCGCGAGTTGTTTGAGTTCATAAACATTATAAAAAGTATACATATTGAAAATTCTTGAAATATCAATCCCTGAAGGGCATGGTTGGCAATAATTACAACCTGTGCAGTAAAGTTCACTGAATTTCTTAAGTTCGTCCATAGAATTGGCAATTTGCTTCCATTCTTGCTCAGAAATGGCAATTTCTTCACTTGTAACTTTAAGATTTTTCTCTAACATTTCCATAGTTTCCATACCAGATAGGGCACAGCTGATGTTGGGGTTTCCAAGCACAAACTTAAACGCAAGTTCATAAGTTGAAGCAGGTGCTTTGCCTGTGAGCTTCTGGTAAAGATTAGTAGGAGCTGCAAGTCTTCCTCCTCCTACAGGCCCCATCGCTACAACGCCAACGCCTTTGGATGCAGCATAAGCAATTCCGTCTTCACAGGAGCGGTCAAGTAAGTTGTATTGAACCAATAAAGTTTCAATCATTGGCGCCTTATCAATAATGTATTTAATATCCTCCGAGGCTCCGTGAAAAGAAAAAGAAATGTGCCTGATAAGTCCGTCTTGCTTAGCTTTTACAGCTTCATCAAGCAATCCTAAAGGTATAATTTTTTGATCAAAAACTTCTTTGTTTATACCCCAGAAATGATAAAAATCAAGATACTCTGTATCCATTCTTTTTAATGTTGTTTCAAGCATTTTTCGATAATCGCCAGGTACTTTTACTTCATCACCAAGTGGTATTTTTGATGTCAGAAGAACCTTTTCGCGATAAGGTTTTAGAGCCTTCCCTATAATATATTCGCTGTTGCTATGCAAATAATAGAAAGCACTGTCAAAATAGTTTACGCCATTCTCATATGCAGTCCTCAACATAGGAATTGCTTTTTCTTCATCAATTGTCCAAACTCCCTCATTTTCGAGTTCAGGAAGTCTCATGCATCCGAATCCAAGAACTGATATGTTTTCGCCTGTGTTTCCAAATTTTCTATAAATCATTTTTCCCTCCAAAATAAATATGTTTATATACCTAACTGCGTATTGCTTGTGCAAGGACTTCCTCAATTGTCGTTACAGGGTAAATAGCAAGTTGTTCTCTTACACTTTGTGGGAGTTCTTCGAGATCATTTTTGTTTTCGGCAGGAATTATTACAGTATCAATTCCCGCTCTCACGGCTGCAATAAGCTTCTCTTTAAGTCCGCCTATTGGCAAAACCCTTCCACGAAGTGTCATTTCACCTGTCATTGCTATATTGTACTTTACCGATTTGCCAGTAAAAACAGAAACAAGTGCTGTAGTAAGCGTTATTCCGGCAGAAGGCCCGTCTTTAGGGGTTGCCCCTGCGGGAACATGAATGTGGATATCTTTCTTTGGTATTACATCCTTATCAAGTCCTAATTCTTCACAATGGCTGCGAACATAAGAAATTGCAATTCGCGCAGATTCCTGCATTACATCTCCAAGTTGACCTGTAAGTTCGATTTTACCAGTTCCATCCATCAAAGTAACTTCGATAGAAAGTGTGTCTCCGCCAAATGGTGTCCACGCAAGACCAGTTGCAACACCGATTTGATCAGTTGTAAATGCAAGGTCGTGACGGAATATTTTTTTGCCTATCATTTCCTCAAGTTTTTTATCTGTTACGGAAACTTTCTTAACGCCAGTTTCACCCATCAGCATAGCGACTTTGCGGCAAACTTTTGAAATCTGACGTTCAAGCTCTCGCACTCCGGATTCCCTTGTGTAAAACTGGATTATATCGAGAACAGCTTCTCTTGTAAAACTAATATTTGACTTTTTAAGCGCATTCTCAGATATCTGCTTAGGAATAATGTGACGGACAGCTATTTCAACTTTTTCTTCCTGCGTATATCCGGAAAGCGAAACAATTTCCATACGGTCAAGAAGCGCCTGAGGTATTGTTTCCCAAGTGTTTGCAGTTGTTATAAAAAGCACATTTGACAAGTCATATGGAACTTCAATGTAATGATCCCTGAATGTATTGTTTTGCTCAGGATCCAGCACTTCAAGAAGAGCCGAAGATGGGTCACCGCGATAGTCTTTCCCTAGTTTATCTATCTCATCAAGTAAAATAAGCGGATTATCTGTTCCCGCCTGCTTCATTGCCTGAATAAATCTTCCTGGCATTGACCCGATATAAGTTCTCCGATGTCCGCGAATTTCAGCCTCGTCGTGAACACCACCAAGCGACATGCGGATATACTTTCTCCCTAATGCCTGTGCAAGAGATTTAGCAATAGAAGTTTTGCCAACACCCGGAGGACCTACAAGGCAAAGAATTGGACCTTTTGAGCCTGAAACGCCTGATTCGATCTTTAGTTTGCGGACTGCCAGAAATTCAAGAATTCTCTCTTTTACTTTCTCCAAACCATAATGATCCTTGTCAAGAATTTTGCGTGCCTGCGGAATTTCCAAATTATCTTTAGTCTGTTTACCCCATGGAAGCTCAAATACATTTTCTAAATACGTCCTTAAAGACGACCATTCTGGTGACCCCATTGGCTGATACGCTATTCGCTGGATTTCTTTTGCTATCTTCGTTTTAATTTCTTCTTTGATGTTTAGCTTATTTAGTTGCTCGGTATATTTTGCAGTTTCTTCCTGAACGCCGATTTTGTCACCAAGTTCTTCTTGTATTACTTTAATTTGTTCTCTAAGAAAATAGTCCTTTTGCCCTTTATCGATTGCACTGCGGACTTTTTCGATAATACCTTTTTCGATAAAAGCAATCTCTGCTTCCTTTTCGACAAGTGCAATAACAGCTTTGGCTCTTTCAATAACATCAAGTTGTTCAAGGATTTTCTGCTTATCTCTAAACGAAAAATTGAGGTTAGATGTAATCATATCGCAAAGTAATGAAAGCGATTCAACATTTCTAAGCGCCATAACCATATCCGGAGTGATTTTGCCACTTAGAACGCCGTAGTTTTCTAGAGCAACAACAAGAGTTCTTTTGTATGCCTGAAAAAAAGAATCCTCGTAATCTTCATTTGTCGAAAGTTCCTCAACTTCAACAATGTAAAAAGGTGCCTTTTCGATACAGTTCTTTATTTTCCCTCGAGAATGCCCTTCGGCAATTACTTTAAAGCCATTAGGAATTTCTATAATCTGGCGAATTTTGACAATACAGCCAATTTCGTTAATCTGATCAATTTCAGGCCAATTTTCGTGAATATTCTTCTGTGATCCAACGAAAATAAACTCGCCTTCTCTCTCAGAATTCTTGAGGGCAAGCTTAGAGCCTTCCCTTACAACGTCAAAAGAAAGTGAAATCCCAGGATAGACACACAACCCCTTAAGCGGTATCATTGGCATCACCATATTGCCATCAGAAAGCACCTCGTTCTTGCTTTCTGATTTTTTAACACTTTTCTTGGTTTTTGCAATACTATAAGAGCTTTTAGATATGGCACCCATATTTTTACCAGAAATCTTTTTATTTACTTTTTTTGCCTTAAGCTTGGCACTAGCATTTTTTGTTTCTTTAATCATTTTGAAATAAATCTCCTCGCTTTTCAACCTACTCTAAATTATACCATTCCTTTGCTAAGCTGTCAGCGTGAAGTTTTCTGCCTCTACATTCAAGTGCTATTTTAATTCATTTAATTGTTTTGATAAACTATATGGGATAACTTGATTTGGCATTGTGTCGGTATATGCTTTTTCTTTATGCATATATTCAACAATCTCTAACCTCAACTCTTCATAAGACGGTCTAACTTCAGGGGCTTCTATTTTCTCAAGCCTTAAATCCGGTGCAACAAAGTATATTGCATTACTGATGATTCTTTGTATGTGTTTGTTCTGAAAAGCCTTATTTGTTTCATGTCCAGGCTGAAAATAGAAAACTTTGCCATACCCACGATTCCACACACAACCTGAGCGAAAAAGCTCTCCACCCGAAAACCAACCCATAAAAACGAGGTCGTCAGGAGTTGGAATGTCAAATCTTTCGCCATACATTTCTTCTTCATCAAGTTCAACATGTTCTGGCACTCCGGTGGCAATAGGGTGTGTTGGCATTATCGTCCAGAGCCTTTCAAAATCATGGTCTCTCCATTTAAGCGAGCAGGATGTTCCCATTAAACTTATAAAGGGCTTTGAATAATGTGAAGAATGAAGCGGAATAAAGCCCATACCTTTGAGCACAGCTTTTCTAACCCTTTCACAGACTTCATCACTTACTTGATCATGACATATATGACCCCACCAAAGCAAAACATCCGTGTTTTCAATAACTTCATCACTTAAACCATTCTCAGGCTCGTCAAGTGTTGCTGTACGAACCTCAAAATCAGGGTTTACTTTCAGGAATTCTTCAATCGCTTTATGAATTCCTTCCGGATAAACCTTTTTTACTTCATCAGTATCCTGTCCTTTATACTCGTTCCAAACTGTTACTCTTATCATTTGAATCTCCTTTAATATTCTCCGAGTAATCGGATAATTATTTCTCTAGTTTGTTAGTTAGTAAATATATACAACCTAACTATCTAACCTTATATTAATGGTGGTTGTTCGATTAAATCAAGATTTAAAGCAAGCTGTATATTTATTGAGCATAAGCGAGTTTTATATTCTAATTGTTCTCATCGTTTAGAAAATAGAAAGGTTTTCCTGATTTAGCAGACTTGTAAATACCGTCAAGAATCGCAGAAACCACATAGGCCTGATTTGGAGAAACGCATGGTTCGGTGTCATTTAAAACAGACATAATCCACTGCCTTGCTTCAATATGGAAATCTTTGTCACCACCTTCGCACGAATTAAAAGCAACTCCACCCGCTTCAAAAGATGGCTTGGTTACATACTGGCGGTTGTTTTCGACACCATTGATTCTTAGTCCATCTTTCATATCGGCACCAGCTTTCGTTCCGCAAAGTGTGCAAGCAGCTTCCTGAACATCCAGAGAATTAAGTGCCCATGATGCTTCAAGATTTATAACAGCTCCATTTTCCATAACAACGAACCCAAAAGCGGAGTCTTCAACTGTAAAATCTGAAATCTCCCAGTTTCCCCATGCATTTCCGGAATTGCCTTGATGATCATTAAGTTTATGAAAAGTTTGTCCAACACAGTACCTGGGTTTGTAATTGTTCATCATCCATAATGTAAGATCAAGAGCATGCGTCCCGATATCTACAAGCGGTCCGCCGCCTTGTTCTTCTTCATTTAGGAAAACGCCCCATGTAGGAACGGCGCGACGTCTGATTGCATGTGCCTTGGCATAATAAATCTCACCTAAAACACCTTTGTCACATTCTGCTTTAAGGTATTGTGAATCAGGACGGTATCTGTTTTGATATCCTATTGTCAGTTTTTTACCAGTCCTTGTAGCAGCGTCGAGCATTCTTTTAGCTTCCTGCTCGTTTATAGCCATCGGTTTTTCGCACATTACATGACATCCACTCTCCATCGCATGAACTGTAATTTCACTATGAGATTTATTTGGTGTGCATATGTGAACAATATCAAGTTTCTCGTTTTTTAGAAGTTCTTCATGGCCTTCGTAAACCCGGGCATTGGATGTTCCAAATTTTTCTGCTGCAGTCTTTGCTTTTTCGGGGATAATGTCGCAAAAGGCTACAATTTCTACTTCCTTGATGTTTTTGAGGGCAGGAAGGTGTTTCATCATTGCTATTCCACCACATCCGATTATACCAATTTTTAGTGTTTTCATTTTACAAATTCCTCCTGAATTTTAATCATATTGATTATTTTGATTATTTAAATAATTTTCTCTACTCAAATAAAACAACCTGGTTTTTCAAATCTGATTCGAAAACGGCTTCCATAAGTTTCATGCAGCGCAAAAGCTCATTATGTTTTACAAATGTGTGATCAACATTTCCGGCGATATAGGCTGCAACGTTTTTATAAAAATCATGAATGTCTGCATTAACCACAGATAAAGTACCCTCTGAGATTGTATCGTCAGTTCTAGGTGCCATTGTTTTTGTAAGGCCTGCGGCAGTTTTAACCGGAATTACTTCGCGCTTTTCGTAGTTTTGTATATTTACGATTTTACCTGTGCAGCCAAAATCATCAATAACCGCAGTCCCATTTATTCCTTGCATATACCATCTAGGAAGCGATATAAAATTGCTTGTACCAACCTCCATAAGTGCTGTCTTCCCAAACTCAAAAGTAAGAATAATTTTGAAGCCATCATCAACTTCTTCGTTTGTTACGTGATATAACTTTGCATAAACGCTCTTAACTTTTTCTGGAACCATAAGCAAAATCTGATCGAGGATATGAACACCCCAATCAAGAATCATACCACCGCCTTGTTCTTTAGTTCCGCGCCAGTCCCCTGGAATACCTCTTGACCCGTGAACCCTTGATTCGATGTTAAAAATCTCACCAAGAACCCCTTCGTCATAAATTCTCTTCATTGTTAGAAAATCTTCGTCCCAGCGCCGGTTCTGATGTACCGTAAACATAACTTCATTTTTGTTTGCACAATCAATCATATCCTGCAAATCTTTACTACTAAGAGTTACAGGCTTTTCGCAAACAACATTTTTGCCTGCATTCATTGCCTTTAATGCAATTTCCTTATGAACATCATTCGGTGTTGCAATTACAATAATATCAATCTTTTCATCTTCGAGAACCTCGTTTAAGGAGGCAAAAGCGTGTAACCCAAGTTGCGATGCCACTTCCTGCCGATCTAGGCTTATGTCGAATGTGCCTGCACAAAAGATATTTTCAAAATCAGCAAGAATTTCTCTGTGCCAGTTTCCCATTCCTCCAAATCCAACAATCACAGCTGCATATTTATTATCTATCATTTATGCCCACCACATCTGACCTTTCTTCTCAAACATCATAACTTCCTTAAGGAATGTAAGCGCTTTTTCGAGACCCTCGTTTGCTGACATAAGACTATCTTCGTGTTCAACACTTATGACATAGTCATATCCAACAAGGCGTAAGGCACTAATAATTTCTTTCCATTTTGAATAGTCAAGACCATATCCAACAGTCCTGAAGACCCATGAACGTTGTAGTTCATCCCCATAGCTTTTAGTGTCCAGAACGCCATTCATAGCGTTGTTGTAAAGATCGATTTTGGTGTCTTTGGCATGAAAATGAAAAATCGCTTTCCCAAGTTTTTTAATTACGGCAACAGTATCCATCCCTTGCCATATGAGATGACTTGGGTCAAGATTAGCGCCAATTTCATCACCAACTGCTTCGCGAAGTCTCAGAAGAGTTTCTGTATTGTAAACACAAAACCCCGGGTGAGGTTCAAGTGCTATTTTATTGACGCCGTGAGCTTTTGCAAACTCAACTTTCATTTTCCAGTAAGGTATTAAAACTTCATCCCACTGGTATTTCAAAACAGCACCGAAATCATCTGGCCATGGGCATGTAACCCAATTTGGATATTTGCTGTCTTCACAATCGCCAGGGCAACCAGAAAATGTGTTAATCTGAGTAATGCCTAGTTTTTGAGCAAGCAATATTGCATCTGTGATATTTTCGTCAAACGCCTTTGCAATAGCTTTATTTGGGTGTACTGGATTTGCGTGGCAACTAATCGCACTTATTTCAATATCATACTTTATAAAAAGTGATTTGAATTCCTCAACTTTTGCTGAATCGTTAAGCAATATTTTGGGGTCGCAATGTGTTGTACCCGGATAACCTCCGGCTCCAATTTCCGCCATTGTTACCCCATGATTACTTAGATATTCCAGCGCATGCTCTAAGTCCATCTGATACAATACGGGTGTAAAAACTCCTAATCTCATTTTCTTGTTCGTATGATTCCTTTTTCAAATAAAATCATACACTCCTTTCAAATATTATTGTTTCATTCCTTTTCTACTTTAAAAATTTATCTTTTTATTATCCGCATTCATAAATTCACTTGAAAATTCAATTTATAAACAGTATTGTTTTGCTATTTAATTTTAAAATTATTTTCTCAATTTACTTTTCGGCTTATATTTATTTTTACTTTTACTTTTCGACTGCTTGTTCATTACTTTGTTTCTCCCTACATTGTTTAATTGTTAATTTTTCCTTACATGCTCAACTTTAATTGTTTGTGTTCTTTTCTATTAAATTTTACTAATTGTTGTCTGTCTTAAAACAAGTTCGTGAGGCAACAACCTAAAAACAAATGGCGATGTATCTCCCTCTATTCTTTTAATAAGGTATTCTGCGGCTATCCTCCCAAAACCGGATTGCGGCTGAGCAACGGTTGAGATAGTTGGCATATACATTTTTGCAATAGAAGTATCATCAAAACCCATTACTGAAACTTCTTCGGGTACTTTTATACCTGAATCAACTAGTTCTTTAATACATCCAATCGCAATGCTGTCTGAAATGCAAAAAACGGCCGTGGGTGCTTTGTCTAGTTTTCTCATATCCCTCGCCATTCTCTCTCCGCTCGTATAGCTGTAGTCGTCATAAAACAAATTTCCCTTAGCGATTTTTAGCCCATTGTTTACAAGTGCTTTTTTGTAACCATTCTCGCGCAAATTTCCCGAAAAATATCGCTCCTTGGATCCGAAAAACGCAATCGATTTGTGCCCTTGATCAATCAGATATGAAACTGCATCATAAGAAGCCTTTTCGTTATCAATGGATACAATGTCGGATGAAGATCCTTCAATGAACTCACAGCACTGAACTACTGCGTTTTTGCTTGCAAGTGCCGTCATCTCAATAGCTGTAAGCTTTGATGAAAGAAAAATAATCCCATCAATGCTTTTGGTCTCGAGCATTTCAATATAGTCCCGTTCAGTATCTTTATCACTATGAGACATTCCTATCATTACTCTATATCCTTCAGTTCGGGCTGTCTTTTCAATCTGAGTTATGATTTTTGAATAGAACTGATTTGAAACCGATGGAACAAGAACAAGGATTTTTTTCGTGCGTGCTTTTCTTAAATGCCTTCCAAGAATGTTTGGTTGATATTCCATTTCCCTTATTACTTTTTGGACCATTTCTCTTGTTTCAGGTTTTACAGCTGGATCATCATTGATAACTCGTGAGACAGTTGCAACTGAAACTTTCGCTTTTAGTGCGACTTCCTTAATAGTATTCAATCAAATCCTCCTTTGTCCATTTCTTTTTACAATTAACGTATTTCTATTTAAAATTCTTTTTTCAAAACAAATCTTAATGTTTTGGGGAATATTCGGATTGGTAACTGTATTTTTTACTTAATAATTTTTATTTGGCAAATCTATTTGGGTTCATTTCTGTGTTTAGCCTGGTTTTTTGATTTTCAATTCTTGATAAGTTCTTGTTTTTTGTTTTTTGCGAATTTTTGGATTTTATAATTCGATTAATATTCTTGCAAACGAAAAGGAGAATTTGCTTGCGAAAGAAAAGTAAGAAATGTTTGTATTAAATGTAATCGATTACATTTCATAATTTAACATATTGCATTTTTAAAGTCAACAGGTTTTCATGAAATTATTTTATGCTTTGTGAGAAGTTATTTTACTTAAGAACGAATTTCACTATCATATAAAGATTCGCAAAACAAAAAGGGTCTAGAAATTATAGATGAACAAAAAAAGTTTCTAAAAAGATAAAAGCTTTACAAATTTAGCATCAGTATCAAAATAGAAGTTGAGATATAAAATATAAAAGTAAATAAAACCACCCCCAGAAGTTCCAGAAGTGTATGTAAGCTTATTGCTTAGGAGGCATTATTGTGCCTAACATTTCCATCAAGCACCATATAGTGTGGTTTCGAGGATAATTCTAATATCCATTGTACTAATTGATTTTTTAACATTATCAGAATTATTACCTATACTTAGAGCAATTTTTAACTAGTATTATAGTGCTATTAAGAGGTTAAATATTAAGTCTGAAATTCCAGGCAAGCTTATTTAGCGATTTAAAAATTACTATTGATGTAAAAATAGTACACCAATTTCTAAGCTAATAGTAAAATTAACTACAAACCAAATTTAGTAAAGCAATATCCCCCATTCCATATACTGCCACTCTTCTCCGCATCACACCAGCCTGGTTTATCTGTAAATGTGGAAGGTCCAACCATATAGCTCTCTCCATTTATAAAATGATGTGGACCCAATAAATTCCTGTTTCCCGAGTAAAGTATAAGCTCAATTTCATTTTCGCCATTCTTAATATATGTTGTTATATCAGCTTCATATGGTTCCCAAGCGAGTGTTTTAGCTTTTTTACCATTAACAATCAGTTCGCTTACCACGGCGTTTGGCTTCTTTATTCTATAAATATATTTTGTATTATCAGTAACCTTAATATTTTTCTTACTGTATAACGTAACACGCCCTGAAAAAAAGCATAGTCCTTGAATTGTAAAATCACCATCAATAAATTCACAAGGTTTAGATTTTACAACAAATCCGCCTTCTGTTGCAATTGCATTATGGTTTAGCTCTTTAAATTCACTATTGCTATAAATACCAAAATCTCCAACCAAATATATACTTTCAAGTTCAGTATTATATGTAAGCTTATTTAATTCAGTTTCAAGAATATCTTTACCATAAAGAATATCATAGACTTTTTTACTTTGATAAAACTCCCCTTCGATGATAATTTCATTTGTTCCTTTTTTGAAATATTCCTTTGCTTGCACTTTTTTAAATGAGCTATCACGCCACCAAGTAGCTTTATTGATTTGTACTTTATGCCCATTAATCGTGATATTATATTCTTCTGAATATTCAACAGCTAAAAACAGATCGGATAAACTCTGTGGCTCAACTTCAAAATTTACAAAGAATTTTATTTTAATATTACAAGCCTCTTTTCTTTCAAGTAATATCCTCTGTAATATTATTACTGCTGTGTTCTCAACCCATTTCTGCTCATCAATTTTATAATCACATATGTCTAAGACAAGTGAATTTTCTGTCATACTTTGTAAACTCCAAATATTATTTGCATATAAATATTCGATTTTAGATTTTTCTTGCATGACTTCATTATCTTCAATAAGCAAATAATCTTGTGTGGGTTCAAAATGAAGATGAATTTTATTATCTTTTTTATCATTTTTGCTAATTACCTTTAATGTCATATCCATTAAGTCTAGCTGTGAATACTTATTAATATTCTTAATAGTAATGTCCACACTATGTGAAGCCGATTTATCGAGGTTTACTAAGAACAATACCTTTTTGTTCTCAAATGTTCTGCTAGTAATGTGAATGCTTGAGCATTCCCGATTGTTCTCACAGACCGATATATTTCTTATCTTATCCACTTCAAGTTTTTCTATATAGTCGTATAGCACATTTATTTTATCCGTTTTTTGTCCTTCAATTAAATAGGGCAAGCTGCCATTACTATATAACATGCCACCATTATTAGCAAATTCAATGAGTAAATCATAAGTAAATTTGCTTAAATTTATTAAATTAGGCAAAACCACTGTACTATAGCTTTTTTCAGCGATAGATATCTGATTCTGTTTAACCTTACCATACTTTTTTATTAGCGTTTCGTCTCCCAAATGAAATTCTATATGGTTATCTGATAGCAAACATAATGTTTCTTCAAAACTACTATCTAAATTATCAATTTTAATATCATCCCCATAAACTATATATGCACTTTGAATAGGATGAAGTAAAAGTACAGTACAATTATCCTTTCCCGCTCCAAGCAAAGCGCCCAAACGTGCAAAATAATCATTAAAGCTTCTATACTTTTCCCACCATGGCTGTTGAATAAACAATGAAGGTGGATAATCTCTTTTTCTAAATCCTCGCAAGCTATAACTTTCTAGATGAGCACATATAACATTAATGCCATTCACAAATTGCCACTGTGCAATCCATTTCAATTCTTCAAAAGATACATTCCACCCACACAAAGCAAAGGTTTCTGAAATTGCTTTTTTTTTGCCAAGTTGAGCAGCAACAGATGAGACCTGCTTCGGTATAAGCGGGCTGCCAATACTTCTACCGAGCCAATCCATACCCGGCATATCCATATACTCATAAAAAGGCATTGCTCCTCCTGTTGAATACATCTGCCCTTTAAGGTCGTTTTCGCACATCACATGACCTGTAAGCTTACAATTATGTTCTTTGCACCAATCATATATTTGCCTACCAAAACTCTCACAGTATAGCTTTGAAACCAGACACCAATAATGATGCCTTATTTTTTCATAGCCACTAATATCATAAAATAAGCAGGGCAAGAATTTTTTTATATCATATCCATAATTTTCTCTAAATATCTCAGCAAAGTATCTTGACCAAGGTTTTTTCCCTAACGCAAATTGAGGCTCGTCTGTGAAAAACCCAGGCAGTGTTCCCCCAAAATCCTTTGCAAATTTTTCAAAATATTTTTCGTGAGTACAGTTTAAAAAATCATACACTGTTTCTTTATCTAAAATATCGACATAATATTGATTTTTATCTATAAATATATAGAATACTTCACCTTCTGTATTTTCTGTATTCTCAACCATACTCCAATCTGGTTTGTAAATTGCGATAATATCTTTTCCATTGAGTGGCTTTTGGTCTGAAATTTCAAGCCATTTCATACAATTATCCGCAGACTTTCTTATAACTTGGCCACTTGCAAAACCGCTCGGCCATCCCTCCTCATCATAACACCATGCTTGCATGTTTTGAATTCTTGCTTCTTGTATACAAACATTTATGCATTCAAACCACTCGCCTGAAAGATATTCTGTTTCAAGGCCACTTCTTGCATGCATAAAGAAGCCACCTAATCCCACCTTCTTCATTTCTCTTATTTGCTGCTTTAATGTTTCTGTTTCTAATTTATCGTTCCACGACCAGAATGGCAAGCCTCTATAATTGTCTGAATTTCTTATAATACTGTCCATAAAAGATTTCATTAATATTCACCTGTATAAAGCTGTTAATTTTTTGCAAATTTCGAACGATAAATGTACCCTTGCTTTTGTTCACATAAAAAACTTTGTGTCCAAATAACAAGGGTACATTATTAGACCTTCTTATACTTAATTTCTGACAATGTTTTTTCTAAGCATTATTAAGCATATTGATGAAATTGATAATAAGGTAATAAATGCAACAACGAATATGTTACTATCACCTGTAGTTGGAGTATCATCAGTATTATCATCGGACTGAACACTTGAAGCATTATCACTCGAAGAAGTTGAGAGAGTAGGTGATGGTGAAGGAGAAGGTGAAAGTGAAGGAGAAGGTGAAGGAGATGCCCCAAAGGTATCCAGTGAAACTTGAGCTATTTGAGGATTATAAGTTTGTTCCGCATTTGCAGTGAATTCAATTTTAAAGTAACTTGTATTTGCAGGTAAAGATGAGTTTACAGCATTAATTCTAAACCATCCATTGCCATTATCTACAGCTGTTTCATAAGTTGGAGTGGCTTCTGTCCATGTTGAACCATTTGGAGAAGTGTAAAACTTAAGTGCAGTGTAACCCTCCTCTCTGTAACCTATTTTAACTTTAAATCCTCTTATATCTGTCATATTATATGTTATGTTTGCTGATGTAGTGTCTAATCTTATTATTCTACTGGCGTCATTTTCAAAGTAATTAGTATTACCTGTATCAAAAGCCAAATTGTCTGTATGCGAGCTCATAAATGAGTAGTCATCTAAAGTATCAACATGAGTCGTTAGATTTATTGAGGGAGTAGGGCTTGGCGTTGGAGATGCTGTCGGGGTTGCTGTCGGGGTTGCTGTTGGAGTTGGGGTTGGGGTTGCTGTATCTGGCTTATAAGTAATATCAAGGTCTTTCATTTCAATTAAATAGTTGTCTGCAGTTGGAACGCCAATACTCGCAAGGAATGTAGGTGAATATTCAAATTTTAAGTAATTGGTTCCTGCTGGTATTGCTGCAATTGGCTTAAACTCGAATGTA
>JBBQKF010000071.1:0-16388 GCA_038326615.1 Saccharofermentanales bacterium | reverse complement strand
TTACATTTTTCTTTTTGACATCTACAACATTGCCTTTGAACATATCTTTGGCAGCTATAGTAATTTTCAATTCTCTTTCGTATAGCTCAATCCACTGCGTTTCATATTCAGTCACAATTGCAACTGCTGTTCCGTTTTTGCCAATTCTTCCGGTACGGCCTACTCGATGCAGATATTCTTTTGATTGTTCGGGGATGCTGTAATTATATACATGGGAAATGTCAGAAATATCAAGTCCTCGGGCGGCCATATCTGAAACTACTAGAATGGCAACTTTACCAGACCTGAAATCCTCTATAATTCTTTTACGATCTTTCTTTTCTGAATGACCGTGAAGAGATTCTGCTTCTAGTCCATGGTATTTAAATCGGTTTCTTAAAAAATCAGCATCTTCTCGAGCTCCAATAAAAACTAAAGCTTTTGTTGGTTTTTGAATCCCAATAACTTTCCTTAGGACTTCAATTTTATCTCGGGGTTCAGCCATAAAATACATATGATCAATAGTTTCAGGTATGGTAGCTGTTGCGGTATCTTTAATAAATTCTGGTTCTTTCATTATTTCTATGGCACGCATTTCAGTTTGCCTTGTAATAGAAGCAGAAAACATCATTAACTGGCGTTCTTTGAGCGTGCTTTTTACAATTTCCTTCAAAGTCTCGAAATTCTTATCGTTGGAGAGAGTATCCGCCTCATCAATAATTATTGTTTTTATTGTATGAGAGGCAATTTTTCTTTTCTTAACAAGTTCGAGAACCCGGCCAGGTGTTCCGACAATTATATGTGGTTTTTCTTTAAGCTTATCAATTTGTCTTTCAATATTTACATTGCCGATTATTGGAGTGACTGTTGCTTTTATTTCAGAATTTTGAGAAATAAATTCAATCTGTTTAATAATCTGCATTACGAGTTCATGCGTTGGAGCAAGGATTATTGACTGCATTTCCTTTTTTTGCGAATCAATTTTGGTAAACAACGGTATAAGGTAAGCAAGCGTTTTCCCTGTTCCTGTTGCAGACTGAACAACTATGTCTTTATTGGCTATTGCAACTGGAATAGCTCTTTTTTGAACTCCTGTAAGTTCTGTTATGCCTTGCTTTTGGAGCGCAGCTTCAAGTGTTTCGTTAATGTCAAAATCTTTGAAATTGGACATCAAATTACCTTCTTTCTTTAAAACATTGTCGTTTATAATTCTATATTTTCACTAATTTAATATTATTCTTCAATTTTATACTACCATAATATTCCATATTGTTCTCAGATTATTTATTGTGTTCTGATTTTTTATTAGGTTCTAATTTTTTAATATTTCCTTATTTTATATTTAAAATGATTTCAATCCTTCTTAATTTTTTCAAAAAGCTCTGTAAGGTATACCCATCGTTCCATTGTTTCATTTTGTTCATTTTCGAGTTGCTCTTTTTTTGAAAAAAGCTTCTGAAGTTTCTCGTAGTCTGAAGATGCATCAATAATTCCACTTTCAGTTTCTTTTAACTCTGTTTCGAGATTAGCGAGCTTTTCATCAATAACATCGAATTCTTTTTGCTCTTTATAGGTAAATTTTAATGGCGTTGGCTTTCTTTCACCTGAACTTTTATCTGCGTTATCTTCTTTGAGTTTTCCGGTGGATAAATTAGCGCTCGACGATTTTGACATGGATTTTTTAGCCATGACTTCCTTAGCGATAGAAATATCTTGCAGCTTCTTTTCGTAATAGTCTGTATAGCAACCCTGAAAGCGAGATATTGTAGTGTCCCCTTCAAATATAAACAAGGTTTCGGCCACCCTGTCAAGAAAATATCTGTCATGGGATACAGCAATTACGGCACCTGAAAAATCATTCAGATAATATTCAAGTATTGTAAGAGTTTCAATGTCAAGGTCGTTTGTAGGCTCATCAAGCAAAATAACATTCGGTGCACTCATAAGTATTCTGAGCAAGTAAAGTCTTCTTTTTTCTCCACCAGAAAGCGTAGATATCAGAGACCATTGGTCAGCGGGCGGAAAAAGGAAATTTTCGAGCATTTGCGAAGCGCTTATTTGCCCGTCCTTCGTAGTAAGGTATTCAGCTTCTTCCCTGATGTATTCTATAACTCTTAATGTTTCATCAATCTCATCATTTTCCTGTGTAAAAAATCCTATTTTGACTGTTTCGCCAGTACCGATATTTCCACTGTCGGGCAGTATACGGCCGGCTATCATTTTTAGCAAAGTTGATTTACCACTGCCGTTAGGCCCAATAATGCCAATTCGGTCATCTCTTTTGACTTGATAAGAAAAGTTATCAATAAGTTTGTATTCAGAATAGGATTTTGATATACCCTCAAGTTCGATAATTTTTTTACCTAGGCGAGTAACTCCTACGCTAATTTCAATATTTTCAAGCCCTTGTACAGACTTTGTTTCTTTAAGTTCATCGAATCTTTCAATTCTTGCTTTTTGTTTAGTAGAACGTGCGCGTGGTCCTCTTTTCATCCACTCAAGCTCTTTTCTAAACAAGCTCATGCGTTTTCTGTCAGAGGCTAAATCACTTTCTTCGCGTTCAGATTTTAATTCCAGAAATTTTTCGTAATTTGTCTGGTAACTGTATATTTTGCCACGGTCAATTTCGACAATGCGATTGCATACTCGACGAAGAAAATAACGGTCATGTGTGACCATTAAGAGAGCGCCTTTTCTTGCATTGAGATATTTTTCCAGCCAGTCAACAGTATCATTGTCAAGTTGGTTTGTTGGTTCATCAAGTATAAGTAAATCAGCAGGATTTATGAGAGCGCTCGCAAGCGCAATTCTTTTCCTTTGACCTCCGGAGAGAGTTTCGACAACAAGGTCAAAGTCTTTGATTCCAAGCTTAGTAAGTATGGTTTTTACTTCACTTTCAATCGTCCAAGCATTCATTTGGTCCATCATTTGGGTAAGTATGTGAAATTTTTTGCTGTATTGTTCACTTTCTGGATTTGCTTCAAGCTCACTAATTGTATGCTCATAATCGCGTAAAAGATTCATTATAGGTGAATTGCTTTTGAAAATTTGTTGCAAAACAGTGACATTCTTCTCGAATGCTGGATTTTGAGGAAGATATTCAATTATCGCCTTATTGCTTGTAATGATTTTGCCAGCATCTAATGGTTCTTCGCCGGAAATTATTTTAAGGAGAGTTGATTTGCCAGCGCCATTAACGCCAAGAACTCCGACTTTGTCTCCATCTTCAATATTTAATGAAGAATCGCGAAATAAGGTTTTTTCGCTGAAAGCCTTAGCTAATTTTTCGGCGGATAGAATATTCAATGGTCGCTCCTTTTGTCGTGTTTTCTCATTACAATTGAAATGAAACAATTATGCTCTGGTGAAAATAGTTGCTAAATATAAAGGCATTTTAAAAATAATTTATCGTTTTTTTTAATCACAATATTGGAGAACTTTTTATCTTTACTGCGTTAATTTGATAAATATTATAAACTATTAATAAACAAAATATTGTTGCCACCTCATTACCAATTGAATCTGAGTACTGAATTAGTAAAAATGTAGAAGTTTATCGTTCTAATTTGTTCCATTCGTAATAATAATTATAATAATTTATTGTTCAAATAAATTACTCGCTGTACAATATTTTCTTGATTTTCGCTATATCTTCGCTCTCAAGATATTCATCGTATGTCATAAGTTTGTCGATAACGCCTTTAGGCGTTATTTCAATAATCCTGTTGGCAATTGTTTGAACAAACTGATGGTCATGGGAAACAAAAAACATAGTTCCTTTATAATTTATGAGACCGTTGTTAAGTGAAGTTATAGCTTCAAGGTCAAGATGGTTAGTTGGTTCATCAAGAATAAGGGTGTTTGCTCCTGATAACATCATCTTAGCAAGCATACATCTAACGCGCTCACCTCCTGAAAGCACGCATGCTTTTTTAAGAGCTTCTTCTCCAGAAAACAGCATTCTTCCAAGCCATCCTCGAAGGAAGGTCTCATTTTGATCCTTAGAATATTGTCTTAACCAATCAATGATTGAAAGCTCGTTACCTTCAAAATAGTTAGAGCTATCTTTGGGGAAATATGCCTGAGAGGTTGTTATTCCCCATTTATACTCGCCACTGTCAGGATCCATTTCTCCCATAAGAATTTTGAAAAGCGCTGTTTTCTCCATTCCATTTGGTCCAACTAAAGCTATTTTGTCTCCTTTGTTGACTGTGAAACTGATTTTATCTAAAAGCTTAACTCCATCGATAGTTTTGCTGATTTCGTGAACTCTAAGAAGGTCATTCCCAACTTCTCTTTCTGGTTTAAAATCTACAAACGGATACTTGCGGGATGAAGGTTTGATATCTTCTAAAGTAAGTTTCTCAAGTTGTTTTTTACGCGAAGTCGCTTGCTTAGATTTTGAAGCATTCGCACTAAACCTTCTAATAAAATCTTCAAGTTCGCCACGTTTTGCTTCTGTCTTTTTATTCATATCTTTAGCTTGTTGTGATGCCAATTGACTTGATTCATACCAAAAATCGTAGTTACCTGCATAAACTTGAATCTTACCGTAATCGATATCTGCAATGTGAGTACAGACCTTGTTCAAAAAATGACGGTCATGTGAAACCACGATGACTGTGTTTTCAAAGTTGTAAAGAAAATTCTCAAGCCATGAAATTGACGCAACGTCAAGATGGTTAGTAGGTTCATCCAGTAAAAGGATCTGTGGATCACCAAACAAAGCTTGTGCGAGAAGAACACGAACCTTATCGTTACCGTCAATTTCGGACATTTTTTTATAATGGTACTCTTCACCAATTCCAAGACCATTAAGCAAAGTTGATGCTTCAGTTTCAGCATCCCACCCATTCATCTCGGCAAATTCTGCTTCAAGTTCAGCAAGTTTTATACCATCTTTTTCTGAAAAATCTGGTTTTGCATAAAACACTTCCTTTGCATCCATTATTTCGCAAAGTCTTTTGTGTCCCATAATTACTGTCCTAAGAACCTCATACTCATCAAATTCGTAGTGATTTTGTTTTAACACTGCAAGTCTGCTGTTTGATTCAATAAAAATTTCGCCTTTGTTTGCCTCGATTTCGCCAGATAAAATTTTCAAAAAAGTTGATTTACCTGAACCATTTGCTCCAATCAATCCATAACAGTTGCCCGGAGTAAACTTGATGTTGACGTTATCGAATAATGCACGTCCTCCATACCTTAAGGAAATGCCGCTAGCAGTTATCATTTTAATTAATACCATCCTTTTTCTTATATACGCCACATTATAGCATGGAATTGATAATTTAACCACGGGGACAGGAACCATGGTTAAATTTGTTGAAAAATAATTTGACAAATCTCCATCATATTTATATAATGATTCGTGCTAAAGGAAACATTTTGTTTTTCTTTTGCGGATGTAGTTCAATGGCAGAATTCCAGCTTCCCAAGCTGACTACGCGGGTTCGATTCCCGTCATCCGCTCCATACTAGTGCTCTTATAGCTCAGTCGGTAGAGCGTTTCCATGGTAAGGAAGAGGTCATCGGTTCGATTCCGATTAAGAGCTCCAAAAAGGCCGCTGTCGTTTATACGATTGGCGGCCTTTTGTTTTATTATTTATTTGTTCAAAATCATTTATTCCATTAATTTATTATTCCGCGGGAGAAAGCATTTCTACGGAACTTATCGTTGGTATTGAAGTAGGAATTTTTGATAGTGTTAAATCGGTAAGTTTCTTCCTTGCAATTGCTAGTTGAATAACAGACCATAGAATCCAAGCATGAAAAGCAATGTCAATTACAATTGATGCAAAATCCTGTGACAAAAACCCTACAAACACGAGACCAGCCGTATCAACTAAAAGAAACGCAAATGCAATCCATGTTGCAATGGTGCTTTTTGTTGAAAAATAATACAGTGCAGCATAAAATGCAATTATTGCAATACTTATTCCAATACAGACCGCCGTTATTATTATTCCGCCAAACTCTTCTGTCAAAGCAGTTCCTGTTCCAAGCACCAGTGTTGTACTGAAAATACTGAACGGAAATGAAATTGGAGAATTAAATAGAACCATAAATATATTGACAATTGATAAAATAATTACCGAAAAAAAGGAACTCAGTCCATTTCTAACTTTTCTGTGCAACTCAACTGATGCAAAGGGGTTATTGCTAGTTGTTTCTTCTCCTGCCAATACCTCATACCTTGGATTGTCGTTTAAAGATATTCCATTAATAAATATGTCTGCAGATTTTTTATCAGGATTAATTTTTAAGAGACATTCTTGTTTGCCACAATTGAATAAAACCCATTGCCCGATGCCACTTTGGCTTGTAGGTGCATATTTTGATATTTCACCATTTACTGATAAAGTAGCCTTTCCTAATAAATTCATTTCAATTAGTTCAATATAATACTCTGCCTCGTTAATCTTAATTTCCCATTTAATGTTTAGTTTCATGATGCCTGCCTTTTCTCCACCTTGTGGTAAAATTATAGTTACTAATTTGTTTAATTGTTTTGAAATGATAATGAATTAGCCTAATATAAAGCCGTAATAAAACGTTATGATAACACCATCACTTCTCTGCAAGAATCAGGTCTATTTTCCTCAGCTCATCTTTTGAAAAGGTAAGATTATTAAGAGCAGCAACATTCTCTTCAATTTGTGAAACCTTGCTTGCGCCAATCAAGGCTGATGTTACTTTACCATCGCGTAATACCCATGCAAGGGACATTTGTGCAAGGGATTGCTCACGGTGTTTAGCAACATCATTAAGCTTTGAAATTTTGCTTTCGAGTTCAGGAGTTATTGAATCTTTGCGTAAAAATCCATTAGGCGCAGCTGCCCTGGAGTCACTTGGAATCCCATTTAGATATTTATCAGTAAGGAGACCTTGGGCAAGTGGGCAAAATGCAATAGAGCCGATTCCCTCTTGTGATAGTACGTCTTGTAACCCATCTTCAATCCATCGATTCAGCATGGAATAGGATGGTTGATGAATAAGGCAAGGTGTGCCTGATTCTTTTAAAAGCTTTATGGCCTTAGTTGTCTGTTCCGGATTGTAACTGGAAATACCAACATATAGAGCTTTACCACTTCTGACAATTTGGTCGAGTGCCTGCATTGTTTCTTCCATCGGTGTATTTTCATCAGGACGGTGTGAATAGAAAATATCTACGTAATCAATATCCATCCTTTTGAGAGATGCATCAAGCGAAGATATCAGATATTTTCTGCTCCCCCACTCACCGTAAGGACCAGGCCACATGCGATAGCCCGCTTTTGAAGAAATAATGAGCTCATCACGATATCCTCCAAGTCCTTTTTTGAGTATTTTGCCAAAGTTCTCTTCCGCGCTTCCAGGTGGTGGCCCATAATTATTTGCAAGGTCAAAATGGGTTATTCCAAGATCAAATGCTCGATGTAACATTGCTTCCATATTGTCAGTTGTTGAAGTTCCTCCGAAATTATGCCATAAACCAAGTGAAATTCTTGGAAGATAAAGCCCGCTTTTTCCACATCGTTGGTATGCCATTTTATCATATCTGTTTTCTTGTGCAGTATACATTTCATTTCCCCCCTTTTATAATAGTGTTGTTTCCAAAATTAATTGATAAAGTCCAAATGCCTTTTATTCCCACAATCCTTATGGGATAATAGATTCGTACAGGTCGAGGGTGCAGATCCTTCATTAAGTTAGCTTCGTTTTTAAGACTAACGGCTCATCTTTATGGGTTGGATGCAAGTTAGCTGGTCTTAGTGCAAAATTATACTTTTATCAAATTGTTTCACGAGTCTTAAGGAATCTTCTTTAGATCATTTTGAGAGTTATAAGGAATTCCTCAGCAAATTATTTCCAGAGTTTTTAGGAATGCTTCTGCAATTATCGAATGACCAAGGTCAGATGGATGAACGCCATCGGTCGCCAGCTCTTCGGGTGAATATTTATTTACTGTAAGCGCCGCAAAAAGCCCATCTAACGGGATATAATAATCCGCATAATCCCTTGCCATCTCTCTTACTACCTGAATTTTAGGATCAAGATCCTCGTGCCAAGTTGCTCTGTCAGAAAGAGAATGTAATAAAAAAGGTTCCATAATAATAATCTTTGCTTCCGGCATTTGATGCTTAATCATCTTTAGCAGGTATTCGTAATGGTCCCGAAATGCTTCAACTGTGCTGGGGTCATTTGAATCATACCGTCTCCAGACGTCATTTACACCTATTAAAATAGAAATATAATCTGGTTCGATTTCTCTGATATCTTCAATGTATCTTACAATAAGGTCAGGAACTCTGTTCCCAGAAACTCCCTTGTTTATAAAAGAAATACGATTATCAGCATAAAGCTGCCCATAAATCTCAGCAATTTTCCTGGCATATCCACTTCCAAGTGAAGAAATATCTTCGTAATCTCTGCCACAATCTGTAATGCTGTCACCTTGAAATAAAACTACTTGTCCTTGTTTGAAAAATGGTTTCATCTTAAATTACCTCCGTAAATTTCATAAATTCTTAATGTCAATTTATATTTGCAAATTTAAAATTATCAACACCTATTTGTAATTAAAAATTACCAATACCAGTTTAACCTCATGTAGCAAAAAGGCTCCCTTCTCTAGTGTCCGCTGCTCGCGAAAGTGAAAAGATTAGGAGGGTAATGAATGCTAGCAACACCTTGCAATAACTTGCAACAACTTGCAATATCTTATAATAATTATACAACTAAGCTTCGTTAATTGCTATACTAATGATAACCAAAACACATGAACTACATTGCAATATTAATTATCCACTTTTTTCATATAAACTTAAAATAAACTGGGCTGATTAATTAATTTGTTCTAAAAATATATAAGTTATAAATCAAAAATTTTCTGCAATTCTAATGTTTAATTTTCCGACATGTTTGAACATTTTAAATAATTTACAATATTTTAAGAACTTGAACAAACAATCCCGCGTGATGCGTCAAGCTTAACATTTGCCCCACTTTTCAAAATTTTAGTTGCATTTTCTGCTCCAATTATGACTGGAATGTTTAAGCTTAGACCCACAATCGCAGCATGTGAGTTTGATCCGGCAATTTCTGTAATAATTCCAGATGCTTTGCGCAAAAGTGGAAGTAGATCGTTGTTAGTTTGAGAGATTACTAGAATGTCACCATCTTTAAATTTTTCGAACGCTTCCTTATCATTGTTACAAACACAAAGATTAGCATTTACAAACTGGCTAGTAATTCCCTTCCCAGAAAGAAGAATATGTCCTACAACATGAACTTTCATCATGTTAGTTGTTCCTGAAATTCCAAGAGGAACCCCTGCAGTAATTACAACTATTTCGCCTGGAACAAGTAAGTTTTCTTTCTCAGCCTTATCCACTGCATGATCAAAAAGTTCATCAGCGGTATTTTTCTCTTCGACAAGTAATGGGATAACTCCCCATGAGAGATTCAACTGGCGCCATACATTAACAGATGGCGTACATCCTATTATCTTGCAGTTTGGTCGATATTTTGAAATCATTCGCGCAGTTTTACCAGATTTTGTAACTGTAACAATTGCGGATGCTCCTAGGTCATGTGCTGTGGAACATGTAGCATGAGATATTGCATTAGTTACATCTAGGTTTGCTTCCATCTCTCGGTTTTTAAATCTCTTTACGTAATCAATATCATTTTCGGTATAAATTGCTATTTTAGCCATCGTCTTTACTGCCTGAACAGGGTATTTTCCTGCAGCGGTTTCGCCGGAGAGCATAATTGCACTCGTTCCGTCATATATAGCATTTGCAACGTCCGTCGCTTCTGCTCTTGTTGGTCTCGGGTTTTTCATCATTGAGTCCAGCATCTGTGTTGCCGTAATTACCTGTTTGCCAACATTATAAACTTTTTTAATTATCATCTTTTGTAATACGGGCACTTCCTCAAAAGGAATTTCAACACCCATATCGCCACGTGCGACCATTATTCCGTCAGAAACACGGATTATTTCATCAATGTTTTCAACGCCCTGCAGATTTTCAATTTTTGCTATTATATTTATTGAGTGACAGTCATTCTCGTCAAATATTTTGCGTATTTCAAGAATGTCCTCCGCTCTTCTGGTAAACGATGCTGCAATAAAATCAAACCCGTTTGTGATTCCAAACAAAATATCATCTCTGTCTTTCTTGCTTATAAACGGCATTGACAGATGAGTGCCAGGAACATTGACACCTTTATTATCAGATATCTCACCTTCATTTAAAACTTTGCAGATTATGTCATTTCCCTTGATTGCAGTAACGACCATTTCTATAAGCCCATCATCAATAAGAACCGATGCCCCAACAACCATATCCGCTGGCAAATCTTTGTATGTGATTGAAACTTTGCTTTCATCACCCTCATAGTCATCAGCAGTTAAAACAAAAGTTTGATCTTTGTTTAGTTTTATGCGACCGTTTTTAAACTGTCTGATTCTTATTTCTGGCCCTTTAGTGTCTAGAAGTGTTGCAACCGGAAGGTTTTGTTCTTCGCGAATTCTGACAAGCGCATCAAGTCTTACCTTGTGAGACTCATGGTCTGAGTGAGAAAAATTAAATCTCGCTACATCCATTCCTGAAAGAATGACATCTCTTAAAATTTGCTCGTCATCTAACGCTGGACCCATTGTACACACTATTTTTGTTTTACGCATATTTTATAACACTCCATTTCTTTGATGAAAATTTCTCCTTTGAAATTTCTTCTCAACTTGCATTATATTATATTTTGTTGTATAATTCAAACTGTTATGGTTTATATTTGACTTGCTTGTCATTTTGCACAACTTTTTCTTGAATTTTACCATGAATATTTGCAAGTTTAATGAGGTTAGAATGAAAAAATCAACACGCGATATAAAGCAGCATGACATTCGGGGGACGAATTTCAACTTTATAGCAATAATAAAAATCAATAAAGTACTTTTGACCGCTGTAATGTTTATTAGTATAATAGCTACAGGGCTTTTAGGATTCTCTCTTGGTGGACGTACAAATGATAAGGCATACCATAAAGAAACTGAAGCATCAAAGGTAGTAAATCTTGATACCGAAATTTTGGCACAAAACATTATTTGTCTAGAAATTGAGAAAATTGACAGCGAGAGACAGAACGAAGTACTGAAAGATCAAAACACCAAGAATGAGAAGGCAACAGCAACTATTTCAGATACGATATTGGGCGCACTTTTAAGCAATTTAGAGTCTAAGAAAGTTACTAATCGTTCTTTAAGCGTCAATTCATATGTTGCGGAAGCGAAGAATCTAATTGTTCTCAATAGTAAATTAGTCAAGTTCGAGAAAACAGAAAATTACGATTTGATTGACTTATCTAAATACAAAACCACTTTGACAACACGACTTTCAAGAATTCCTACAATGAAACCTATCCCTGGTTCATTCCCAGATTATGGTTGGCGCATACACCCAGTTTTTCATTACAGGCAATTCCATGCTGCGTCAGACCAGGGTGCACCATCTGGAACTCCAATTAAAGCTGCTGGTGCCGGATATGTTGTTCAGTCATCTTACAATGGGAGTTCCGGCAATTTTATTGTTATTAATCATGGTAACGGATTTGTTACTACATATATGCACAACAGCAAAAACATCGTACATGTTGGTCGAAGCGTTAAAAAAGGCGAGATTATTGGCAAAGTTGGAAGTACCGGAACTGCTACTGGCCCGCATTTACATTTCCAAGTTACCTACAATGGATCCCCTTTCAATCCGCAGCAAATACTGATTCAATAAGTGTAAAGGAAGCATATGAGCATAAAAAGACATTTTATAAATTTCAAACTATCCAAT
Source organism: Saccharofermentanales bacterium (assembly GCA_038326615.1). GTDB lineage: Bacteria > Bacillota > Clostridia > Saccharofermentanales > UBA5734 > JBBQKF01. The sequence goes on along the minus strand of JBBQKF010000071.1, from coordinate 4,578 downwards.
GAATCAGACAAAATCGATACAATTATCGGTGAGAGTGTAGTACTAGATGGTCCTTTGACATCAAAACAATCAATTCGAGTAGATGGTGTCATAAATGGGTCTATTTCTACAAAATCCAATGTTTTCATTGGTCCGGACAGCACAATCAATGGTGATGTTAAAGGCAAGGAAGTCACGGTATGTGGTAAAGTAAATGGCAATGTCACTGCAAAAGGTCGCATTATTTTAACAGCTAAAGCTCAGATTACTGGCAACATGGTTATGCAACATCTTGTTATGGATGAAGGTGCAGTTTTTAACGGAAATTGCTCAATGCAAAGCTCCTCATCCCCCGAAAAAGAGAAGTAATATATGAAAAATGCAAATAAGACCTATAAATCTTCAAGTCCAATAAAGAAGGCATATCACCGAAAACTTCACGGGAAGCCTTCGCATAATCCGATAAATGAAACTGTCCCGCAGACAATAATGACTGTCTTCCGGCAGTTTTTTAAAGTTATTATTATTTTTCTTGTACTGATTGGACTAACATTAGGTGGAGTTGGTGCTGGTATGATGGTTGGCTATGTATCAACTTCTCAACCACTAAATATTTGGCAGCTTAAAGGTAAGAATGAAACATCATACATCTATGATGCTAAAGGCAACGTACTGGCCAAATTAACCGGGAGTCAGAATATTGACCGTGAGTATATTTTTTATAATAATTTCAAAGACACATATATTGAGAAAGCATTCATTTCAATCGAGGACGAACGTTTTGCTAATCACATTGGAATTGACTATAAGCGTATAGGCGGAGCTCTTTTAAGTTTCATTAAAACAGCAGGCAATCCTACCTCAGGCGGTTCTACAATTACTCAACAAACAGTGAAAATGATTTCAGGTGCTGACGAGAAATCTGCTCAACGTAAAATTCAGGAATGGTATAATGCTATTCGACTTGAACGCCAATTAAAAAAATGGCAAATAATGGAATTGTATGTCAATCTTGTTCCAATGGGGAACAGCTATGTTGGTATTCAATCGGCTGCAAAAGCTTACTTTGGTAAAGATGCTTCAAAACTTAATTTGGCAGAATCAGCCTTTTTAGTGGGAATACCCAATTTGCCTGGCAAATATAACCCTATGACAGAATCTGGAAGGCGCAATGCTTTCAGACGACAGAGGATGGTTCTCGGCAAGATGCTAGAACTCGGTAAAATTACCAAAAAGCTATATGACGAGGCTCTTGAAACCGAAATACGCTTTGTAACAAAAGCGGTCACTAATACTTCAATTGTTGTAAATCCTTATTTTGTCGATTATGCAATCGATCAAGTAAAAAAAGATCTCATGGTCAAGCGCGGATACAGTTCTAGCCTTGCACTAACCACAATTTATAATTACGGTTGTAAAATTTATACTACTATGGATCCTTCTATTCAATCAATTCTTGATAAGGCTTTTGTAACGGAGAAACTTTTTGTCACTAATCCTGCTACTGTTGCGGATTTCCCTGAACATGCACAAGGTGGAATGGCAATTATCGACCCAAAAAGTGCTCAAATAAAGGCTATCGCAGGAGGCTTTGGCAAGAAGGAAGCTAATTTTATAACAAACCGTGCAACAGGAATAGAAAGGCAGCCTGGTTCTACAATTAAACCTGTTGCTGTTTATGCACCTGCAATTGATATGGGCAAAATAACAGCTTCAACCATGATTATTGACGATAAGCTTTATCTTAATAAGGAAACTCCAAATGTAGAATACCCGAAGAACAGTTATAAAGGACATTTAGGTGCAATGACAGTTCGAAACGGGCTTAAAATTTCATCAAATGTAATTGCTGCAAAAATTTGGATGATTCTCGGCGGAATGAATTCGTTGCAGTATCTTAAAAACGTAGGGCTTGACCGTCCAAATGAAAACTATCTTTCTATTGCTTTTGGAGGATTTAATAAGGGAATGTCACCTTTAGAAATGGCGGGGGCTTATCAGCCGTTCGCTAATGACGGTCAATATGCAAAGCCAGTTTGTTATACTAAAGTTACTGATGTTGAGGGTAATATAATCCTTGACGGAACCCCTTCTTTCTACCAGGTTTATAAACCCGAAACAATGGCAATAATGAACAGTCTTTTAACAGAACCTCTTTTACCAGCTAATACTGCATTTGGTCTTGGAGGAACTGCCCCTGGCTTTGGTATAAAGAATAGTAAAGGAGAGCAGATACCTACGTCTGGCAAGACTGGTACTGCAGATGGAAACCGTGATAAATGGTTTGTTGGATACACTCCTTATTACATCGGAACTGTTTGGTATGGTTACGATGGCAGGCTCAAAACAATCAATATCCCTTCAAACGATTCAATGAATGCTATTAAAATATGGAATAATGTTATGACAAAGATTCATGCAGCTCTTGCTCCTGATACTTTTTACGAGCCACCCACTTTGATAAAACTAGATATATGTATAAGCTCAGGACTTCTTGCAACACAAGGATGCAGAGATGCTTCTGTAATCAAAAAATCTCTTGCCTTTGTTGTAAAAGAAAATTTCCTTCCTGGTTGCGAACTTAATCCTACAACTTATTGCACTGTCCATAGTTCAATCGTTGTTCCAACGCCAACGATACCTTCGAATTCTATTTCAGAAGTTTCATCCGACTCGTCATCGGCTTCATTTTCTTCGTCTTCTTCTACTTCAATATCAGCTCCTTCAGCATTAGCTTCAACTTCAACTTCAACTTCAACTTCAACTTCAACTTCAACTTCAAAAAGTCCGAAACCCCATAAAATGAATTGATTTTTTATAACCAATTAATGTTAATAATAACATTAATAAATAAATTTGTTATCAAAAAGGCCTGATTAAAAATAATCAGGCCTTTTTTTAAATAATGCATTTATTTTCTAACTGATTTTTAACGAATTTTGTGTCTTAAATCATCACCAATGAATTTTAATACGGAAAAGTTACCATATATTCGTGAAAGTACTCTTTCGTCATAAAGCGTTAGTAGGCTTGTATTATCAACATTTGTTGACACAATCATTTTTTTACCCGAGTCAATTCTGAAATTTAGAATGCTTAATAACTCTGGCTGACGGTTCGCATGTAAAGTCTCAGTTCCTAAATCATCTAATATGAAGAGGTCACAGTTCAGGATGCTTTGATAAGTTTGGCTTGCCTTCTCATATCTTACTGGATCCGGAGAAAACGAATTTGAAAGCATACGGAATTCCGTTATAATTTCGAATAATTCAGGTGAAGACAGATACAAAACTGATTTGCCACGTTGTAAAAGTTCGTTTGCAATGCATCCGGAAAGAAATGTCTTTCCTGTTCCAGGTTTCCCCAATAAAAATAGATTTTTTGTACTTTCTTCATCGAAGTGCTCAACAAAATATTTCCCCGCTTTCCTTATGCCTTCCAACTGCTTACGGGGTGATATGGCTAATTGATATTTTTTGGTGTCTTCGTTTTCTGAAAATAAATTCAGATTAAATTGGTCAAATTGATATCTAGTGATGTTTTTGAAATTGGAGTTGTTTAACAAAAGTGGAATTAATATTTGGTGATAACAGCTACACATTTCTCTTTGGTTTGTGTTTAAAAATCCCGTATCATTGCAAAGTGGGCATGTGTATACTGGTGCATCAAAATCTGAAGGTATTCCATGAGCCCTTAAATATTCAATACGAGTATTTGTAAGTTCATTTTTATAGATTGAATCAGTTCTAAGAACACCGTCCTGCATTATAAGTAGAACAATGTTTGCATTTTCTATTGTAAGTAGCTGATCAAGTTCTTTTATTCTTGGATATTGCTCATAAATTCTTTCAATATTATCAGCAGTTATCTGGGAATTTCCCGTACGTCTGTCCTGATATTTCTGTGAAATTACTTTGCCGATTTCATATTTCATAAAGTCCTGCCTTTCATAATTTCGATGCTAATCGTAACTGTTATCTTAATTGTTATTAATAAATGTTAGTTCAAATTATTTGTTTTAGCAATTTTTTTAAATTGTTTTTTGTTTAGCACCTTGTAACACCTAAATATTATATATAATTTTAGATGTTACAAGGTGCTAGTCTTCTACTAGTAAATGTTGATATTTGTATAATCTTTATATTATAGTATTCAAGGTCTGCTTATGTTACGAATTATTTTATTATGAATATTTGATTAACTTTTGCTCTCCTTTGTAAAATCTTCTATCATTTGTTCAAGATATTCAGGCGAGTATTCCCTTTGCTGAAAATTACCAACATTGCTTGGTTTTCTTTCTGTAAATGATTGTTTATCATTGCCAGAATTTTGTCCCGCATGATACTTTGCTGATTTATCAAGTTCATAAGCCGTAATATCTGCGACGGTTTTTAGCTGATGGGAGAACCATTCCTCCAGAATTTTATTGGTAAACTCAAGGTTTGGCGACGCAAGTTTTGATGTCTTGCGAAGTGCTATTTCAATGATATCGAAATCGTAGTCCATCTTCTCAACCCATTTTGATATAATTTCTTCATCATACTCTGTAATGTTCTTGCGCAATTTCTGTCCAACTTTTTTTACTATTTTATTAATTTT
>JBBQKF010000070.1:0-16402 GCA_038326615.1 Saccharofermentanales bacterium | reverse complement strand
AATCTCTTTAATAATTCCTCCGGATTTAATATCGAACTCGCCAAGAGAAGAATAAAGCCTTGCTTTATTCTTCCTATCTAATTTTTATTCTTTCAGAATAAAAATTAGTATGCTCCACCCATCGGACTTAAATCTCTTTCGAAATCTCGTCCTTCGTCTATTGTTCTTGCTGTAGCTTTATCTTTCTAAATATGCGCGGAGGCTTTACTTAGATTGATGAAACATTGTCGTAAGTCTCTTGTCTTTTAACATAATCGCTTATATCACTGTTCATAATCTCGATTCCTAGTGAGATTATGCGTTTCTGCCCGCCAAAATCAAATTCAACTAATGCTCGTCGTTTGTGTTTATCAAGTTTTACTATTCTGCCATGACAGTCAAGTAATGGGCCATCTATTATCCTAATTGTCTGTCCATCTTCAAAAACTTTAGATGGGGCGATTGTTCCGTGGTTCTTATATATCCATTGTGCGTAGGTGTGGTCTTCGTGTAGCAGTTCTCTATGTCCGCCTTCGTGTTGTCTAAGTAAGGTGAACATATCCGTCACTCGCACTTTCTGATACTTACGCGCATTCCATATTATGTTATCGTTAAAAGGTTCTGCAATTTCGATTTCTGCATCGATATCCGCATTTGCGCCATTATCGCTATCTTCTCTTACCTCTTCAAATAGCTCTTTATCTATCTCTATGTCTCTATATAAGGTTTCGTCTTCACCTGGCTCTTTATCTATCTCTGTGTCTCTATATAAGGTTTTGTCTTCACCTGGCTCTGTCTCATTATTTAAATACAAAAAGACATATCCCGGTAGTAATGCCAGATTACGCTTCTGCCAAATAGTGTTTCTCTTCTCTTGGACAATTCGTCTTGGTGCGATTGCTGTAAATTCTTTATGCAACGCATTAATCGTTTTTGCTACTTTAAGTTCAGATCCAGTTCTACAAAATATACAATAGCTGTTCAAAACTTTAATCACCCTTTGTTTCCATTAATTTCTTCAACCGTTATCGTTCAAATAAAATACTTACACAGTACCGTTTTAGCACTTTACTACGATATCCTATATTGTAGCAATAATCGACACATTTTTCAACGGCAATTTAAAAATTTTGCCATACATTCGCCATATCTTTGCCACAACGTTTAACTGCGCATTAATTTTTTCAACAAGATAAGATTATAACCATCATTGAATAACATTACAAGGTGTGTCAACATGTGTGCCAAAGTTTTTTTGAGAACACAGCGGGGACGGTTCCCTCTGTGTCTAAAACAACTCCACTTGCGTATAATCATCAACTCTGAAAACTGCTTTTTCGAGGTTTTCGTCGTTTTCCATATCTACGCCCTCACGTTTTTCCTCTTCAACTTTAAGATATTCATTAGTGCCGAATGTATTAGTCCTAATTTTAATCATGTAAATCAAATCAAAGCAGTTAAGAATCGAATTTTGCTTTAAATCAGTAAGACAAATGAGCTGCGTTTGATATTTCTTTGCAATTTCAAAAAGCGGTTTCAACAGATGTTCCGATGAAATGGGTCCAAATGGATTATCCATCAAAAGAACCTTGGTGTCCTTGTTTCTGATATACTCATCTTCTGTTTTCTGTGATGTTCTACTATATGACATCAGCGCTGCAAGAACCGCAAAGAAAGAAACAAATCTCTCGCCTCCGGAATTTTCTTTCATCACCTGTTCCCATGTCTTGTACTGGCTGTTATTTGCGTTTATATCAATTTTATATGCACGCACTACAAGTTTGTCGAGGTTGGATATGACATTTAAAAGCTCCCAGCTGGACATGTACTTGTTAATATTTCTTTTGATTTCTTCCTTCGATTTCTCTTTTTTTAGGTCATCTTTAGTGTCTTGTATCCGAGTTTCAATGTAAGCTTTCATTTTGTCCATACTTTGTTCTTTGTCTTTTGGATCTTCCATATCGATTTTAAGCATGGAAACAGGCGCTGTTCTTCCAGAAAGCTTTATCGCTGAATCTTTTGTTATTTTTGCAACCTCCTCATAAAGTTGCATTGAATGAAGGTGACTTTGGACTATCATGTCATATTTATTTTTTTCAAGGTTTGCAAGCCTAATCTCATAAATCTTGATCATATCAGATAGCATGTCTCTTTGATTTACTGCTCTCTCGTAGAAATAAAAATAATTATCAGGACTTAAGGCAGCCTGCTCCTTTAAAGATTCAAGGCCTTTTATAATATTATCAAGGTTTGTGTTCTTTTCCTTGAATTTGTTCATTGTCCGGTTATATAAAATGTTGAAATGTTTCTCTTCTTCTGAATTAGATTTTTTTATATTAAAAAAGCTAGCTAGTGTTAAATCAAAATAAGTCTTGATGTCCACATCGGATTCGTACTCACGACTTACAGGAAGACGTTTTGTAGTATCGACAATTTCTGCGATTTTGTCGGAGGCTTTTATGTAAATTGTGTTTTCACCCTCATATTCCCGCGTTTTCGCTTTCATATCAGAAATACCTTGGTCGCACGCATCTCTCCGCGCTTTGAAATTGAGTTTGATATCTTCTTTTGGTATAACTTCAGAAGGAATTTTTAACACTTCATTAAGTGCATTTTCTGTATTGGTTTTTGCTATAGCTTTATCTTCACTTAACTCTCTTTCTTGCTTTTCAACAATCTTTTTTTCTTTAGTTCTTGCCTCAAAATCCTTTTCAAATTGTTTTAAAATCAATTCATTGTAAATTGTTCCATCATACTCTTCGGGTGTAATATTAAGTCTTCCCATTTCGCTTGATTTGCGGGAAATCTCAGCGTGTTTTGACTCTTTGTCTTTTTCAATACGAGCAAGGTCTCCTTCAATCTTGTTTTTAAGAGAGGAAAGAATAGATTCAAGGTTTTTCACATCTCCCTCTAGCAATTCGCCATCGCTTGCATTTTCGTATCTAGCTAAGCCATCTTTATGCTTTACGTTTTCGAATTGCATATAAATTCTTGCGTTTGTCATCTCAGTTTTTTTCGAAATTTCTGTTTCACGAGTTTTCATTGCCTCATTATTTTCATTAGTAGTAAGTGTTTGCTGGGAAGTTAACGCTGCAATATCTTTTACATCAGCTTCATATTGAAGATTAGCTGTGAGGAATTGCGCAAATTTTGATTTATATGATTCAATTTTTACAATCTCGACTATTATTTTTTCGAGTAATTCTAGAAAATTCTTTTTTTCCTTTTCAATCGAAATATTTTCGTCGGAAATATCTTTTTTTCGAGTTACAATACCGTTTTTTTCTTTAATCAATAAAGCGATGGAGCTTTCTAATTCGCCAATATACCTGGCACTAAAGACAAACGATGAATTTATATCCATATCTTTCTTTGCCTGTTCGTATGCGTTTTTGTAGTGTTTGACCTTTTGCGCAAGAGTTGCCCTCTGATTTTGAAGTTCGCCCAAATAATCATCGATGTTTTCTGCGCTTATCATTTTCTGGTTATAAAGACATATCAAGCTTGCTCCATTTCCTATTTCAACTAATGATCGGTTGTTTTGGAACTTTGCATTCAAAGTGTCATAAGAAATTATCGGTATCAGATTGTAAAAATACTTCCCATCAAACTTGCTTTTTACTTTTTTTATCTCTTCATCAGTTAGAATAAAAGAAAACGGCAGAAGCGGAAGATTCTGCAAAAGTTCATCTCTTATCGTTTTTTGCCGCTTCCTAAGATAGTTTTCGCCTGTTTCATAATTTATGTCATTATCATTAAGATAAACTGAAAACTTTTCGGAAACATGCAAGGTCCCATCCTTTAATGAAGATATGGTATTATCAATATTCTGTAAATCACTATTAAATTCATTATGGCTTTGGTAATATTTTTCTACGAGGTTTTTAAATTCCTGGTTCATCGCTTCGTGCGAATGTTTTTTGTTAAAATCAAAATCGTAGCTTGAATAAATCACCCTTAGCTCTTCTTCTCTTTCATAATACGTCTTTTTTTCCTGTTCTTTCAGGCTTATACGTCCGGCATTCACAATTTCTTTTTCTTGTAATGCTTCGTTTTCGTTTTGCAAATCAATTTGTCTGGCATTCTTGGCGTCAACTTCGTTTTGCAAATTTACTTTTTGCTTTTGCAAAGAGTTTTCTTTTTCTAAAATAGAATTCTTAGCATTTTCGATGTCTTTCCGGTCAGCTTCTCCGAACAAATTCCTGTTAAGATTAAATCCGATTTCTTGTTTGAGCTTTTTTTCTTCTATTAAAAAAGTTTCCGTTTTTGCACCGAGGAAGCTGATTTTGTGATTTAACGCGGTTATTTCTCTTTCGCTTTTTGTTATTTTTTCTTTAAGTTTATGGATGCTTTCCTCAATTGTTTTTAACATCATTTCGTTTTGATTGATTTTGTCGTTTGATTCTTCATTTAATTTTGAATATTTGTATTTTAATGTATATTCCAGATTTCTAATTTTCTCCTGGTCTATTGCCTCACCTTTTAATTTCTTAATTTCTTCTTCGATAAAGGCAAGGGCCGCACTGATTTCATTGATTTCTATAGACAATCCCGCAGCTTTTAAAATATTGATTTTATGTAAGGTTTCGTCAATAAGCAAACTCATATTATCGAATTCCTGTTTGATTTCCTCATGCTCATTTTTGATTATTTCATACTTTTCCGTCAAGACATAATAGTCATTTGACCTTTCCTCAATGTCGATAAAGGCTTTCTTTTTGTAATTTTCATTTATTAGCTCATTATTGTCTTGAATTTTTGCTTTAAGAGTTTCAATTTGTATGACAAGATATTTATGCAGCATAATAAGCTTGTTTTCTATTTCAGTCTGTCTGTCAAAATTCTGCATAAGATTATTGATTTTATCAATTATATCGCCAAGCTCAGTTTTGAAATCATCAAGCGTTATTTTCTCATAAATATACTGCTCATTCTCAATCATCTCGTCGATAAGATTTTCTAACATCTCTTCGAGTTTGTTCTTGCCTTTTTGATCATTGAAAATAACAGTTTCTACTGTTTTAATCATCCATTCGCGCATTAACTGCTGGGATGTCTTGCATTTTTCGAAAATTTCAATAACACCGCCTTCGTCGCTATTAATCCTTGCAATGACGTTTTTCCATTCCTCCGGCGAAATATTATAGCTAAGAAGTTCCTGGTTATATCTCATTTTGTCGTCCTGTGCGAAATATTTGACATCGCACACCCTATCCCTTGACTTTTCGAGCAAAAAATCACTTGCATCTTTAAATGACAAAATTGAAATGTTCGAATCGACCTTCCTGCAAAAAGGAATATTATAAATATCGCAAATATTGCCTTTATTGTAGCTTACGGTAAATGTGAAATATTTGATGGTATTTTCCTGATCTTGGTTATCACGGGTTGTCGTCTCTCTGTTGGCGATGCAAATCCCAGTCAAAAGGTATCCACCCTCACTTTCAAGTTTCCATTCGATAAGTGCGAAAGTCGGAGTTTTCTTTTTTTTGAAAAAATCTTGGAATTTGCGCCCTTGAATCTTTACCATCGGAATAATCGGCTGCATAATCAGTTGTACAAGGACGCTTTTTCCACCACCGTTTTTTAAACTTAAGAGTGCATTTTCGCCTTTATAGAAATCAAATCGTTCATCAACGATATGCCTTTTGTCGTTATTATATGAGAAATTTATTATTCGGATTCTATTAATTTGCGGCATTTCCGTCACCTCCCGGTACAAAAATATTATTTATCTCTTTCACCCTGCTATCATTTAAATAATAATATACCATAAGGTCATCAAGCTTAGTTGTAGTTCTGATTTCCTTTTCATTTTCTACAAGTCGTATCATCTTTTCTTGCTCTAAAAATTTGCAGACCCGAAGAACAAACCCATGTTTGGTGGTCAGCTTCTTTTCTTCATAGGATCTTCTACTGTCCCAACTCTGTGCGATTTTGACAAAATTCATGCTGTATTTCTCTTCCATCAAAACTCCCTCTTTTCCACTGTCAAGAACCGAGGCGATTCTTTTGTCGAGTTCGTCGATAAAAGTTGATACTCGCAGGAATTCTCGCTGCTTGGGGTTTTTGTTTTTGCCACCGAAAAAAAGAAAAAGGAGAAAGCTAACTACATAATAAGAAAGATACACATCCGAAGCGCGTGCACTGCTTCCTATCCACTCTCGCATATCCTTGTTTTTAAACCCTAGTACATAATTATCGTAGTCAGGAATCATGTAAAGCGAATTATTAATCCGAAGAATCTTAAAATTCAGTTCGTCCTCAAATTCATTTAAAATTTCTAAGATATCGGGGTTCATGTATTCAACGAATAGCTCGCTTTCGGTTTCTCTGTCGATCTGTCCGTTTTCCATAAGCAAATTGAATATTTGGAGTGCTCTTTTAACCTTATCCATTTTTACTTTCCACCTTTATAACAAAATCAGTAACTAATATTTTCTCTTCAATCCTAACTTCGCCTTCATTATGTAATATTATGACTTCGAAAATCTCTTCATTCTCATCAATTTCGTCTTGCTCTTTTTGGTTTTCCAATCTGCCCACGGCAGATTGGAATTGGGTTGTTATTTGCTTGTTATCCTCTTTATCCTCTTTATACTCGTTATACTCTTTATACTCTTTATACTCTTTATACTCGTTATACTCGTTATACTCGTTATACTCGTTATTTTCCTCATGTTTTTTTAATATCCTTAATTTAGAAACACCAAACAGGTTAGGAGAAACACCCTTGATTTTCGAAAAGCAATATTCAAGGCTAAATTCTTCAGTCGCATTTTCCAATACCACCTCTTCGCTTGCAAGCCATTTTACCAGATCAATTTCACCTATATCATATAGTTTAAGCACAGTGGTAAACAGTAGGTGTTCAAAAACCATCCCTCCGAAAACTTCCTCGTCGGTTTTAAGTTGTTTTATTAAACTTTTGAACGTAATCATTCCACCATGCTGGAGTGTTATCTGGATTATCTTGATAAGTATTTCAATATATATTTTGTTGATTTTTTCGACTCTTAGTTTTTCTATATCCTCTGCCATTTCCTCTTGTACTATTACATTGACTTTTTCTATCTCGTCTAATTTAAGCATCCCTTGTGGTTCATAAACAATCCCTGGATTCAAGTGTTTATAGGAACTTGGAAGCATAAGGCTGTTGGTAATCTTCCAAAGATTCGAAATGCAGTCATCGGTAACTTTCTCTAGACGATTAATTATTTCTTCTTCAAAATCAAATCGTTTCTCCAAAGTATATGTAAACGAGTCTTTAATGGTTTCAACGTAAATTTTCGACAAACTTTGACGGTTTATAATAAGATCACGCTGTTCGGACAACGTTGTCGAAAGATTGTCTTTTATCTTAGAAATTTCCTTCTGGGCTTTCCTGATATCATCCAATACCTTTCCACTCATCTGGTACTCTTCCACCAGGCTTTTCTCAGATTGTCTCACCATGTCCATTATCTCTGTCAAAACCTGGTATTCTTCACTCAAAAGTTCGTATGTGCTATTGACAAGCTCTTCAAACTTCGCAATATCAACCTGGTATATATTTTCCTTCACTTTGTGCATAAACTGCAAGATGTCCTTCTTCTTTTGACGGATCATTTGGATGAGATTATTGCTTTGGTGCAATGCCTTTTGGTAATTTTTACGTTTTATAAGTTCCCTAAGTTTGAACTCTTCAACAGAGAAATTAATTTCCGAATCAACTTCTTTAGTTCTGAACAAAAAATCATATCCTTGGTCTGTCAGTATATAATTGATGGTGTATACGTTATCTTTCTCTATTACCTTATCATCGATTAGTTTGACACGCATTTCTTCAATCTTGCCTATCTCATAATTCATTACAGAAAAAAACATCGGAAGCCCTTCGTTTTGCAAAACTGTTTTAATAATATATTCAGCGATTTGATTGGATTTCTCATAAGTTATGTCCATACCGTAATACTGGGGCAGCAGTTTATCTAAGAATCCTGAGATGGACGAAATTGTGCACTCATTATCTTCTGATAATGTTTTTTCCATTATATAAACCAGCACTGAGAATATCACATTTTCAAAATGCTTTTCCGGGAAAATACTTTCGATTTCCGTTTTTTTGTTTTTCCTGTTCACAATTGAATCGACTACAGCAACAATTTGCATTCTTTTGTTAAATGCTAAGAGAAAATCAATCATTATTAAATCCTTTCAACGAGATGCATAATTCACTTTTTCATATAATCAGTTACAACTTGATAATTAATGATTTCTTGCGGTATGTATTCTCCATTTACGAGAATTTCAGTTAGCTTTTTTTGCGATTCTAAAGACAGATAAGTTATGAATGTGCAAACCCCGGATTTGACAACCCGCTTGTCTTTCGTCCCAGGCAAATGACAATCGTGTGATAATTTTATCATTAATTCGTATGCTGTTATAAATGGCTTAATTGATATATTTTTATTAGCCTTTACAAGATCTTGGAAAATTGATATTCCCTCATTATCCAGATCGCCGAAATAATAAAATTCAATATCATCGCCTGCAAACATATCATCTTTATATTCTTCAAGACGTCCGGATTGTCTAGTTATTTTCCTTCCCTCTCCATATAAAATTGCATTGAATTCTTTATCGAGGAATAAGTTGCAATCAAATTCTGTCATTGCTTTTCGCAAAGTATACCAAGTATCTTTATTTTCAACAATCAAAATATTCATTTTTTCTGATCTTTTATGTATATATTCAAAAAACGGCTCTGGAGTTTCATAGAAATTCAGTTTATCCAAGCTCCAGCTTTTGAAACTAAAAATATTGCATAACTTGGAATAATGCTCTTTTAATAATTTTTCCTTGCCCCATATCTTTAATGAACGCTCATTGATCGACATCGTCCTTTCGAGTTCATTTTTATGATTCCACAAATAATCACTCAAAGCATTTATCTCAAATTGGTTATTCGAATAGATGGAAGGATTGTCAAAATATATCTGGTGGTTGAAGTATGGATGAAGAAGCTTGATTTGCTCCCTTTCCGATGAATAATCAGTTGAGGAGGTTTCGACTATACGATATTTATTATACAACGAAGGGCGTCTGCCGTTTAATTTGGAGGCGACAACAGGTTCTAGCCTTACATTATCAACGAGCTCCTTAACAATTTTGACATGCTCTTCATAACCTAGTCCATGCTCACGAAAGAGGTCCTTCTCCAGAATTGTTTTTTTCTTATATGCAATAAGTAAATTCTCAATATTCATATCCAAATATCAAATTAATTCCTTTCAAATTGTTAAAAACATTATAACACATTTTAGAAGCACAGAGCACAGAGGGGACGGTTCCACCTGTGTTATCGACACAGCGGGGACGGTTCCGCCTGTGTTTTATTTAAGCCTTTCTTGTGTCAATAGCTTTATTTCCTGCGCAATTGATTTTGCTTTGCTTTCCTTAATTCCAATTCTTTTTGCAACTTCTAAAATATCTTCAATCCCAGGATTTTTCCCATTACCATTTATTGAAGTAGCGTGTTCACCACCAATCGATGAGCTATATGTCAGATCATACGCTGGCGACAGTGTCCATTTTGCTTCCCTTTCGTCGAAAAGGTACGAGAAGTTTTTCGAATGGTCATCCCTATTATGAGCAAAGACGTTAAAACACATCTGGCGGTAAATCTTCTCAACTTCGACAAAATCTCTAGTGATATGCAATGTAAGCCTCATCAAATCATTGTAATCAAGATTCGGGTAACGATGCGATGTTTCCAAAAGTGCGCCGACAGATATCATATGAATTCTCTGCGTATTCCCATTTGCATCCTTTTTTCTGTCAAACCGTTTTGTGGCAAAATATCCTATCGGCAAACGCTCCGTGAATTCCATCAAATGTTTCTTCATTCTTAGGAATAAAAACTTTCCGCTCAAGCGGCAAAGAAATCGGGCTGATAGAAAATCCGCTGCTAAGCCAATCTTTGTCATATTCAAAAGCCGCTATTCTGCCTTTAAAGAGCCATTGTCCCAACGGTTCTCTCCTTGTATCGAACTTTCAGTGTTTTAACATAATCCATTTATTATCTCCTGATTTGTCCATTTATTACCTCTTGAATTGATTCAAAAGGTCGTTTCATAAAAATACCGTCAATCTCGTCTTCGCAGCCCAGTGCAATTGCTATTTTCGTCAACGACAGCAAAGATATCTCCCCCGTTGTTTCAAATCTCTTAATCGAACCAAAACTAACCCCAGATTCACCTAATATATTAGCCAACAGCACAGAGGGGACGGTTCCTTCTGTGCTAAAAGAACACAGAGGGAACCGTCCCCCTCTTTGTTCTATAGATTTTTGTAGGTTTTTGTTTACACTTTGTATTTCTTATGATACCATAACTGTGGACGTGTTTTTATTACGGATATCATCGATTATTAACCTGAATAGTAATCCCTTTAGTATACGAGCATTAGGCATTAGAAAACTACAAAGGCTTCCTCAACCCTATATTCCCGGTTATAACAACCTATTTTATGCTAAGCGAAATGTTCCTAGTATTGTTCTCATTCCTATATTCCCGGGTATAACAACCTATTTTATGATAAACAAAATATTCTTTCACATCGTTCCTAATTAATAGTTAATTTCCCATTAAGGGCAAAACAAATTTTTAAAAGAAATGAGGATTAAGTCATGGAGAAAAGGGTTTTGGGTATTTTTATTATTTTTTGTTTGTTCCTGTCGGTTTTTGTAGGATTGCCAAATAAAACATCAGCAGTTGGTGAAGTCTGGTCTGATTGGTCCATTGTTGCATCACCGCAAAGCACATTTTTTAACGGAATAGGTTCATGGGCACAATCTAACGTTGGCAATAGCGTTGTTTATACTGGCAAAGGGTCAAAACCCGGAGAGGCAACTATCTATTCATTTACATCTTTTGGAAAGTATCAGACCACATCTCAGGCTATCACTTCTTTTACCAATTACAAAGTAAAATTCACAACAACTAAACCATCTTCTATCTCTTCTCCATATTATCCCAAAATTATTGTTGGCAACAAGAACACTGACGCAAGCCCAATATCTTCGTCGGCTTTTGTTGTTGATATTAAAAGCACTGGTCTTGAAATAAATCAGTTTGGAAGCATTAATTGGAACGGAGTTGGTAGCAATTATATTTATTGGTCGACACTAGTTCCGGGCGGAATTGCTGCAGGGGCCGTCTTTACATTCGAAATTGATGTTACATCTTCTCAAATCCAAATATTTATTAATGATGTTTTAAAATACACTGTTACGAAAGCTTCAATTCCTGCCACCTTCAACGAGATCGGCCTTTTCGGACTTGGTGGCTCAAATGTTACAACAGCTGCGGGGGTTTCCTTCACGTCCATTTCGTACTCTACTTATGAAACCCCTGCACCAACGGATGTACCTGTTGACGTTCCATTGAGTGTGGATATCTCATCTGTTTTGTCAAATCAGATTCTTGTCGATGTCGCAGGATTAAAATCTGGCGAGAAGTTTCAGGTCTGGACGTATGAACAAAACCCCGAGGGCGCAAGTATTTTCGGTGGAGCAGGAGGCGAAGGAACCGGAACGAGCACGGGAGGCGGCACGGGAAGCAGCAGTGCGGGAAGCGGCACGGGAAACGGCAGCCAGAACGATATGTTCTGGGCTCCGGCAAAGTTCTTCGACGACATGAGCAGAGTAAGTGCCGGAGCGGACGGCGTTTGCCACTTTGTGTACGACGTCCCTGCCGCCAATTGGACATCCGACGGTCGCTATCAAGTTTACGTTCGCATCATCGGCAGCACTGGCGGAATGCTCTTGCAAGAACGCGCGACCGTCGCAACCATATCCGGAACTGTCGCCATCAAAGGCATAACAATAGACGGCCAACCAGTCTTGTCCAAAACATTTTTCATCAAGCGAAATCTAATCCAAAGTACTGTTTCAATTCGCATGATAACATCCTCAACTCTAAGTGAAACCGATACGTTGTATTATCATTTCATGCGGTCAGGAATAACAGCAATAGGCGATGAAACAACCCCTGAAGGCTGGTTCACCCTGCAAAATTCGGCATCAGATACATGCACCTTAGCAATACCATCAACCGGTGCAATGTACACAATTAAAGTTCGTGCGTATACATTTCAAGATCCATTACAAAACTTTTCAGAACACGAATTCGCGCTTTCAATCCCTGCCGCAGACACACCTTTTTCACTTATTTCAGAGCCCTCATTTGGCGACAAAAAATCAATGCAGACGGGCGATTATTTCGCATTAAATCTTACAGGCAAAACCTCCGGTTCAATCGGCAATGACCCACGCTTCAAATTTCTAATCAGCGAGATGTGGCAACCCCCTATAATGACACAACAATACAGCTCAAACAAACAGTTTACCCGCCAAATAACATCTCCAGGAATCTACCTCCTGCAAACCTATGTTTCACACAGCGCCCACTCTTCATACGATGATGGAATTCTCAAATGGATTACGGTGAGTCGAAAATCAAATAGTTCATATTCAGGATTCGCATCAATTAACTCTTGTGATATTAAAGTCAACGGTTCAAGTACAGGTTTTAGCGCTATAGAAAACCCCTCTTTCAATAACGGATCTTCTCGTCTCACAATTGCCTCCGGCGATCAAGTAACTTTCAATGCTATAGGCACAGGCCTTATGGGCGACGGCATCACTCCTTTATCAAAAACTTCCCCCTCGCCATCTTCATCCTACCTATATTCCTTTTATCGGCTTGACCAAAACGGTTACCGCGAAATTAAGTCTTGGAACACGAGCTCAAGCCTTTCGTGGCGACCTTTTGCACCAGGCAACTATTCTATCCTCGTTCGTATTCGCGGAATAGATGCCCAAAGTTACGAAGATCAGCGCAGCTATAATTTCCTCGTTTCTGGGGGCGTTGATGTCGGCGATTTATCTTATACTACATCGCTAAATAGCTATGTTGATAATTCCACAATAAATCCAGCCCTTGCCAGAGAATCCATAGAAATTACAGCAAACGTCTCAGGAATTGAGGGTTTTACCACGACAAACGAAAATGTCCTCTACCGTTTCGAGGTCTGGGACGCTTTTATGGGAAATATTACAATCCGCGATTTTTCCTATGACCCTTCTGTAATATGGGTTCCAAGAAAAGCCGGCGTTTATCGTTTCACAATACGCGCTCAGGATTCTTCATCCTTCGGCTTTGGCGATCGCGTTATAAATAGTGAAGATTTCGTCGTCGGCTAAGAACACACAGAGAGGGGACGGTTTCTGTTGTGTTCGATTAACACAACAGGAACCGTCCCCTCTGTGTTCGAAATTTATTGGACTAACAAATTTGAAGTCTACCCTGTGATGCACACTCGAGAAATGAATCAACTACTTTATTATCAAACTGAGTTCCCCGATATTTTATTATTTCTTCAATTGCTTGAGATTCAGTCATTATCTCTCTATAAGGTCTGTCACATGTCATTGCATCAAAAGCATCGGCAACAGCTATAATCTTTGCGTGTAATGAAATTTCTTCACCTTTAAGTCCTCGTGGATATCCTTTACCATCAATTCTTTCGTGATGTGAAAGGACATGTTCTGCAATTTCAGAAAATTCATTTACGGAACTCAGTATTCTATAACCAATTTCAGTGTGTCTTTCAATGTCTTTCCACTCATCTATTACAAGATTTTTAGGCTTGTTTAGAATTTTCTCATCGATTCCAATTTTCCCTATATCATGCATAAGCCCGGCGGTATAAACTTGTTTTACCTCATCTTTAGTCAGCTTCATGTTATCTGCAATTAAAGCACATATTTCTGCAACTCTTTTTGAATGCAACATTTCCCTTGGATTTTTCTCGTAAAGAGTGCTTAATATCAAATCAATTGTTTTGTTACGGTTGCTTGTGCTTTCGCATAATTTGTTTCTGTACATTTTGTCTTCAGTATCTTTAAAAACATCTTGAAATTTCTGAGTTTCACTCACTTTTGTCTCAAACCCAAAAGAAATCGAAAGGCCAATTGCTCCTACCTTCTCTTGAGAAGAAAGTTCTATCATTTTCGAAATAATCGTTTCGGCGGCAACAAAATCTGTATTAGGCATAAGAATAACAAATTCGTCACCACCAATTCTTGCAATAATGTCATTATCGCGGCAACAGGATTTCATGACCCTTGCAACTCTAACAAGAAGTTCATCACCTATTGTATGCCCGAATGAATCGTTTACAAGTTTTAGCCCATTAAGATCCCCCATTACAATAGTAAGTGGCAAGTTATGCTTGTTATCCAATGCAATCAGCTCTGAATCATAATATCTTCTATTGAAAAGACCCGTAAGCTGATCGTGAAAACTAAGAAATTCAATCTCAGTCTCGGCTTTTTTGAATTCAGTTATATCCTGTAACGTTCCTTTAACATAAATAGGTTTCCCATCTGAATCCTTTACAAGATATGCCCTTTCTTGCACAAATCTTTCTTCACCGGTATCTTTTTTAAATATTTTAAATTTCTCGTCGTAATTATGGCCATTTTTTATAAGCATTACGAGTGCACGATCTAAGCTCTCTCGGTATTCTTTGGACACCAAATTTTGTACTTTTTCTAACGAAATTGTTCCATCTCCAGGTTCAAGTCCATATATTTTGTATGCTTCAATTGATGCCCAAATCGTTTTATCCGAAAGTTTCAAATCCCAATTACCTAAATGTGCAATGCTTTGCGCCGAAAGAAGCCTTTGTTCGCTCGAAATAAGCCTTCCTTCAGCGAACATTCGACTAATGTAAAGGTCTATTTGCCTTGAATATATTTCGACAAAATTATCATTTTTAAACAACTTGCCTTTCGGCATTACAAGAGTGAAGTCACCAATCATTTTGCCCTCAGACATAATTTTTATAACTGTACAGCTTCCGATATTAAGTATAGATTCAACTGCATGAGAAATCTTCATAGATAGCAAAGGATATATTAATTCACTTAAAGTTGCAAAATGAGTCATTATTCTATCACCGAGTAATTCATTGTTAGCGTTGTAACTGCCCCACTCATAACCAATAAGATTGAATCCAAGAATTTTACTCAGATTTGTTATATGCGCGTCAATTCCGATTACTGCTTGCGTCTTAAATTTTCCAGACTCTTCGTCTATCAATGTAAGAGCGCCAACTTTCGCTTGAGATAAATAAAGTAGATTTTCTAATATTTTGTCGAACTTCAATGATTTCGACATTGGCTTTTGAAGTTCTTCTGCAAATTCAATCATTTTCTCTAGAATTTCATTCTCTTCTTTCTTATATGTAATATCGCGTGAAACACAAAGAATTTCCACTGGTTGATTCGTCGCTAAATCATTGATAGTTTTGTTTGATGTTTCAACCCAAATGTATTTTCCATCTTTTCGTCTGATTTTGTATGTTGAAATATCTATGTCTGGTTTATTAAGAATATTTGAATGTGTTTGTCTTATACTTTCAATACTATCCGGATGAAATAGCTCATAAGGATCAACGCCTATAAGTTCTTCTGGTTCATAGCCAAGAAGGTATTTGCAAGATGGTGAGACATAAAGATATTTCCCATCAAGTGAATGTCTTGATATCATTTCAACTGCGTTTTCTGAAATATGAAAGTTGTTTTTCTCACTTTCTTGGTACATTTTTCTTGTATTTCTTAATTTATCATTATAATCAAATAGGAAATAGCATGTAATTATCAGTATGAGAAAAAGTGCAAATAGAACCGAAGTGAAAAACCCCTCTATAAACCCGCCAATATTGAATGAATGAACAATATAAAAAGGACTAAATGCAAATGTTATTATGGATAATAGAATAAAAACGATTTTGCGATTTCGATTAGTTAACAATTTTTCAAATATTATATTTCTTAACTGCAATCTTGAATTTTCAACTGGCCTCTTGCTTATATTTAATGGCTCTATATTAACAACAGTTTCATGTTTTTCTTTACCAGTTTCTACTCCAGTTTCTTTGCCTGTTTGATTATTCATGAAAAGTGTCCTTCCAAATTGTACCAAAACAATCTTACGTACCGATTTATTTACCAATAAATTATCAAAAGCAGAAAATATATTAATTTGAATTTATTTTTAAATATTTTACCACAGCTTTTAAGATTAGTCATCCATTTTTTTATCGGCTTTTTCTCGGTTTTTTTATCAGCCTTTTTCTCAGAAATAATCATCAATTACGCTTTTACATTTGTGTCAGTCCTTTACAACAGTTCATATACCTTCTTGTCGGCCATTTGCAATTCTTCTTTATCGCGATTTTTCAACTTTTTATATCATAACTTTCAGCTCATTTTTAATAGCTTTCAAATTAATTTTATCAGAAACTTTTCCTTGTTAGCTACAAGTAATAACATCTACTTCTTGATTAATCTTCAATTAATTTTTTTCAAAAA
>JBBQKF010000069.1:0-16530 GCA_038326615.1 Saccharofermentanales bacterium | reverse complement strand
TGATCATTCACTGGTGACTATTGCTATGAAAAAAGTTGGTGATAAATACAATTACATGATAAACGGCGATGTATCCTATGAATTTGCTGTTACCGATATCGAAACAATATTCGGCGGTACAACTGCTTATTTCGTACTTGGCGCAAACGGTGGAATCGATTTAAGCATAACTGATGTAAACGGCATGGTGCCTACACCATTTACACAAGTAACAAATTTTGTAGGGTTAAATGATTTAACAGTAAATAACATAAGTAATGGTATTGACGTGACATTTAATGATGCTTTTGCTAACAGTGGTCTTGATAAAGCACTGGCGACAACAGAAAAAGTTGATATCACAGATTTTTCAATAACTTTCAAAGCAACAACAATAGATGCGGCATGGATATCTCCACAATTTGCAACCCAAAGGACACTGTTTGTAGTAGACAATAATGACATTTCTTCTGGAATAGTTCCATTATATAACGCTAATTGGTGGAGCAAAACTGACTTTGCAGTTCAAATGAGATTACAATCACCGAATCATAGCTTTAATGATGCTATTAACTGCCGTTCGGGAGCAGTTGGTGAATACGAGGGTAATGTAATTTTGAGTGGAGCAATTACTAATCAGTCACTTGTTACTATTGCAATAAAAAGGGTTAACGACAAATATAATTATATGATAAATGGCGATATTTCATATGTATTTGACGCTGCTGAAATTGAAACAATTTTTGGAGGTACAACTGCTTACTTTGTATTAGGTGTAAATGGAAAAGCAGAATTCAATATTGTTGATGTAAATGGTGAAGTTCCTGTTGCAGTTGCTTTAACAACTAGCGAAAGCTCCAGTAATGATTCCTCAACTAGTTCTTCAAACAGCAGCTCCAATACGGTAGATGAAAATTTAGATTCTACAACTATGCCGGGTTGGTTAATAGTTAAAAGTACAAAGAACGGAGCTCCTCAAATTTCACAAACAGACTTTGGCCTCCAGACTTATTTTGAAGGAAATTATACTGGATCAAAAAACTCACAGGCCTTAATTTACCAAACTCCAGGATCCCCTGAAAATTTCAGTGTTGAACTTACTGTTGATGATGCACCGAATGGGAGTGTTTGGTTTTCTCCAACTCTACTTTCTAGTGGATCAAAATATTTTGATGTAGGAGGATTAAATGACACACAGGGGTTAGTTCCTCTTATAACACCATGGCTCACTGCAATTACAATAGATATGCGCAAAAACATAAGCGGATTTCCAAACGTATTTACAACCGCAGCCAAAGCAAATCAGGATGGCACTGGTACTAATTTTGCATTAACATTCGGCACAATAAAAGGTCAACATTTCAAATTTGATCTTAAAAAGGTCGATGATGGTAATCCTGCTGGACCATATGTATATTCAGTAAATGATATTGAAGCTTACAGATTTACACAAGAAGAAATTGATGTAATGTTTCCTGATGGAAAGGTGTATATGGGTCTTGGTTATTACACATATACAAAAGGATTGACAGCAACAATAACACTCACGAAAATTAACGAGAAAACCTTTGCACCTGAAACAGGACCAAAACCAGATTGGATAGTTTTACCGGGAGCAGAAATAGATGGAAATCTTGTTCCTGCAATAGTAAAAAATGAAGATGACGGTTATCACATGTCCTTCAATGCACCGTTCATGAGTGATGGAAAAGATCAGGCAGTTGTTTACAATAAGTTAGTTAATATAACTAGTTGCAGTTTATCTTTTAGCATAGATGACATCCCTGAAACAGACGGTGATTGGCTTGCTCCGACACTTATGAACAAACCTACATTCTTCTCGGTTGACGATGCTAATAGAAGCAGTGGAATAATTCCTTTGATTTTTACAAAAAATGATAGTGTCGTTATTGAGATGCATACACAATCCTTTTCAAAATTATTTAACGTAGGTGCTTTAGATACAGTGGCGCCAGATGAATATGTTGAAACATCGAATGGCATTAAATGCTTTTCACTAAAGAACACACCGTCCAAGGGATTAGTGATGACTATCAGAATAATTAAAAATGTGGATTATTATGATTATTATATCAATGATATTCTTGCATACAAAATTCCTGTTGCATACATGGCTGAAGCTTTTACGGATGGCGTTGGATATTTTAGCTTCGGATCAAATGTAACAGACGGTGGTAAAATGGATATTACGGTTAATAATGTTGATGGTAATAACATAACAAAGTTTGTGACAACAGAATATCTGCAACAGTTCGGAAAATCAGAAAATAGTCCAAATACTAGTGACAAATTACCAATAATGATCGTCTGTCTATTTGCTATATGTGCTTTTACAATTACATTGATTATTAGACGTTCATCTACAAAAATGTTAAGTGCTAAGAACTAGAAAGACAAAGACAAAAACATAAGCAAAGATAAAGGCAAAAATAAAGACAAAGATTAAAGCAAAGGTATAAACCTTTTACTAATCAGAGTAAAACTATAATCAGGGCTAGGAGTTAAATGCTGTGCAATATAAAGAAGATCTAAACAAAACTAAGGAAAGATTCGATGCTTTTTGGGAAAATGAAATAATTGACAGGTGTTGTTTTGCTGTTTGTAGCCCAAATGGGAATGGATGGCAATACGACCAGGATCAGCCAACAAAAGAGCAGAAATGGCTTGATATTGAATACCGGTATAATCGTTTCCAAAAGGACTGTGAGTGCACATATTTTGGAGGTGAAGCTTTCCCTCATGCATGGTCTAACTTCGGCCCAGGTGTCATAGCTAATTTTGTTGGCAGTGAATTTTTACTTGATGATGATACAATCTGGTTTGACAGAAATCCATTAATTAAGGATATTGAGACATTCTCTAAACTTGAATTTGATAAGAAAAGCATATTGTGGGAAAAGTTAATGCAATTTCTTGACAAATTTTACAAGAGCTCCAACAACAATTATTTTGTTGGAGTCACAGATTTAGGGGGAAGTTTAGATGTTGCTGCACATTTAAGAGGCTGTGAGCAGTTAATGTTAGATATGTATGACAATCCAGAATTTGTTCTGAATTTATGTGAACAAATTGATGATATTTGGTTGAAAGTCTTTAAGGATTTATTAGATATAAATAATAAATATCAAGAAGGATATACAACATGGGAACCTGTTTGGTGCAAAGATGTCTATTATCCTTTGCAATGTGACATATCAGTGATGCTTTCACCAAAACTCTTCGAAAAATTCGCTAAGGAGTCACTAGCAAAAATGGCGAAAAAAATCGGAGGTAATGCAATGTATCATCTCGATGGACCAGGGCAGATAGTTCACCTCGATAGCATATTAGAAATCCCGGAAATAAAAGTAATTGAGTGGGTGCCAATGTATAAAGATGGTTATTTAGACGCTGCTAACGAAGAATATTTTGACATGTATCGGAAAATTCAAAAAAAAGGGAAGGGACTTGTTTTAAGATCAGTGAATCCAGCGCTTGTTGAGAAGCTTCTTGAAAATTTGTCGCCTAAGGGATTGTTTATTAGTACATGGGTAAACCAAAAGGAGGAGGCTGATTATTTAATTAAATGTGTTGAGAAATGTTCAGTGAAAAAGTTATAAATTGAAAATTAAGCATAGAATCATAAAATGATGTATCTACAGTGAAATTTAGTTTGCATAACTCGTGATTATTGAATGACTTAATTGAAAAGTCTCAACCAGAAATTCTGTTTAAAGAACAAGCCAAGACAAGATGAAAAATCTATTGTTTTCTTAAAAAATCCTAGTGTTTATGGGCAAATACCATTGACAAACTCTAAAAATGGGATTAAAATACGCCCAAATATGTAAAAAGGTTAATAAATAAATTGGTCATAAAATACAGGTAAATACAGGAAAAGGATGAGATTATGAATAAAAAGGATGTTCTATTGTATAAAACTATTGAAGAGGAGATTCTAAACTTAATAATTAAGGGAGAAATAAGTCCGGGAAGTTTGTTATACTCGGAAAATAAATTAAGTGAGCTATTTAGAGTAAGCCGACAAACTGTTAGGAAAGCTCTGGCAAAACTTTTTGACGATGGGATTATTATAAAAGTAAAAGGAAAAGGAACATATGTAAATGATAGTCTTGATTTAAAAAAGCTAAAAGATGGTAAAGAATTCAACATACTTTCACCACAGGAAAAGAAAATTGCTATTATGACAGGAGATATTGATACTTTTTTCTTTGAGGTTATAAAAGTAATAGATCAGCGTTCTAGTGAGCTAGGATACACACCAGTATTTTTTATCAATGATACCCTAGAACATGAAAATGAAGCAATTGATAAAATACTTTCAAGTGGTGCACAGGGTGTTATATTTACTCCTTTTCGGTCAGGAGGGTATGATTCTCCAAAGAACTACTATCGCTTTCAGAAGGCAGGACTAAAAACGGTTATTATTGGTAAACCACCTGTGAATTTCCATTCTGACTCAGTATATGTAGATGATGTGAACGAGGCTTTCAGAGCACTTAATAAAATATCTACAATGGGATACAAAAGTGCAATTCATATAACAAATAAGCTACATGATATACAGGCAGTTATTGAACGAACACAAGGGTATAGATTGGCGGTATTGGAATCATACGCTGATAACCAAAAAGAAGTAATAATAGATATGAGTGAGCCGCAATGGGAGGAAAGATTCAAAGAAGAGGTTGTAAATTCAATCAAACCTTGTGTTCTATTTTTAGATACTGATTTAATTGCATATCCCATATTCAATATTCTAGACAAGATGGGTGTTGAAATACCGAATGAAATAGGGGTTTTGGGGTATGACAATCTTCACAAGATAATCCAGTTGCCTGTTGGGCTATCATCAGTTCAGCCACCTTATAGAAAGATGGCGGAGCAAGCATTTGACCTGTTACATAATAAGATAATCTATAATAAGGAACAGAACGGATTTTATAAACATTATATATTTGAATCAGAATTAATTATCAGAGATTCACTGAAAATGAAATAACTGAAATTAACGTTAAAATCAAAAAAAGTTGTATTAATCAAGGAGGAAAAACATGAAAAACAAATTATTATTTAATTTTTCGAGGTCAACATTAGCAATTACGTGTGCGTTATCACTTGTTTTAATTATTGGCTGTAACTCCAAAGTTACCCCAAGCAATAACAGCTCTGATTATGTTTCCAAGGATATCAATAGTCTGATATATGGTGATTCCAGCACAGTTTCTGAGTCAATTTCATCAGAGTTATTATCAAGCACTTTGGCGTCTGAAGTTATTAGCTTTAGTGGAAGTTTATCATCTTCAACTAGCATAAGTAAAAGCAATAGCAATAGTAATGCAGGAACCGGTGATGTAGAGTTATATAAATCAGATAAATTCAAGAAATTCTCTCCAACTTTACAGATGTTCGTTGGCCAGTTTATCGGTGGCGACAATAATTATCCAGCAGGCGAAACACCAAATAAGAATACCATGTATAATCTTATTGAAAAGCACGTTGGGATAAAGTGCATACCAATGTTTACAGCGCCATGGGGTGCACCATTTAACACGAAAATTAAGGCTCAGATAGCGTCTAACAATATACCAGACCTATCATTTTGCCAGCCGGATGATTTGGCACTAATGATAAAGGGGGCTATGATATCAGACTTGACTCCTTATATACAAAAATATGCAAGCCCAAGTTTAAAAGCTCTATTAGCATATAATAACGGTGTTACTGTCCAAGGAGCAATGTCTGGTGGCAAAATTTACGGTATACCTAAGATTACTGATGCAGGAAATGGAATCCCAATGGTGTATATAAGAAAAGATTACATGCAAAAGGCAGGTGTTTCTGCACCAAAATCCCTTGAAGATTTAGTAGCAATTGCAAAAGCATTTAAGAGCAAGGGCCTTACAACAATTGGCATTCCAATGTCTAACGCTTTGGGCGATCCATACAATGCATTAATGAATGCATATGGAGCATACCCTGCAATTATGCAAAAGGATAGCAGTGGGAAATTAATTTACACATCAAGGTTACCAGCAACAAAAACGGCACTTGGTAAAATTGCTCAACTTGTTAAAGATGGTGTAGTTGATCCAAACTTCGCTACAAAAGACTATGGATCATACGCCGCCGATATAACAAGCGGTAAAGCTGGAATATATATCGGGCAATTCTGGCATCCACTATCCCCTTTATCTGATACTGTAGGTCTTCTACAGAATGGAGTAGACTGGAATGTATACGCAATGCCTAAATCCGGTGGTGGAACTATTACCCCATACTCACCTATTAATACTGACGGAGGTTATTTCTATATCAGAAAAGGATTTAAAAATCCAGAAGCACTAATTATTTTGCTAAATTACATGGTTGAAGGCATGTATAATCAGAATTCGGACTTGCCATATGTTGTTGATTGCACAAAATTTGTGGCAACTGATGCGGTTAAAAATATTAATACTCAAAGTTGGCTACCTGTAATGATTGATAGGCCAGACAAAAACATACAATTTTCAATCAATGTCAGAAATGCTATTGCGAAAAATGATACAAAGGGTCTTACAAATCCCGAACTGCTAATTTATAACCAGTGCATATCAAGTAAAAAAGCAGATTGGGCAATGCGAACCATTTATCTTCTTTGTGAGCCGGTTATGCAAAAATATACTAACAAAGTATTTACAGCGTACACTGGCGCGCCAACAAAAACAATGAGTTCAAAAGGCGGGTATCTTGGAGGAAAAGAGGTTCAGATGTTTACAGCGATAATGGCTGGTACAGCTGAAATATCAACTTTTGATGATTTTGTAACAATATGGACGAATAACGGTGGTTCTCAAATTCTCGCAGAAGTCAATTAGAGTAATTCGATTTTAATTATTTTAAAAGAAGTGACGGAGAACATCGATAAGGCTTAGTATCCGTCGCTTTTGTTAGAAGAGCAACACAATATTTAAAAAAGAGGTTGATTTATCCATTACACTTTGTGATGAATAAATCATGGAGGTAACAATGACAGCTTTTCTGAAAGCTAAAGAGAAAAGGAATAAGGGGTTAATTGGCAAACAATGGCAACTTCATCTACTTATAATGCCAGGAATATTGTTTATATTAATTTTTGCATATTTTCCTTTACATGGCATAATAATAGCATTTGAAGACTACATACCAAGCTTTGGTGTACTTGGGTCCCCGTTTATAGGGCTTGAAAATTTTAGAACGTTGTTTACATTGCCAGATGCACTGCAGGCAACAATAAATACGTTCGTAATCTCAGCATTGAAAATGGTTTTAGGGTTTCCTGTGCCAATAATATTTGCACTATTACTAAATGAAGTATCAAACGCATTTTTTAAGAGAAGCATCCAAACAGCAATATACTTACCATATTTTATTTCTTGGGTTATCTTGGGTGGAATATTTTTAGGTCTTCTTCAGCCTGATGGGTTGATAAATCAAATTCTAAATTCGATGAGTATAAAATCAGTCAATTTTCTTAGTGACAACAATGTATTCAGAACAACAATTATTGCAACAGATATATGGAAAGGTTTCGGATATGGGACTGTTGTCTATCTCGCATCACTTTCCGGGATCGATCCAAGTTTGTATGAAGCGGCAACTATAGATGGAGCGAATCGTTGGAAACAAACTATTTATGTGACATTGCCAGGGATTATGCCAATAATAGTTTTATTAGCAATTTTGAGCTTGGGCAATGTTTTAAATGCTGGATTTGATCAGATATTCAATATGTATAATTCAACAGTTTATGAAAGCAGCGATATTATTGATACATTAGTTTATAGGCTGACTTTTCAAAACGCTAATTACGGTCTCGCAACAGCAGTTGGATTACTCAAATCTGTAGTAAGCGCAGTATTTATAGGAGCAGGATGGTTCTTTTCTTATAAATATAGTGATTACAGAATATTTTAAGGTGGACTAGATAAATGTTAAAGAAAAAATTAGAAGTATCTTTTGGTAGGCATGTATTTAATGTTTTTAATTATACAATAATGATAATTGCCGCTATTTCATGTTTGTTTCCTCTTATAAACATTCTGGCAGTTTCATTTAGTAGTAGTTCAGCAGCATCAGCAAATATGGTGTATTTTTTACCAGTTGACTTTACCACGCAAGCTTATGAATTTGTTCTTCAAAGAGCATCTTTCTGGAGATCATTTCTCGTGAGTATAGAAAGAGTTCTGATTGGCATTCCGCTTAATTTATTTATTACTGTCACTATGGCATATCCACTTTCTAAAAGTTCCAAGGTGTTTAGAGGGCGCACAATTTATATAGTGATAATAATGATAAGTATGCTGTTTTCTGGTGGCCTGGTGCCAATGTTAATAACAATGATGAAGCTGCACCTAATTGACACCATATGGGCATTAGTTCTGCCATGCGCAGTTCCAACTTTTAGTGTTATATTAATGATGAACTTTTTCAGGCAAACCCCAAAAGAAATAGAAGAAGCCGCAATGGTTGATGGAGCTGATTATTTTAATGTTCTTACACGAATTATATTACCTATATCAACTCCGGTTATAGCTACAGTAACTTTGTTTTCATTTATAATGCATTGGAATTCTTGGTTTGATGGGCTGGTGTTCATGCAAGACGTGAGAAATTATCCTTTGCAGACATTTTTAACTTCGGTTATTAAAAATACGGATGTAAAGTCCTTAGAGGATGTTCAATTATTTAAGGATGTAAACAACAAAACAATAGAAGCAGCACAATTATTTATTGCACTAGTCCCATTGCTTCTAATTTATCCGTTCCTTCAGAAATACTTTACAAAAGGTATTGTTGTTGGTTCGGTAAAGGGATAATTTATATTTAGAGAAGGTGATTAATTTTGAAAAATTTAATTTGTAAAACTAACATATCTAGTTACGATGTAGAATACATAAATGAAAATAATGAAAATGAACTTTTATTTGATTTGGGAATCAAGCGAATCGGGACTGTTTCTTTGACTCTTTCACACCTATTTAATATTAGAAACTGTGAAAATGTTAAATTTAGATATGGACCTTTTAAGGATTTTACTGTTGCAACAGGGTGTTTTGAAGTTGCTATGTGCGAACATGAGGTAACATTGACATATGAGTTACCAATTGCGTTTAGATATATAAAAATCGAAATTCCCAAAGAATTCGGCGAGTATGAGACTGATTTTAATATAGTGGAATTTGAATTTATTAGTGTAGAAAAACGCATAAACCGACAAGGTAGTTTTAAATGTTCTGACAC
This sequence comes from Saccharofermentanales bacterium, assembly GCA_038326615.1. Classification (GTDB taxonomy): domain Bacteria; phylum Bacillota; class Clostridia; order Saccharofermentanales; family UBA5734; genus JBBQKF01. The sequence continues at coordinate 7,266 of JBBQKF010000069.1, read as the reverse complement.
TCTTTTGAATGATATTTGGGAAGTAGGAGCAAAAACAATTCAACTGTGCATGTTTCCAAATAGCGGAACCTATGCTTTTCGATTTGTTCAACCAAAGGACAGGATTGATTATATTGAAAACTGGAGAGGTGAAGGGGATAACTACGTTCTAGTTGACGGGTGTCGCCGTGATCGAGAAGTATGGGTGGGGGATTTGCTTCCAGAAATCAGAACATGCCTATACGTATATAATGATAAGGAAATTGTGCGAAATTCCTTGCAGATTTTTGCCGATCAGCAAAAAGAAAATGGATTTATATGTGCGAGCAGCTTTTCGGCACAGGATTATCTCGAATATTGTTGCTGGTTCATAATATGTTTGTGGGAATATTATTTTTTATCAGGTGATTTGGATTTTTTAAAGAAGCAAGAAGATTGTCTTTCAAAATTGTTAGGGTATATTGAAACAAAAAGAAATAGTGAAAATTTGATAACATTAAACAAAGGTCAGACATGGGCTTGGACTCTTGCAAGAAAAGGTTGCATTACAAGTTCAAATTGCGTTCAATCCATGTCAATAGAATGTGCTGCATTATGTTTTGCAGCTTTAAATAGAAGTGAAGACAGCGAGAAACTAACGAAACTTGCAAATGATATTAAAATATCCATACGGAATAAGGCATTTGATGAACAAAATGGCTGCTTTAGGGATGTAGCTGATGGTGCATATCCATTTTATTCCTTAGATGCAAATTCACTTGCTGTTTTATTTGATATTGCAGACGAAAAGCAAAAGAAACGTTCTTTGGATTTCATCAAAGATAAGCTATATAACCCATATGGGAGCAGAAATATATTTCCTCTTGAACCACAAACCGAATCTAACTGGCCACATAACACAGAAATATGGCCATTTTCCGTAGGATTTGAACTTGATGCTCGATTTAGCCAGAATGACGATGTCAACGCACTTGAATTATTGAAAAGATGCTGGGGCAACATGGTTTTACGAAAAACACAAACATATTGGGAGATTGTTGACGGTAAAACAGGCGATTTCATGAAACGAGCAATTTTTCATCATGAAAATGAAGCTGTTGACAGTTGGAACAGTTATTGTCACGGGTGGTCGGCAGGCGTGTCTTATTCACTTTCCGCATATGTTGCAGGGATACGTCCAATTAAAGCAGGGTTTAAAGATTTTCTATTTGACCCACATCCTTGTGGATTATCGTTTGTTGAAGCAACAATTCCTGCTGGTGACGATTATATTTCTATCTCTTACAACTTGCAGGAAAACGAATCTTATGAAGCGTTTTTAGATATTCCTGAGGGGTTAGTTGCTCATCATAGAGGAGTGCTTTATGAATCAGGAAAGCATTTAATTGTTTTTAGTTAACAACGAGGAGTTTTAGCATGAAAAAATTTGAGACTAAAATTGGAATACAAGGTGGAGTTATGGGCTGGGAAGATCCATTTAATCCCGCACTTAGTAAAAAATATATGAGAACTGGTGAACGACAGCAATTTAAGTCTCAGGATGTAACTCCGTCTGTTAATGAGGAAATGAGTTTTATTAAAAATATTGGAGCAGACTTTTATCTTCATAATATTATGCCTGAAAATGAAGCTGCAAAGCAATCCATAAAATCTATTGACAATGAAGATATAGACTACATGATCAACAATGAATTCGGCAATATTAATGAGATTTGCGAACCAAACACCAACAGACATGACGTTCCCGCCGATTATGTTAAGGAGAATTCTAAATTTTTAGGGATTGTATATGATGAAACTGAGCATATGCAACTTCATCCGGATATTTATTTCGGAAATAATAAAGACAACAAAGAAGAAACAAGAAAACCTCATTATCAATGGGCAAATCCTGAAGGGCTTGATTTAAAGCAGATAGAAGATGCTGTTTGTAATGCAGTAAAAGAAACAGTAAGTAAATATGATGGCACACCTTTGTTTGGCGAATATGTTTTCCCTGTAATGCATCATACTTTAGCCCGAGGCGGCATGAACCCATGCCCCAAGATTTTAAAGGAAGAATTTTCTTCGATCCAACTTGCAACTTCTCTTGGCGCGGCAATGCAGTATAAAAGAAAGCTGGGAATTTGTGTTGATTTGTGGGGACAGGACGTAGGCAATTGGTTTACAAGAATTTGGGGGTTTCCGGCACATTCACCAAAAGAGTTTTTATCTGCATTAAAACTTGCATATTTGATGGCTCCTGATTTAATGTACGTCGAAAACATTGACACATTAGCACTAAGCACAAATGAAGGTATTATAAAGACAGAATTCGGAGAAGCTTTTGAAAGTTTCACGAAAGATTTCATACCCAATGTTCAAAGGCCTTACCATCATAGTGAATTTTCTCCTGATGTTGTCATTATTCGTTCAGATGATACAGTGTGGCGGGAAAATGGAAATTTCAATGGAAGCGGTCCTTATGGAAGTTTTGATCTAAAATCCTCGTATGAAAGCACAAGTGTTTTCCAAATATTTAATTTGCTTTCTAATGGACTAATTCCTTCAAATGGGATTACAACCTTTTTACCGCAATTTGAGTTTCCACACGGAAAATACATTAGAAATGAAGAAAATCTCAAAAAGCTTCCATTGCTTCATGGCGTTCCTAAACAAGACGAAACTAACGTGCATAAACTTTTCTATCCACTAAATAATTTGGCAGTATTTGATGAAAATGTGATGCTACAAAATGTATGTAACCCTAAGATTGTCTTCTTGACAGGAAGCAGAGTGACACAGGGTTGTCTTGAATCTGTTTACAAAGCATGTGAAAATGGAGCAAAAGCTGTAATCGGAAGTTGGCTCGTAGATAATACAAACAGAATTAATAGCAAAAATATTTTATATACTGACGATTTTTCAAATAATCATGTAAGAGAGATGTCAAATGAATATATTACCCGAACTCATAGATACTATATGAAATTCGCGGACACCAAACTTGTAATTGAGGACAAAGGAGACGGCATAGACTTGGATTTTAGGCTTTGAAACTGGGTGCCACATTTTAAAAGAAATCCCTGTTTATCTTCGGAGTCTGGGATTTTGTTTTATATTCAGATAGTCTATAAGTGCAGATTCCAAAATTTTCGAAAAGTTTACTCCGCTTTGTTCTGCAATTTCTTTAAGCCATGAAGGAAGAGTAACGTTAGTTTTTACTTTTTTATTATCAAGTTCACTTTTTACCAAATCAGGAAATATCGTAACAGGAACTATAAAATATCCTTTTGCAACTTCCAGGTCAATGACCGGAGTAATTGAGGATTCAGGTATTGTTTCGCCATCTTTTTCCATTCCATAAATATGGAGTGCTAAAGCATCAGCCGCTTGCTTTTGAGCGTTTTCGAAGGTTTGTCCGAAACTTATACATCCCGGCAAGTCAGGGAAAAAGACACTGATTCCGTCCTTAGTCGGTTCAAATACAGCCAAATAAACTAATTTACGCATATAATTATTGTTACCTTTCATTTAATTATTTTTTTTTAAGTCCAGCTTGTTTATAGATACTATTAAGTGTTCCGACGGCAAGATCACCTGAATGACATGGGATTGTTACTTTTACGGATTGTTTTGAATGTTTAAGCTGTATGTGTGAACCTCTGTTTCTTGCTTCTATTTCATGTCTTCAAAAACAAAACAGGCATTTCGCCAAATAAATACAGACAACGAAATAATAATTTCAAATAGATTTACGATCAAAAATTTATATTGCAAATTAGGTTGTAAAAAATTCGTTAAAATAATGTAGAATATTTTGAATTTCTATGTCATAATAACATATGTTGAATTAATTATCTAATCACCTGTAGTTGAAGCTTAAATAAGTTTATAGTTTTCGTTAAAACAAATTTTAAATATGTGCAAAAAAGGATGTGGATAGTTTGAGAGATAAATACACAGACAAAATGCAGATTGCAGAGCTCCAAAAGGAAATTGAAAATGAATACAAACATATAAATGCAAAAAAGAATGGCAAAGTCACCAAAAGCAAAGCACTAAGGATTATTAACTTAACAATTTTTGTGGTGTTGTTTATTATTTTGTGTGGCATTTTAACGTCAGTATTAATTGCAAAAAGCAGTGGTCAAACGCCTGCTATTCTGGGTTATCAGCTCTATGTTGTACAATCGGGCAGTATGGAACCCACTTTTAATGTGGGCTCGGTTATCCTTTCAAAAATTCCAAAAGATGCTTCAAAACTCAAAAAGGGCGATGTGGTAACTTTTACGAACGAGAGCACCACAATTACCCACAGAATAGTGGCAGTAATAAATGAGAATGGCGTGGTTAAATACAAGACTAAAGGCGACAATCCACAAAACTCAGAAGACACAAATTTATTAACCCCAAATAGAGTGATAGCGGTATTTGTTTTTCGTATTCCATTAATTTGATTTGAAAGAGGGTGCTTATTTTGGAGATTAACTCAGACCAGCTTGTTGTAATGCGCGATGTCTATTCTAACGAATACTATAAGAGCGCAAAGAATCATCCGGTACAGGTGCTTAAAAATATATCTTTTGAGACAAAAAGAGCAAAAGTATGGAGTATTTTGGGCAACTCTGTGTTTGAAATAATGCTTCTAACAGAGATTATGGCAGGAGCGAGAACTTACCAAAAAGGTCAATGCTCCCTTTCAGGGCTCGGTATGATGCGTCGAAAACGAACTGTTTTGCCACACACTTTCTATATTGGAAGCACAAATATGCTGTTCAACAATATGAAGGTTCTTGAGTATCTCATGTTTGCAACTTCCAAAAATAAAATTGATCCTTTAATAAGACAAAAGCAAATATTAGAGAAACTAATCGCAGTAGGCCTTGATTTTGTGGCACTTACTCCCATAGAAATACTTACTCCAGAGGAAAAAGCTGTTGTTACATTATTCTGTGCAACCTATAGCCAAAGTTCCCTTCTAATTATGAATCTGCCACGGCTCATATATGATTTACAACTTGTTAAAGTAATGGCAAACATTTCTGAGCTTATAATAAGTGAGAATAAAACCCTTATAATCACAACGCAGTGTTTTGAGCTTGCACAAGCAATTTCAACCGATGTTATGCTAATTCACGAGGGCTGTATTTTGCACAAAGGCAATAAACAAAGTTTTCTTGAAAAATATGATAAGGTTATATATTTGGTACAAGTAGAAGACACACAAAATGTGTTATCACTACTAAGTATCGCATTACCCCAATATACTTATTCAATAAACGATACAGACAGCAACATTATTCAGGTTTTTGACTATAATAAATGTACCACAAACGAAAACTTCTACAATGTTTTTTGCAAAATTGGCATTACTCCGCAAGCTATTATCCGTAATGAATTAAGCCTTAAAAATGCATATATTGAGATACTGAGAGAAAAAATTGTGCAAAAAGAAAACATGACGGGAGCTGATTTACGATGATATACAAAAATAATTTTTTTACAAAAGAATGGAAGCAAGCGTATATTGAACGGAGCATAAGCAACAGAAACCAACTACGGTTTGGCCTGTTTTTGGCACTTGGTTCGTTTGCAATATATTTCGTATTGCAAACATTAACTCAAAGCGTTTTATATGATGCTATTCCTGCATTTATGCTTACCAGCTACTTTAGCACACTTTATATGTACATTACGTTCACATACATTTGTATGGTGGTTTATTTTTTGTCAAATTATCAGCACTTGACGTTTGCTGAAATAAATATGAACAGATGGTATGTGCTTGTAAACATGAATTTTAATTCATTATCAATGATACTTAGCAAACTTGTTGCCCGGGTTATTTCAATATTCTTTGTTTATAGTATCGGATTTTTGGCAACATTGGTGCTCACCTCATTTTTAAAATATCCATTAATAATTGATTATATGTTTAGCATTTATATTGCAGGATTTATAGACATTGTTTTAATAGCAATTGTTACTTTGACATCATCTTTGTTTATAAAAAATCGCGCGACTGCAAAATATTTTGTATTTATTTTGGCTTGTTTACTACTTTTCGTTAAAATTTCAACTGGCTATTTAAAAATAATTTCAGATAGATCACTAATGAGTAATGTACTTAATCTATTTGATATTTCAAAATCTCCATATATGCTATATATTGCTATAATTTTTGTAGCTTGTATTTTAACCTCAATATTTTATGCATATAATTCGGCGCATAAATATAATTTCCCTTTTTACAAAAAAGATTTCGATTTTGCAACTGATGTCGAGATCGTTTTGAGTAAAGGTAACACTTTTATTTCAATTAACAAGAATAGCTACATCGCTCGTATTCAAAAAACAGTGATTGACAACATTTTAAATGCAATTATTATTATAGTAATTACATTATTGCTCTCTTTTAATCTGCTTGTGCTGGCATTGTCTATGTCCACTCCAGGCAATGAAGTAAGTATATTTGGTACCATCCCTTATATTTTTGTGTCTGATACCATGAAGCCTAAAATCATGATTAACGATTTGGTGCTTTTCAAAAAACTTGCACCGAGTGATAACGTAAATGTAAATGACATTGTGCTGTACACAAAAAATAATGTCGTGGGAATTGAGAGAGTTAAAGCGATAGATAAGAGTGCAATTACAGTGGACATTGATTATTATGCGCCAAACACGAAACTGGATTATTTTAAAGACACAATAAACAGAACATATATATCCGGCATATATACAGCTCGCAACAGGTGGCTTGGTGCTATAATACTCTTTGCAAACACTGTTTTTGGTAGATTATTGTTTTTATTGGTTCCTGCTTTCTTGATCTTCTATTACAAACCTATTACAAATTTTTTCAAAAATATTTCCCAATAATATAAAAAATCAAAAAAAGATGTTCCTACGGAGTGTGCTATATTCATGAAACGCTTACATAATAAGGGGTTGAGACTTCTCGCCTCTTTTTTATTTGATGCAAATGCGACTAAAAATACTTTTAGGCAATATATTTCAGAAAAATTACAAAACACATCAGTAAACATAATACAGGTTACATTATTCATTTTAAGCAATAATATTAGATCAATGAAAAACATTTTCATAATAATAAAAAATAATTCTATTTTATGACTGGTTTGTGACCAACATAATGTAATATAAATTTGTCGGTTAAAAGACAAATAATTAAAAAGAAGAAAGAGGTATTATCATGAAAAAAACATTATTACTCATCATGCTGTCGCTTTTCATCGTTGGCACAATGGCAGCAGGAACCATGTCACAGTATGTTAAGACTCA
>JBBQKF010000068.1:0-16545 GCA_038326615.1 Saccharofermentanales bacterium | reverse complement strand
AGAATAAAGAATAAAGAATAAAGAATAAAGAATAAAGAATAAAGAATAAAGAATAAAAGTTAAATTCTAGAGTCTAAAGGAGATTTTGATTTGGAAGATACATTATTAATTGAAAAAATTATGGAACTAAAAAAGAAACATAACGCGGTCATTATTGCACACCTTTATCAATGGCCAGAAGTTCAGGATATTGCTGATTTCGTAGGGGACTCGCTTGACTTGAGCCGCAAGGCAAGAGACACTGATGCTGATATGATAGTATTTTGTGGAGTTTGGTTTATGGCTGAAACAGCTAAAATATTAAGCCCACAAAAAACCGTATTGATTCCAGAGAAAAATGCAGGATGTCCTATGGCGGATATGATAACAGTAGTAGATGTTCTTGACTTAAGAAAGAAACATCCTGATGCAGCCGTAGTATGTTACGTTAATTCCAGCGCTGATGTTAAAGCTGTAAGTGACATATGCTGCACATCGTCAAATGCTGTAAAGGTTGTCTCATCGCTTAAAGAGAAGGAAATCATTTTTATTCCTGACAGGAATCTTGGACATTATGTATCAAGATTTGTTCCTGACAAGAAGTTTATCTTGTTTGATGGTTATTGCCCGACGCATAATAAAATTACCGCACTAGATGTCGAAAAAGCACGTGCAGCAAAACCAGGAGTTCCGGTTCTTGTTCATCCGGAATGTACACCACAAGTAATTGATCAGGCAGATTTTACAGGCAGTACTGCTCAGATAATTGATTATGCAGTAAAGTCTGATAGCAAGGAATTTATAATTGGAACAGAGAGTGGAGTGTTTCATAAGCTTCAACTGTTATGTCCTGACAAGAAATTTTATACATTACATGCTGCAATGGTTTGCCCCAATATGAAAAAAACCACACTGAACAGTATTTATCAGTCACTCGAAAATATCCAATACGAAATAAAACTAGACGAAGATGTCATAAAAAAGGCAGCTGTGAGTCTGGATAGAATGCTTTTAGTATAAAATCATTTATTAAAATGATTTGAGAAGGGAAACCAATGAAAAGAACAATGTTTAACGGAGATATTAAGAAACTTCCATCACACAAAACGGATGTAGTAATTGTTGGTTGTGGTGCAGCTGGTCTTTTTTCTGCAATCAATCTTAAACCTGAAATTTATTGCATACTTATAAATAAATCAGGACCTGAACTTTGTAATTCAATGTATGCTCAGGGCGGAATTGCTGCAGTAATTGAGCCTTTTCGCGAAAATGATTCTCCCGAAAAACACCTTTCGGATACTCTTGTTGCAGGCGCTGGTCTTTGTGACGAACAAGCTGTTAAAGTGCTTGTTAATGAAGCTTGGAGTGCCATTGAACAACTAATTAGTATACATGTTCCATTTGATAATAATAAAGGCGAATTGCTTCTTACTAGGGAAGGCGGTCATGGCAAGAACCGGATTCTTCATTCTGGAGGCGATGCAACAGGACTTCATATTACTAAAACACTCTTTAATACTGTTTCTAAACGTGATAAAACGACAATAATGAACAATATGTTTTTGTCAGATATTCTTACAAACGAAAATGGTGTTACCGGAGTTCTAATAATTGACGAGAATGAGAATTTTCATCATATTATTGCATCTAAGGTTATTATTGCATCTGGTGGAATTGGAAGAGTGTACAAAAACAGTACTAACGCTGTTTGTGCAACTGGAGATGGAATTGCGGCTGCAAAGCGTGCAGGAGCAGAACTTAAAGATATGGAGTTTATACAATTTCACCCGACTGCATTGATTCATCCAGATGAAACAGGAAGGTATTTCCTTATTTCTGAGGCACTACGTGGAGAAGGTGCTATTCTACGAAACAGACAATGGAAGCCATTTATGCAAGGGGTTCATCCTTTAGCTGATCTTGCTCCTAGAGATATTGTTTCAAGGGCAATCATTATGGAAATGATAAATAGTAATATACCTCATGTTTATCTTGATATAACAGCTAAATCCAGAGATTTTTTAAAAAACAGATTTCCTACAATATATGAAGAGTGCATGAGAAGGGGTCTTGATATCGCAAAAGACTGGATTCCTGTCAAACCCGTCCAACATTATTTCATGGGTGGAATAAAAACTGATATCGATGGTCGAACAAATATTGAAGGACTCTATGCCTGTGGTGAAGCTGCGTGTACTGGCGTTCACGGTGCCAACAGACTTGCTAGTAATTCACTTCTTGAGTGCCTTGTTTTTGGCAAAAGAAGTGCAATCAATATAAATTCAACAATTTCAGATTCAAAAGAAGAGCCAATAATTGTAAAAGAAGTTGTTACAATTTGCGATGTTCAGGATTATGATTCTTTCAGCAGTGAAATCAGATCCCTTACAACAAAGAAATGTAGTATAATTAGAAATGCTAAAGAACTTACAGAAGCTGGTGAACGTATTTCGGAAATTTATAACCATCTAGACAATTGTTTGTTAAATACCAAAAGGGGAATTGAAACATATAATCAGGCGACTATAGCAATGGAAATTGTAAACGCTAGCCTTAAACGAAAAGAAAGCGTTGGCGCACATTTTCGCAATGATTAGTTATAATAGGGATTAAATTTTCATTATAAACAATCATGTTGTTATTAAGATATGAAAATGCTTAAAAATATAAAATAAAAAATGCTGTATTTATATAAAATAAAAATTCTATATAAATATAAAATAAAAATGATGCCTAATGGATAATAAAAATCATTATCCAAAAGAATATTATAGGAGAATATGATTATGAATAATTTTAGCATTGATGAAATGATTAAACGTGCTTTAGAAGAAGACATTGGAACAGGAGATATTACCACGATGTCTACTGTTAGCGAAGACAAAACAATTGAAGGTATTTTTATTGCTAAAGAAGACGGAATTATTTGTGGATTACCAATCGTTCAAAGAGTATTCGAGATATTAGATGAATTTATTGAAATTGAGTTTCATATTAAAGAGGGCGATACTGTTAAAAAAGATGATTTAATTGCAAAAATAAGCGGCAGTGCTAGAAACATTCTAACAGGAGAAAGAGTTGCACTTAATTATCTTCAAAAACTATCTGGAATCGCGACAAGAACAAATATTGCAGTCAAGCAAATTGAAGGAACTAAAGCTGCAATTGCTGATACAAGGAAAACAACACCTGGACTTAGAATGATTGAAAAATATGCTGTAAGAACTGGTGGTGGTTCAAATCACAGATTTAATCTTTCCGATGGTATCCTTATAAAGGACAACCACATTAGTGCAGCAGAAGGAATCGGCAAAGCTATTACTAGTGCTCGTAAGATGGCACCTCATACACTTAAAATAGAAGTTGAGGTTGAAAATTTCGAACAGATTGAAGAAGCTTTGAAATTCAAGGCGGATATTATAATGCTTGACAATATGAATCTTGAACAGATGGCAAAAGCTGTTAAATTAATTAGAGGGAAAGCGCTTGTTGAAGCATCAGGGAACATGGGAGATAAGGACTTAATGTCGGTCGCAAAGACAGGAGTTGACATCATATCAATAGGCGCTCTTACACATACTGTTAAAGCTTTGGATATAAGCTTGCGATTTAAAAATAATTAGCTTGCGATTCAAAAATAATTGTTCGTATTCGCTTAATGTTTTTATTTTAATTTTCTTATAAATTTACTGTCTAATTCTTTTTTTGGAACTGAGTAAATAATGCGATGAAATTACGATGAAAGTACGATGAAAGTACGATGAAAGTACGATGAAAGTACGATGAAAGTACGATGAATTTATAAATTTGATTACTGGTTTATTTGCTATAAATTTATATGTTTATTTTCTTGACATTGTTAATTATAAATAATAGAATAGAACTAATAAATTATGATAATAGTTATATTGCATAATTCACTATATTCCAATCACATATTTTGACTAAGAATCGAGGAAGGGAGTTTATGATTTTGTTTTAAACATTATCATATAATCGGAAGTATGAATTTTCTAAAAACACCATTTTCCAAATTTCATTTCTCATTTATGTTTTTTGCAACCACAACTATTTTGTTTGGGATTCTTCTTTCACTGTCTATTAATTTTGAGGGGAAATTGCCTTTAATACATTTATTTGCAGGAATATTAACTCTCATTTCACCTTTACTATATATCGTTTTAGCTAAAGATAGGAAGAAAGCCATTACATCTCTTAAGACAAGAATGATAATCAATAAATTCGAAAAAAGAGAGAAGAAATACTTTGCTATTATTACAAAAGTGATTGCATGGATTTTTATGATAACCTTATTATTTGTTGTAATAGATGCTATTCTTTTAAAAACAGGATTTCTTCATTTAGTATTGCCAAACATAAATTTTTTAGAAATACATGTCAAACTTGTCTATTTTATGCCGCTATTATTAGTAGCACACGCAATAACAATGAAAATCAATATGAACTATAAACCTAAAAAAAGCACTTATAAAATAATTAAATAAAACTAATTTGTATTTTACATTGTAACCACTAAACTATAGTGATTATTTATATATAGATTGTAAACCTAAAACTTATAAATTCAAACATATATTACAATTTTAAATGTTATGACTAACTAGTTTATGGAGAATATATATTATGAAAGCTTTCAAAAAGAAATCTATTGAGTTTCAAGGCAATTATAAATCAGACAAATATTTTGAAGGTTGGTATTATAAGCAGGTTTGTGCGGATTGCAATTCAATGATTAGTTTCATTCCTGGAATCAGTCTTTATGATAAAGACTCTCATAGTTTTGTCCAATACATTTATAAAACAATTGATCCAAATGGAAAAGACAAGGTTATTACAGGGTATTGCAGATATTCTATAAAAGAGTTTTCCTATACCGATAATCCATTTTGTGTCAAAATCGGAGATAATACTTTTACCGATAAATACTTATCAGTAAATCTAAAAGATTCTATTTGTGATATCCAAGGTACACTTGCTTTTGGAGAATTTACCCCAATAAAACAGACATTTCTTATGCCTGATATTATGGGTATTTTTTCATATATTCCTTGGATGGAATGTTATCATGGATTAATCAGCATGAAACACAGAGTTGATGGTAGTTTGAATATTGTTATAAATAGTAAAAGAAATGATTTTATTTGTGATAATGTTAAGCCCGATAATAATGAAGCTTTAAAAGGCATCATAAATGAACATGCTGAGAATATAGAAAACAAGTCTAAATTAGATGATCAAATTAATGATGAAAATGGTGATATTAAAAACATTGAAAATGTTAAAAATAAAAGTGGTGTTTCCGAAAATGATAGTAACGAGTCTGAAAAGAGGGAAATAGATTCGTTATTGTCTTTTGATTGTGGGAGTGGTTATATCGAAAAGGATTGGGGCAGATCATTTCCAAAAAGATATATTTGGATGCAATGCAATCATTTTCATAATGAGACTGTAAGCATTGTCTTTTCTCTGGCGGATATACCATTTATAGGAACTGAATTTGAAGGATTTCTTTGTAATTTTTGCATCGATGGCGAGGAATTTCGGTTTGCTACATATACAAGAAGCAAGTTCAAACTGAAAGAAATTTCTTCTGAAGGTTTTATTGCCGAATTAGAGAAGCGGAGTGCATCTCTTATAATAAAGGCGTCAGCCAATAGCCATGGCGAACTTATTGCTCCGGATCTTGGGAGTATGAATAAAAAAATCAGGGAAGAATTATCAGGCAAAGTTCATATTGTTTTCTGCAATAAAAAAACAGGGAAAATATATGAAGGGGATGGGATAGTTGCTGGTATTGAAATGGTAGGATATTCAAATTCGGTCAATTAATAAAACCAAGAAATATGATTGGTTTTATTAATTTCTGTGTTGACGAGATAGTCATTTTAAGCTTTATTAGGTGGATTTAGAAAAATGTTTTTCAACGCCTCTTTATTTAAATTTTCTCCTATGAAATAAACATTTGGAGACATTGGGTCATAGAGCTAACACAATAGCTATTCTAAGTAATAGCTAATACCTTTTAATTTATTATATTTAAAGGCAAAGGATTTTAATTTGATTGTTAATTTGCCAAATAGATAGTATAATTTCATTGTGTTGACTTTAAAAATTAGTCTTTGAAATTTATTCTCCCCGAAAAACGAAATAAAAATAGACTCCTTCCAAATTTTGTCGCACCAAATTTTGTAATGAAAGGATATTGATTGATTCTATATAATTTATAGAATAATCATTGAACAAATATGAGAAAAGAAATTGGTGTTAAGTGTATTTTTATATTTATTCTGTTGTTAACAATTGCGATTTCTGGTTGTAATAAACCTCTAATCAAAATTGGTTATGCGGCCGGTTTAACAGGATCTAATTCGGAACTTGGCGTTAGCGGGATGTATGCTGCTTTAATTGCAGTTGACGAAATTAATAATTCAGGTGGAATCAAAGGTCAACAGGTTCAATTGATAACCAAAGATGATCATAGCAATATGAATGATGCTCTTAAAGTTGATAAAGAGTTTAAAGAAGAGGGCGTTGTTGCTATAATTGGTCATATGATTAGTGCAGTTGCTGAACTAACTATTCCATATATTAATAAGAATAAAATTCTTATGATAAGCCCCACAATGTCAATGGATTCGCTTGGTGGTAAAGATGACTATTTTTTTAGATTAATTCCATCTAACAAAGAACAGGCAAATATTATTGCAGATGCAGTTATAAAAAGCAACACGAAAAATATTTCAGTTTTATACTCAAGTTACAATGCAGCATTTACTACTAGTTGGATGGAGTTTTTTAGTCAGCGGATAGAAAACACTGATATAAAAATTTCATATTCAACAAAAATTGATTCAGAAAATAGTTCCAAATACCATTTATTTGTAAAAGAAATTGAGAAATCGAATGCTGATAGCATTGTAATATTGGCATCTGCCGATGAGGTTGCTGCATTTTGTCAGGTTCTAAAAATTGAAAATGTACAAAAAAAAATATTTTTACCAACATGGTCAATGACAGACGATCTTCTTAAAAGAGGTGGGAAAGCAGTTGAAGGCAATTATGGTGTTAATTTTATTGACTATGAGTCAAAATCAAAAAAATATGTAAATTTTAAAAACGAGTTTATTTCCAGGTATGGTATGGAGCCAACATTTTCATCTATATTAACATATGAGTCATTCCTGGTCTTATTTAAAACTCTTGAGAATTCACCGGACTTTAATTCTATAACATTAAAGAATGAATTGAATAAAAATATTGTATTTGAAGGTTTACAACAGGCATTGAGGTTTGACAAATATGGAGACGTTAGCAGAGATATATTTTTATATCAAATAAGGAATGGAAAATTCAGTAAGGTTGAGTAATTGATGAAAATGAAGCATCCGAAAAAAATGTTCAACTCGATATTGTTGGGAAATATTATAACAATATTAGTCCCCGTTATTATAGTCGGATATCTTTTTAATACAACTTTTTATTATTATTTTAACAAAGAAATATCAAGAAGAAATAAAATTATGTCAGTAACGATTGCTAAAAACATGGAGAATCTTTTGGCAATACCAGTTTATGAGTTGTTAAATATTAGCCTTTTAGTAAAGTTTTCAGAAAATTCGAATTTTAATACATCAAAAATTAACAATGCTATTAATGAGCTCAACTATATCAGCAAATATTTTCAGAATATAGAAATTCTAGATATAAATGGCAAAGTCAGATATACTCTTCCTTCACAAGCTTTCAACCTAATGATGGATAGGAGTGGCGAAGCCTTTTATGAGGAATTAATTAAGACCAGAAACACTTATTGGTCAGATCCATTTATTTCAAAAGTAACCGGTAAACCGACTTTAACTATTGCAATAATTGAACAATCCAAAATTATTGTTGGATATCTAAATTTGGATTACATCAAGAGTATTTCAACTAATTTTTCCAAAGAATATGGAGAGGACATAGAAGTATCACTTACTGATTCGCACGGTGTTTTCATTCTTAATGAAAACCAGACTCTTGTAGATCAAAGAAGGGTTGAGCCAAATATCACAGAGATTAAGAAAATGCTTAAAGATAATTCTGAGCATCTTTATAAAAATTTTAGCAATGTTGATATGATTGTTACTGCAGCAGAGGTACAGACATCTCATTGGCTTGTTATAGTGTACGAACCATATAAAGTTACATTTTATCTTGTTAATAATATGATTTTCATATTGATTGTTATGATTGCGTTTTGTTTATTTCTATTTACATTTTTATCTATTGTCAGAGTTAACAAGATTGTCAGAGATCTTGAAGACATTAATAACCAAGCAAAAAATATTGCAAATGGCAAACTTGAATTTGTTCACGAAAACCAAAATTATGAAGAATTTAATAATGTTGCAAGTAACTTTAACTTAATGGTTAAAAATATTATTGAAAGGGACCGTAAACTAGAAGAGATAGCTTATCATGACAGTTTAACAGGGCTATACAACAGGACTTACCTTTATGAAAAATTGTGGAAATCAGTAATAAATGATAAAATTGATAAAATATGTATTTTGTATTTTGATATTGATAATTTCAAAAATATCAATGATATGTATGGGCACCTTTTCGGCGATGAGATACTCGTTGAGTTCTGTCAGCAAATTCAATATGACATTCCTGTTGAGTTCAAATTTGTTAGAATTGGTGGAGATGAATTTATTATTCTTGTGCCTGACAACGAAAAACGTGAAAAAACGACCGAAATAATTATGTCAATCGAAAATATACTAAAAACACCTTTACATAATCAAAATCGGGATTTGTTTATAACAATGAGTATTGGAATAAGTGTATATCCAGATGATGGCATTGATTTTGACACTATATTAAAATGTGCTGATACCGCTATGTATGCAGCAAAAGCTGATGGAAAAAACACTGTCAGATATTTTAAGCAAGCCATGAACTCTGTTGTAGAAAGACGTATGAACATAGAAAACTATTTGCACAAGGCTCTCGATAATAATGAATTTCATTTGGTTTATCAACCTCAGATTGAATTACAAACAGCTAAAATAAAAGGATTTGAAGCATTATTACGATGGGAGAATCCTGTTCTTGGTAATGTAGGCCCTACTGAATTTATAAGAATAGCAGAAGAAATTGGTCTGATTATTAAAATAGGTGAGTGGGTTATAAGAAACGCTTCCAGATCAATAAAGATGATAAACGAAAAATATAATATGAATTATATAATGTCTATAAATGCTTCTCCAGTAGAATTAAAGCGTTCGAACTATGCATTGACAATTGAAAAAACACTTGAAGAAGAAAGTATTAATCCGGAATGGCTTGAAATTGAAATTACTGAAAATGTATTTATGGATTATATAGAAAATATAACACCGGTATTCACGAGCCTTAAAGATATGGGCATCAGGATTGCTCTTGATGATTTTGGCACTGGCTATTCATCTTTGTCTTATATAAATAAAATACCAATTGATACTCTAAAAATCGATAGAGAATTCATAAATAATATAACTAGTATTTTTGAAAATCGCAATATGACAAGCTCGATTATAATGTTAGGACATAATATTGGAATAACAATAGTTGCAGAAGGTGTTGAAGACATAAGGCAGATTGAGATTCTACGAGAACTTTCATGCGATTTTGTTCAGGGGTATTATATAAGTAAGCCGGTTCCTTACGATGAAATCATTTTGTTTATTGAAAATAATATAAAATAATAGTCACAGAATACATCAATTTGCCCAGGATACACCAATTTGCTAGACAAAAATTAAGATTCAAGACTATCTCGTTAGCTCAGTACAAATTATTAACATTTGAATAAATGATAATAAAAATAGATATAGACATAGATATAAATGACTAATTTGTTATGATTTCAATTGTGACCGGTCAATTAATAAAACCAAGAAATCTGATTGGTTTTATTAATTTCTGTGTTGACGAGATAGTCATTTTAAGCTTTATTAGGTGGATTTAGAAAAATGTTTTTCAACGCCTCTTTATTTAAATTTTCTCCTATGAAATAAACATTTGGAGACATTGGGTCATATGTCATGTCGGTGATGTCTATTGTGCGATCAACATAATTAAATTCAAGATAGCCACTATCTTTTCTGACAAATCCTTTTACACGTAAAACTATTCCGAAATCAATGTTGTAAAGGCTTTTTAAAATTTCTAGCAAGCTCACTTTAGTAAACAATTGTTCAGGAGACAACGAAAATGACTGGAAACTCTTATGACCTTTTTGTGCATGTGGATTTTCAACCGATTGTTTTTTGATAGATGAAATTCCGCTAAACGAAGTAGATAAATTAACTTTATTTTTACCATTACTAGGCTTTACCTGAAAAGAATCGACTTTTTCTGAAATATCGGCAACATTTACATTTTGAAATTCGTTTGGAACAAAGATTTCTGTGGCAATATCAATATTATTTTCCGTTTTTGATTGAAAGTTACCTGATTTAGAGATTTCTTTGTCATTTTGCTGATTAATAATATTTATATTAGAAATGTTACTAGGTTTATTTGATATTGCATATGGTGTTTTTGAATCAAGAATACCAACAAAATCTTCATCTGACATTTTTTCCCAAGAATTAAGGTGCAACGGCAAATTTGGATTGATTTTCTCAACATCCATTCTTATTAGAGAAATTGATTCTGATGAAACATTTTCGGTTTTACTCATTACAACAGATTCGGCATATTTAATCTGATTCTCAAAGAAGAATTTGTATTTTAAACGCTGCTTAAGATAGTGAAGGCTGTCAATAATTGTTGTAATTGAATTAATTTTCATTTTAGAACTAATTTCGGAATCTTTAAATATGTCAAAAATGTCGACTGGAACGAAAATGCCTGAAGGTTCAATTAAAATTCGGTCTGGATTTATTTCACTTTCAATTTTATGCAATACATCTACAAAATCACCCTTAACAGAACAACAAAGACAACCAGAAGTAATTTCAAAAACGTTAAGACCTCTTATTTCAAGAGCGGTACCATCAATCCCTATTTCACCGAACTCGTTTTCTATAATTACAATTTTCTCACCACTATTTATTAGCGCTGTGGAAAGAAACTTAATAAGCGTTGTTTTACCAGCTCCAAGAAACCCTGTAACAATATCTACTTTAATCATATTAATCATACGAATAATTCATTTTTAAACTGCAATGAACCAATCGCCCCTTCTTCTAAATTATTTCATTGTATAGAGTTAGGAATAAGAGCATTATTATTATTCGTTTTATTATATTGAACACTCTTATTTTAAAGAATCAATAAACTGATTCGCTAATACTGTAATTATATTTGAAACAGATTCTTATTATTGCAAATACTCTTGAAAAATTGTACTAATTTGATAACATGGTTGTATAAGCTGAAAAAACAAGTTAAAATAGTAAAAAATGATTGACAATCTAAATGCCACATAGTAATATAAATAAAACATATATGAATGGTATGAATAAGGGGGAGTAATTTATGAGCGAAAGACAATTGAAATTTGATACACTTCAGGTCCATGCTGGCCAAAAACCAGATCCTACGACAGGATCAAGAGCGGTGCCTATCTATCAGACAACATCATATGTATTCGATAGTGCAGATCATGCCGAAAACTTATTTGCACTTAAAGAATCTGGAAACATATACACTCGTATTATGAATCCTACAAGTGATGTTTTAGAACAAAGAGTTGCGGCGCTTGAAGGCGGCATCGGTGCATTGGCAGTAGCTTCAGGATCCGCTGCTATTACTTATTCAATACTTAATATTGCTGGATGTGGTGATGAGATTGTTTCTTCAAATACTCTTTATGGTGGAACATTCAATCTATTCAATTTCACATTACCAAAACTTGGGATAAAAACTGTTTTTGTTAACCCTGATGAGCCTGAAAACTTTAGAAATGCAATTAACGAAAAAACTAAAGCAGTTTATATTGAGACACTAGGCAATCCCGGAATTAACATAATCGATTTTGAAGCCGTTGCAAAAATTGCACATGATAATGGGATTCCTCTTATTGTTGACAACACATTTGGAACTCCATACCTGTTTCGCCCATTTGAATTTGGTGCGGATATAGTTGTTCATTCTGCCACTAAGTTTATTGGCGGACATGGAACATCAATCGGTGGAGTTATTGTTGATTCTGGCAAATTTGACTGGAGCAAAAGTGGAAAATTCGCAGGATTAACTGATCCTGATCCAAGTTACCACGGCGTTAAATATGTCGAAGCTATTGGTGCAGCTGCGTTTATTGTTAAAGCAAGAGTTCAGCTTCTTCGTGATACTGGAGCTGCGATAAGCCCATTCAATTCATTTTTATTGCTTCAGGGTCTTGAAACATTGTCTTTACGGGTCGAGCGACATGTGTCTAACACTAAGAAAATTGTCAAATTTCTAAGCAAAAATCCAAATGTTTCATGGGTTAATTATCCTGATCAAAAGGATAGTAAGTATTATGAACTTGCAAAAAAATATTTCCCAAAAGGTTGCGGGTCTATTTTTACATTTGGTATCAAAGGTGGAATCGAAAGTGCAAAGAAATTTATTAATAGTCTTGAGATTTTCTCTCTTCTCGCAAATGTTGCAGATGCAAAATCACTTGTTATTCACCCAGCATCCACAACTCATGCTCAGCTTACTTTGGCAGAACAAAAAGCTGCTGGCGTAACTCCTGACCAGATTCGTTTGTCAATTGGAATTGAAGATGTCGATGATTTGATTTTCGATTTGAATCAAGCGCTCGAAAAAGCAGTTAGTTAATTTTTATAAATTATTAATATCCTTTTAATGATTATTCCTTTCAAAACCAATTGTTATAAAATATTATTATTTGAGTTTCTACAATTAATAGGTCCAATATTAGAATACATCGCATATGCAATGACAGGATAGTTTACAAATGCATTGCTACAAATAGTTTTCTTGACTTTAACTTACAAAGGTCTATACTTAAAGTGTAACAAAACAGAAAATTTGAGAAAGCGTATTACGGTCGCATTTGGATGAATATATCCTTTTTTAACAACCTTGAGGAGGTTATTTATGGGATTATTGTCATGGATCATTGTAGGAGCTATAGCAGGTTGGTTAGGAAGTATCGTTGTAGGCAGCAATGCAAGAATGGGTATTATTGCTAACATTATTGTTGGTATTATCGGAGCATTTATCGGGGGGTTCATTATGAATTACTTCGGATACGGCTCGGTTACTGGAATTAATATTTGGAGTATATTTGTAGCATTTATTGGCTCAGTTGTTCTTTTGTTTCTATTGAGAATATTTTCAGGCAGAAGGTAGTTTTGCTAAGAACCAAATTTGTTATAAAGTAATAATTACAAAAATTTATTATTGTATTTGCTTAGTTAATATTTGTTTAAAGAGAACTATTAGCACTGAATAAAAACAATAAAACATTATAAATTTAATTTTAAAATATGATTTGACACGTTAAATTTAATGTAATATAATAGTTGTCGTTGCAACAATTGCAAAGGCAACTATTTTTTATGGGTTTTTGGTATTTATATTGTTTCATGCGCTAATATTTTTCATATTTATTTATAAGAATTGCTTATTTATAGCATGATTCTACGAAAAATTTAGAATTGCTGCAAAATTCCACTACAATTAGTCGATTACTATGTGAAATGATGCAAAACTAACTGAACCTACTTTCCTTGATAGTATTTTCAATAAAAATATTGTCATACTGAGTAAACGCGATAGCCAAATTTATTATTTTATTTTACTAAATAGCGAACGTATTTTTGAAATGATAGTTTTACAAAAACCTTAGGAATGAAGGAAGGAGCAAAAAATATGTTGATGGACGATTTATCATCAATAGTGAGACATAGCCGAACTTTTTGCGAACACAAATGTAAAAATTTCAATATTGGGTTTCCTGAACAGGTCATTTTAATGTTTTTGTCACAAAAAAAACGAGCCAGTCAGGAAGAAGTTGCTAAACATTTTATGATTGATAAAGGTGCAATAGCTAAAACAGTCAGCAAACTTCTGGAAAAAGATTTTATTATTAGGGAGGAAAACCCGAATGATAAAAGAGAAAAAATAATTTACCTTTCTAATAAGGGCAATGATTTAATTGGATATATGAAAAAGGTTCTTGATGAATGGAATGAATATTATTTTAAAGGGCTTACTGAAAATGAGATAAAAGAGTTTAAAAGAGTTTCAGAAATTCTTGCACTAAATGTTTCAGACATTATTAAGTCGCAAAAAATGAATTAGAAAATAACTATTATTGATTGATGATTTCTCAAAAACAGGAAGTAAAGTGGTCAAAATATTATCAATGTGGAGGTTTTAAAATGGATCAAATCAAAAAGAAAAACTTTGGTTTAATAACAGCAGTATATTTACTAGGAATTTTTATGGGGGCGATAGATACTGGCATTGTTACACCAGCAAGAACAATTATCCAGAATAACCTTTCAGTTGATGAAAAAACTGGAATATGGATGATAACGATTTATACATTAGCCTATGCAGCAAGTATACCAATTATGGGGAAGCTTGCAGACAAATTTGGCAGAAAATATATTTATCTTACAAGTATATTGTTATTTGGATTAGGCTCACTATTGTGTGGACTTTCTCAAAACATTGGCAGCTTTTCATTCTTGCTTGTAGCAAGAGCTATTCAGGCAATTGGCGGAGGAGGAATCGTTCCTGTAGCAACTGCTGAGTTTGGCACAACGTTCCCTAAAGAAAAGCGTGGAATGGCACTAGGACTAGTTGGAGGCGTATATGGAGTTGCAAATATTTTCGGAGCGTCAGCAGGGAGTGCAATCCTTGATATATTTGGTAAAAACAATTGGCAATTTATCTTTTATATTAACGTACCAATTACTGTGTTTATTGTTGCCGCAGGTATTGCAACCCTTCCGAATACAAAAGCGCAAAATACTAAACCTATTGACTTTGCAGGAATTTCAGTACTAACGATTATGATTTTGTCATTGCTGTATGGACTTAGAAATGTTGACTTTTTTGATTTTGTAAATACCATTAAAACAACAGAAGTATATCCGTTTATTCTCATATTTGTATTACTTCTTCCATTATTCATTTTTGCAGAGAAGAAAGCGCAAGATCCAGTTATAAATCTTTTGTATTTTAAAAACCCAAGAATTTTAATAACATTAATCCTTTCGTTTGTAACTGGAATAGGTATGATGGGAATGATTTTTGTTCCACAGTTTTCTGAAAATGCATTAAAAATTGCATCTGGGAGCGGTGGATATTTTGTCTTGGTTTTAGGCCTTTTCGCCGGTGTTGGAGCACCTTTGTCTGGAAGGCTGATTGATAAATATGGAGTAAAACTTATACTAGGTCTTGGATTTCTTGCTTCGATTGCTGGATCAATGTTTCTTGTTTTAGTGACAACAAACTACCCTAATATTTTTACAGTAATTATTTGTTTAATGTTAACCGGTCTTGGAATAGGATTTACAATAGGAACACCACTTAATTATATGATGCTTGATAATACGAAAAAAGAAGAATCAAATTCAGCTCTTGCGACTCTTTCGCTAATCCGCTCGATTGGCACTGCAATAGCTCCTGCAATTATGATTGGATTTATAGCACATGCAGGTGCAGGAATACAAGGTGATATAATGAAATTGCTTCCTTCGGAAATTAATGTTCCGCCGCTTCCATATTCGCAGGAACTAAATGGTGAATTTAATAAACTAAAAACTGACCCTGCGACAAAGAAACAGTTCGCAAATATTAAAATACCAGATTTAACTTCGATGCAAACAATTAAGATTGACATGAATGCTAATGGTGGGCAAAAACTCCCTGCAGACCTAATTGAAATAATGAAATCTTCAGATGTTACAACAATTACACAAAACTCTAAAATTCTTGCGGATAAATTGTTTACTGCGATGACTCCAAAAATAATAAGTCAGATTAATACTGGCGTTCAAAGTGGAATAACTGGAATTGGATTTAGTATTGCTGGATTAAATATGAAGATTGCTGAACTTGAAAAAATTCCTGGTGGTGGAGGCGCTGATACCATAAAAGGGTTGCAAATGGCGGTTGTGCAAAACAAAGAAACCATTCGCAAACTTACAGTTTTAAAAGATGCGATTCCTGGCGCATTCGTTGTTGCAAAAACAAATTATCTGGCGAAAATTGACAATGAAAAATTGGGTATCGAGAATAAATACCAAGAGGATTTAAATGGTGGATTTAGACAAGTGTATCTCACTGTGTTTATTGCATCTTTGATGGCACTTTTGGTTTTACAGCTTTATAGAACCGAAAAGAAGCAAACGTGATTGTTATTTTAAAAAATATAAGGTATTATTAATTTAAATGGCTATGGCGTTAACTCAGTAAAGGTTGAAAAACTCTGTAGAATCATGCTAAAAATAAGCAATTACAAATCGAACTGTGGATAAATTAATGTAAGCCACTTTCTTTGATAGTATTTGTAAGAACAATTTAGTCCTACTGAGTAAACGC
>JBBQKF010000067.1:0-15000 GCA_038326615.1 Saccharofermentanales bacterium | reverse complement strand
ACCCATAACTTCAGTTTCTAAAAACCCTGTAATTCTTTCAGCTCCTTTGTTCCAGAAAATTATTTTTCTATCAATATCAACAAAATAAATTCCATCATAAAGATTTTCAATGATATCTTTGTAAAGTTCATTATTCAGCATTTGTATTCCCTCCCCAAATTCACATAAAATACCAATTACATTTTACCATATCTAAATCTAAATCCAATTGCTTTATTCATATTTCTTTGAAATTTTCTGGGTCAATAAGGTATTTTATCTGCTTAAGAGCGAGTTTTGATTCTGGCAAATTGAATAAAGGCCAGACATGTAGCATGTCATCATATTCAAAATAATTAATTTTTATGCCCTTTTCGTCCATCATTTTTTTGAATTTTCTTGTGTCAGCGACAAGAATGTCTTTTGTTCCAATGAAAATACTTATTTTGCCTAAACCTTCGCAATTGCCATTAATTGGACTTAATAAATAATTTTCAGGGTCAGATTCCCCCGCATATGCCTTTCCCGCTTTTCTAAGGCCTTTAATCCCTAATATAGGATCTTGAGAATCAAGAGGCGCTATATCTTTATTTTTTAGTGTAATATCAAGCCAAGGAGATATTAATATCAATTGTTGGGCCATACTATATTTTTCTTGATCCATTTTCTGCGCAAGTGCTAAAGCAAATCCACCGCCTGAAGAATCTCCCATGAGTATTAGATTATCGCTTCCTGCTTCATCAATCAATTTTTTATATAAAGGGATGACCATTTCAAAAGAGTCATGAAAGGTAAATTCAGGTGCAAGCGGATACTCTGGGGCAATAATTGTACAATTTAAGTCAACAGCTAATGTTTTTAAAAACTGCCAGTGTAGTAGGTTAAAACCATGAATATATCCTCCGCCATGAAGATAAAGAATTTGTTTACTGGACATTTCCACTTTATTTACTTCATTTTGTTTATCTTTTGGCTTTAAAATAAATGTTGTACCATTTTTCTCTTCGATTCTATCAATAGTCACACTATTGTATAAGTTTTTCGGAGGCTCTTTCAAATCGCCTTTCCCGAAATCTCTACGGCTAAAAATCTTCTCGAATGAATTTTTAACATGAAGAGTTCTCAGAATTGTATCAAGTATTTTACTTACGGTACTAGCCATTTGATTGCCTCTTCCATTTAACATTTCAAATTATTTTCGCTGTTATTATTATTAATTTATTAAGCACACACTTTGTCTATTGATTGAATCATCAAATATGAATTCCTATTATTTATTTATCAGACTATTATTTTCTTTAGTTCAATTCTTTCATTTTGAGCAAATAAAAATGAATATTGTTGTTTCCATTGAATTATCAATACACATGTTATATCCCAGAGATTCTCAAAATCAGTTTGAGTATAATGAACATTATCTTATTTGAAAATTACACTTCTATCTTCTTTAAAAGGGTTAATTCGAACTGCCATCGAATATAAATAAGGATAATCTGTCTTTAGATGGGCGAGATAACTCATCCATTCCAATAAAATTGTACTGTATGTTCTAAAAATATCAAGGGATAGATGATCAAGGTCTGGTGAAGGAAGATTATCCAGACTTTTCCTGGCAACAAGCTCATCAGTAAGATGAAACACTGCCCATAACATATCGGAAAAAGTGTCGTGCTCCAATAAATTTGAATTTTCGAGCATGCTAAGTAAAAAAGGTCTCTTCGAAATTAATAAAGTTTTAAGTTGGTCAAGATTACCCGACCTGCTATCCATTGCAAATTCTGAAGTATGAATTTTTTGCATTGTTGCCTTAAACTTTTTGTCATTCCATCTTCCAGAGATATCAAAATCTACGTTCAACTTAGATAAATCCAAAATAAAGTCATTCATCAGTAAAATCATATCTGTTCCAGCTTCTCCAAAAAAAGCATTAATAGCCATATTCATTTTGCGGAGACGTTCTTTCTTCTCACGAGAAGTAATTATTCGATTGAGAATAAAAGTTACAATAAATGCCTGAACGGGCAAAAACGCAACGTCTTGTAAAAAATAAAAGAAAGTGTCTTCTTTTCTTTTAAATATCAAAATCTGTGATATGTAAACGATTGCTGATATACAAACAAGTATTATGACCAGGATAAGATTTGAGCCAGGCTTTTTCATTTTTGAATTTTTGAATTTTTCATATTATACAAACATGAATCATCCATACTCCTTTTTCTCAAATTATAAATTAAAAAATAAACAAATTCATTATATTTTGATTTTTTACTTTTGATTTATTGCTTTTGCTTTGTCAAATTATATTAACATGATTGAGTAAGTAATGTATCTTCGTTTACAATATTTCTCTTTATTTTTATGTAAATACAGATTTAAGGAACAGAGCGCATAATACATTGTCATTTACGCCACCCTACAAAAGGATTATCTCTCTTGAGCCCCCGGTCACGCACTGCCCGCCATCAGGTGTTACTATAAACGTTTCTTCAGCTCCAACCATGCCAACACCTGCTATACCTCTTTTAGGTTCCAGTGCTATTACCATATTGTTCATTAGAGGTTCTTTAAATCCGTTTGCGATAACTGGATATTCGTCCACATTAAGCCCTACACCGTGTCCAAAAAATCTAACCTGTCTTTTACCAAATCCCATAAAGTCTTGTGTAAATGATTCGTCCAGTTTAGAATAAACACTGTTATATAAATCAGCAGGAATAACTTCCGGCTTCAACTGTTCAGACAAGCGATTCATAACTTCACGACATTGTTTGTGTGACTCAATAGCGACTTCAGGTAATGTACCTCCGAATTGGTAGACCTGTGTTTTATCTGTATGGTAACCATTAATTGCAAAAGCAATATCCACAAAAACAAGGTCGCCATATTTTAGTTTTCTTTCACGGCTTCCCGCTACAGGGGATGCTGGATACATACCATATGAGCCACCTGGCCCATCAAAACTTGTCGGGTATAATGAGCTTTCACCAAAACCTATTTGGCCCACAATCATTTCCGCCTGAAACATCGAAAATCTACTTATTCCCTGATAATCAAGTGACATCATTTTTGTAAAAATCTCACCTATAAGGTCCGCCTCACTCATTCCTTCTCTTAATAGGAAGGGAACCTCATTTAAGAGAAGCTGACTATGTTTTAACCCCGATTGTTTTGTCCAGTAAATTTCATATTCAGATTTAACAGACCGTAAAGACAAAATCGCCCTGTCTAGTGATCCGATGCTAATAAAATTAAAGTATTTCTTAAATCTATCCAAAAAAGCTATAGGCATCGTTTCAGTTTCAAAAAATGTGTTTCCACATTCAGCACCGACTGTTTTAAGTGCATCACGATAACTTTCTACAGGAAAAATATTTGATAACGGAGATTCATTAATCGCACGGTCATAACTTCTTCTCACAAAATAATTTAGAATGCCTTCTTTACTAATAAATATAAAGCCGTCCTGCATTGTTCCAGTAAAATAATACTGATTAACTTTGTTTATTAAAATTGCAGTGTCCCACGTTGGATATTGCTTATCCATTCTAATGCAAAATTCTTTTAATCGCTCATTTAACTCTTCTAATGATACTTTTTGATTCATATTATATTATTTTCTCCGTTCAAAAATTTAACGATAAATTTAAAATACATTTAATTGTTATTCGTTTTTTCTTTTCAACAACAGTTCTAAAGTGTTTGGCTTAACTGAACACTCCATAAATTTTATTTAACTTGTAATGGACTATTCTTCAGTTATATATTCTCAAATCTGATTTCTCACTATTATTTTTTCTCTTTATTTTTCAAATACTTTTTTTAGCTTCTGGTACTCTTCTTTAACATCATCGCTTAAATTTCTTGGATTTACTATTCTTATTTTAAGAAAATAATCTCCACGATTACCATGAGTATCTTTATATCCCTTACCGGCAACCCTTATTTTGCTATCAGTTTGAATCCCCTGAGGTATTTTGACAATAATTTTACCGTCAATGGTGTGAACAGGAACTTCAGAACCAAGCGCTGCATCCCATGGTAATATATCAAGTGCGGATTCTAAGTCAATGCCGTTAACTTTGTAAAAATCATTTTCAACAAAAGCTACTCGCATCAAAATATCGCCGTTTTTGCCGCCATTAATGCCTGCCTCACCTTGACCTTGAAGCCTGATTTTTTCTCCAGATTTAATGCCTGCAGGTATCACAAAAGATATCGTTTTGTCTTTTGTTCCTCCTGTAATTGTTACTTTCTTTTCGTCACCATTAAATGCTTCTTTTACTGTTATATGAATTTCAACATCAAGATTTTCTCCGTCTTGTGCATACGATCTTTGCCTTGTTTTTCCTCTCGATGTGTAACCAAATAAATCATCATTGGATGATGATGAATTACCTCCAAAAAAAGCATTAAAGAAGTCGCTGAAATCGTTTTGCGATGAGGTAGTAGTGGTTCTCCGATTAAAGCCTGAATTATATGACCCAGTATTAGCGGGATCAAAATCCGAGCCGTTATGATAATTTGTTTGTTTTGCTAAATCATCATATTTTTTTCTTTTTGATTCGTCTCCTAGAACTTCATAAGCTTCACTGAATGATTTAAATTTTTCCTCAGAAGCTTTGTTCCCAGGATTAGCATCAGGGTGATGTTTCTTTGCAAGTTTTCTAAATGTTTTTTTGATTTCATCATGCGAGGCATCTTTTTTTACTCCAAGAATTTCGTAATAATCTCTATATTGCAAAAACAAGACCTCCTAACTTATTATACATTCCTATTTCCCAGACATTACTATTTTAACATTTTTAATTAAACAAAACAAATTTGTTATTTCTTTGACTTTGATTGAATATATTCGTCAATCGCCACAGCTGATGCCTTGCCTGCGCCCATTGCTAAGATAACGGTTGCAGCACCAGTAACAACATCACCACCGGCAAAAACGCCTTCGCGAGATGTAAGTCCTGTTTTTTCGTCAGCAATTAGACATCCCCACTTGTTTGCTTCTAATCCCGGTGTTGTAGCTTTAATTAATGGATTAGGTGATGTTCCAATTGCAATTATAGCGGTATCAATATCGATAACATAGTTTGACCCTTCTTTAGTGATTGGTCTTCTTCTTCCTGAGCTATCAGGTTCCCCAAGATCCATCTCAACACATTCCATACCAATAACTTCACCATTTTCGTTCCCAAGTATTTTTACTGGGTTAGTCAGAAGTCGGAAAATAATTCCTTCTTCTTTTGCATGATGAACTTCCTCTATACGAGCAGGCATTTCACTTTCACCGCGGCGGTAAACAATATATACAGTTTCGGCTCCAAGTCTCTTTGCAGACCTTGCAGCGTCCATCGCAACATTACCTCCACCAACAACCGCAACGCTCTTGCTGTGCATAATTGGCGTGTCATAGCTCGCATCGTAAGATTTCATAAGATTAACTCGAGTTAGATATTCATTTGATGAATAAACGCCATTAAGATTTTCGCCTGGTATTTTCATGAATGTAGGAAGTCCTGCCCCTGACCCAATGAAAATTGCTTCAAAGCCATCGGCAAATAGGTCATCTATAGAAAAGATTCTTCCTATAACCATGTTAGTTTCAATTTTAACACCAATTTTAAGAAGTTTATCAATCTCGGCTTTTACAATTCTTTTTGGTAAACGAAATTCTGGTATTCCATAAATCAAGACTCCTCCTGTTGTATGAAAAGCTTCAAAAATTGTAACTTCATAATTTCTTTTAGCAAGGTCTGCTGCACAAATAAGACCTGAGGGACCTGAACCTACAACAGCAACTTTATGTCCATTACTTTTAAATTCAAAATCTTCATCAACCCCATTTTCTATGTACCAGTCTGCAACGAATCTTTCAAGGTACCCAATTCCGACAGGCATACCCTTCTTGCCACGGATACAGAGTTGCTCACATTGTGTTTCCTGAGGACAAACCCGTCCACAAACAGCAGGCAAAGCATTAGTTTTTAAAATTTCACGGTAAGCCTTCTCGAACTCACCGTTTTTAACATAAGTTATAAATTCAGGAATTGCAACATTAACAGGACATCCTTGAATACAAAGTGGATTTTTGCAGTTAATACAACGCTCCGCTTCCTCCATGGCCATTTCTTTAGTGTATCCAAGAGAAACCTCTTTAAAATTTGAATTTCTAATATTTGGATCTTGTTCTGGTACCTTTACTTTATTTAATGACATATTTGGCATCGTGTGATACTCCTATCTTACATTTGTGATTTTCGTCGCTTGTTATTTCGGCTTTTTTGTACATTGAAGAACGTCTGATTGCTTCATCAAAATCCACTTGGTGCCCATCAAATTCTGGTCCATCAACACATGCAAATTTAGTTTCACCACCAACAGTAAGTCTACAGCCGCCACACATGCCTGTTCCATCAATCATAACAGGGTTCATACTAACAGTTGTTTTAATATTATATTCTTTCGTTATTTTTGAAACAAATTTCATCATTATTAGTGGTCCGACAACAATAACTTCATCATATAGTTTGCCACCGTCAATAAGACTTTTTAACATATCAGTAACAAAACCTTTTGTTCCATAGCTTCCATCATCTGTACAAAGATAAAGATTGTCGCTTACCTTTGACATTTCGTCTTGTAAAATTATTAGTTCCTTATTCCTAAAGCCAGCAATTATGTCAACTTTCGCGCCCTGATTATGAAGTGCTTTAGCCTGGGGATAAGCAATAGCACAGCCGAGCCCCCCCCCAACTACTGCAACATTTTTGAGTCCTTCAAGATGTGATGGCCTTCCTAAAGGTCCCACAAAATCCAAAATAATATCTCCCGCATTTAGCTCACCAAGCAATTTCGTTGATTTACCAACTTTTTGAAAAATAATTGTAATTGTACCTTTTTCTCTGTCATAATCGGCAATTGTGAGAGGAATTCTTTCGCCCTTTTCGTTAACACGGAAAATAATGAATTGTCCTGCCTGTGCTTTTTTTGCAATATTAGGCGCATCGACAACCATTAAAGTAACCTGTTCATTTAGCTCTTTCTTTTCAAGAATTTTAAACATTTTACATCCTTCTTTTCTAATTTTTTTATAACTTACTTGCTGTTTCTAAGTAATTCTATAAAAAATATTCATTTATTTTGCGTAAATTTATTTTAAAATCAGGGTTGTTACTAATCTAAGATTATATCAATTCTGTTGTGATTTTACAACAAATACAGCGGCTATTCATATAAAATTACAAAGATTGTCAAACTTTATTCTATTTTATTAATAATTTTCAATATAGCTTTTAAACCATTCTATTTTTTACTTTTCATTGTAATAATTTTATGTGATATAATTGTAATTACTTCATAATATCCAACAAAAAAATTTTAGATCTAACTGGAGGAAAATGCTTTGAATTTATTTGATGATTCAAAAAATAATAGTGAAGAAAAAGACAACCCAAACAGCGAAAAAAGCAATGAGCGGAATAACAATCAAAATTTTAGAAATAATGATAAGCAAAAGAGCGAGCAAACAAGTGAAAATTACACTGAACGAAATAGAGACAAAAACAATAAAATCTCTTCTCCAAGCGATACTGCTGAAAATATTAAAGTAAGAAGAGTTGATTTTGATCCCCAATTAGCAGATGGGGATAACGTCTCATTTAATTCAAAACAATCAGATAAGGATAGTGTTCCATCGAATTCAAAGCAAGTTGATAAAGGTGGTGTGGCATCAAATTCAAAACGTGATGTTAAAAGGAGAAAATCGAAAACAAAATCATCAAGGCATGGTTTTCGTAGATTTTTGATTTCTGTATTACTCATAATTGTTTTTGTTATCGGCGGCTTGTCAATAGCAGGTTATGCATATTACAATCCTAGCACACGCATTTCAAATTTAGCTCCACCGAAGGTTGTAATGTTTGACCTTCCTCTACATGACAAAGATTTCAGATTCGATAAGGATTCACTTTTAATCAGTTTTGAGATAATTAAGTCTGAAATTGACAATTCGATTTATCGCGAAGAAATGATTAACAAGATTGTAATTACTACATCAGACAAAGTAATCGAAATGGATACAGGCAATCTCACAGCATACATTAATTCCAAACCTTTTGAAATAGATGTTCCTGTTTCAACTTTTGATACTATGCCATTTATTCCAGTTGATTTCTTGTCAGTAATCTATGGACTAAAAATTGAAAAATCATCGTCCGGTACAATTTTCATTGACAATCTTAAAGAACCAGTTCTAATAATGAATGTAAAGACAAATGACATTTTTAAAAAGTATACTATTTTACAAAATATTCCTTTTGTAAGTAAATCTATCTTCATAAGAGAGGCTCCGGAATTCAGAAGTCCTAGAGTTAAGGAAGTCTTACCTGGCGAAGAAGTTACCGTTATTGGTGAAGAAAAAAATTGGTATAAAATAAGAAAAAATGACGGTGTTTTAGGTTTCATGGACAAAAACAATTTGATTTTGAAAGAAATCATTCCTGCCAAAATAAAAATCCCTCAAAGCAAAACCTCCTGGAAACCTTCAAATGGAAAAATTAATTTGACATGGGACTATATGTCAAAAGCAAAAAATGATATGAGCTCGTATAAATCAATTCCTGGATTAAATGTTATTTCTCCAACCTGGTTTCATCTGACAAGTGGTGACGGTGCAATTAAAAGTTATGCAAGTATACCTTATATGGATTGGGCACATGGTCAAGGGCTTGCAGTGTGGCCATTATTCAGCAACAATTTTGACCCTAAAATAACAGGCATTATGTTAAATAGTTTTAACACAAGGAAAAAAGTTATACAACAACTCCTTATTTTTTCTGAAACATATGGATTTGACGGTATAAATATTGACTTTGAAGATGTAAATTTTGCCGATAAAGATTTGCTTACGCAATTCATCAGGGAAATGACACCTTATCTTCACGAAAAAAACCTCACAGTATCAATGGATGTTACTATTAGGTCTTCAAATCCTAATTGGTCAATGGTCTATGATCGTGTTGAGCTAGGGAAAGTTATTGATTATATGGCAGTAATGACATATGACGAACACTGGGGATCTAGTCCTATTTCAGGTTCTGTTGCTTCTATTCCATGGGTAATCAATGGAATAGAAAGAATTCTTGAACAAGTTTCAAAAGACAAAATTCTTATGGGAGTTCCTTTTTATACAAGAATCTGGGAAGAAAAACTACAGGCAGATGGTTCTGTTAAAGTTAGTTCAAAAGCATATTCTATGCCTTCAATTGTAAAATGGATGACCGGCAAATACCTTACAATTACCAAAGATGATGACGCGTTGCAAAATTATGTTTCATACAACGAAAACAGTATTATTTATAAAATATGGCTTGAAGATGAATATTCTATGAGGCAACGCATTGAAATTATAAATGATATGGACCTTGCAGGTGTTGCTTCTTGGCGTAAAGGTTTCGAGGAGCCATACATTTGGGATATAATAAAAGACGAATTGAAGTAGAAATTATAAATCAATCCGTCTTATTATTCTTATTATTATTTTTCTGATTATTATTTTTCTGATTATTCTTATTATTATTTTTCTGATTATTCTTATTCGTATTCTTATAAATAACATTACCTAACAGAAGTGAACCCAAACAACAAAAAATTAAATAAGGATTAAACAGAATGATGTCATACATAATGACATCTTATGTCTAGTGCACTATGCCATATGAAATCAAAAAAGAATTGGCGCGAACAGTCCGTCATTGTAAATAAGATTGAGGTGTTACAAAGTACTTTTGTTTACTATAATTCTAAATAATCACAATTTAATTGTAAGATAATCATGTTGGTTGCATAACCCCTGAAAAAACAAGCCATGCAAGAACGGTTTTTGCAACAAGACTAAGAATAATATATACTCTCTCCCCATAAATATAGCTTTGCCATTTTCCGATTTTTTTGTACTGGAGAACCATATTTATTGGAAAAAGATTAAAGAAAACAAAATATGATCCAAAAACTGCATATACGAACCATGGCACTTTATCAAGGCTAGAATTACCAAACGCATACAAAACAATAATTATCCAAGGTCCAATCCCCGCTAATGATCCAAATACAAATGCGCTCCAGCTTGTCTTTGTTGTATACTGATTGATTTGTTCCATCAAAAGCCCGAAAAGGTTCATTGAGGCATTGAGTATGAATATTGCAATTAACAATCCTACATCATAAACGCCAAAAAGTAATGCAATTAAAGTTATCATAAGAGAAGAGCTAATAGAATACTCTATCCATCTGAATGGATTAATTCCCTTAGCAAGTTTCTGGTTATAAACATCATTTGATTTAGGCATTACAATTATAAAATGAAATAATGCTGACATTAATAAAAATAGAGATACACCTACGGCAAAAGGAACATCAAATATTTTCTTATTATCTGTTACAAGTCGCATTGTTGCAGTGTCGAATTTAAGAAAATTTGAATACACGGGCAATTTAAATGAGTTGATTTTGTCGATTGCGAAGGCAAAATACAACATCAACGCACCTTGTAAAAAATGCAAAACACCCATTGTTAGATTAAAAGACCGTAATGATTTGTAATTAATTTCTTTTGTCATTCTGATAACTCCTTTTCTAAAATTATTTTGATATTTATTCAAAATTTAGTTCTCACCAAAATTGTTTTCTACTCATACATAATTAATTTTTAAAAGAGTTGAATTAAAGAATCTGACTACATAATCATTTTACCAAACATTATTATCAAATACAATTGTAAATCGTACAAAATCGAAAAATAATTTATTATTTATTATGCGGCTGTTCATACCCTACCCTGTGGTGCAATGATAAAATTTTCAAGGAAATTTTTCTCAATTTCATTTTCCCAGTCAAAAGCATCTCTGTTTTGCCACTAAAAATAACACTACAAATTGCAATGATTTAATTTCTTTTAAAAAAGAAGACCATTTCTGGTCTTCTTCGTTTAAATATTAACGATTTTCACTATTGTCCATTCCAATCTTTTCATTTTGATTAATTGAAACAATTTCAGTTACAAACCCGTTATAATTGATTTTGTATTAATTGTGATTGATAATTTTAATCGTATCCCAAATCGTTTGAATTCTTAATATGCTAATTCTTATGCCCAATTATTATATTATTAAAAAATCATTTAATTTTTTATAAATTAGTCCATTCCTGGAAACATCATTTCGTGTGGTTGTTTGCCCGGCGGAATTATGGGATAAACATTTTCGTTTCCTTCGAGCATGCAATGCATTACAAATGGTCCTTTCTTAGAAAATGCCTTTTCGACTTCGCTCGCAAGTTCAGAAGATTTGCTAACTCTAACAGATTCAACACCATATGCTTCACATATTTTAACGAAATCAGGATTATTATCCATTGTAGTTTCGCAGTAGTGCTTATCAAAAAACAATTCCTGCCATTGTCTTACCATTCCAAGGCATGCATTATCCATAATAAATACTTTTAAATTAACATTAAGCTTTTGCATTAGTCCGAGTTCCTGAATTGTCATCTGGAAACCGCCGTCCCCTGCAAAAAGAACAACATCTCTGTCAGGGCACGCAACTGCTGCACCAATAGCTGCAGGTAAGCCAAATCCCATTGTCCCAAGCCCACCAGAAGTAATAAATGCACGGGGAGATTCTACTGGAAAATGCTGAGCTGCAAACATCTGGTTTTGTCCAACGTCGGTAACGAGAATTGGGTTTTTACCTTTGCACTGATTTGCAACCGTTTTAACAACAAACTGAGGAATCATAAGACCCTTATCTTTATACATTTCTTCTTTCATCGAATTATACTTAATTTGTTTTTGATCAAGTTCAGCAAACCACTCGCCCCATTTTTCTTTAACATCAAATTCAGGCATGTTTGCAACCATGTTGTTAAAAAAAGCGGCTGCATCATCTTCAATGGCAATTGTAGGAAAAACAAGTTTTCCAATTTCAGCAGGATCAATATCGACATGTATTATTGTTCTTTGTTTACTGTTGTACTTTGTAGGATCTCCAATTACACGGTCGCTGAATCTTACGCCAACAGCAAGTATAAGGTCACATTTACCAAGCGCAATATTAGCCTGTGGTGATCCATGCATACCAACCATACCTAGGCTTTTAATATTATCTTCAGGGAAAGCTCCCTTACCCATTAAAGTATGCGCTACTGGTATTTGTGTTTTCTCAACGAATTCCTTTAAAATATCTGTGGCTCCTAAAGAAAGCACAACTCCACCACCAACTAAAAGCAAAGGACGAGAAGCTTTTAGCAAAGCGTCATAAACATCAGTTCTAAGTGATTCGGTGTGAATTTTCTCTGGGCGATGTCTCCTGTAACTTGTAACCTTAGCAAAAACTGGATCAATCTGGGCACTGAGAATATCTTTAGGAACATTAACAAGAACAGGGCCAGGTCTTCCTTCGGTTGTAAGATTCCATGCTTCTTCAAGAATTGGAAGAAGCTCTTCAGTTTTCATAACCAGGTAATTATATTTAGTAATCGCTTGTGTTATACCGTTTATGTCCGCTTCCTGAAACGCATCACTCCCGATTGAAGCTCTTGCGACAGCTCCTGTAATTGCAAGAACAGGAACAGAGTCAAGATATGCATCTGCAATTCCAGTTACAAGGTTTGTTGAGCCAGGACCTGAAGTTGCAATCATTACTCCTACTTTTCCTGTAGCTTTAGCATATCCTTCAGCAGCATGTGCTGCTCCTTGTTCATGTCGGGTAAGAATATGTGGAAATTTTGCTCCATAAATTGCTTCATATAAAACAAGAACAGGACCACCAGGATATCCAAATGCTTCTGTTACATTTTTTGATTCTAAAAAGGCAATTATTGCCTGTGCACCGTTCATACAAACCTCCTACTAGTCTTTTACTATCATTATTGCGCCTTCACTTGCTTTGCCAACAAGCATTGTATATTTTGCAAGAACTCCTGTTAACTTGCGATCAGGCTGTTTTGCCATTTCACGCTTATAGATTACTTCCTCGGTAAGGGGAACAAGGCTTCCGTCCTGTAGTCGTTCAACCAGCTGAACTTTCCTTCTCGGAATATCAACTTCAATCAAATCGTCTTCTATGACATATGCTATCGGACCCCCAAGAGCTGCTTCAGGACAAACATGCCCTGTTGAAGAACCTCTTGTTGCACCTGAGAATCTTCCGTCTGTAATCAATGCAACTGAGTTTCCAAGACCCATACCAGCCAAAGCACTAGTTGGAGTGAGCATCTCTCTCATCCCAGGGCCCCCTTTAGGGCCTTCAAATCTAATAACAACAACGTCTCCAGCCTTAATCTGATTAGCAAATATAGCTTGTGAAGCTTCATCTTCAGAGTTGAAAACTCTTGCCGGACCACAATGTTTAAGCATTTCAGGCGAGACTGCACCTTTTTTTACTACACAGCCTTCAGGTGCAAGATTTCCAAAAAGGACCGCAAGTCCACCATCTTTACCAATCGGTTGTGATATAGAACGAATAACTTTATCTGAAGTATCATCACAAGAAGCCGACGAGGACGAAGGCAACGATGACGACGTGGAAGAAGATAACGACGATGAAGAAACACAAGAATCCGATGATGACGACGACGACGACGACGACGACGACGACGACGACAACGACGACGACAACGACGACGACGAAGATGTAGAAGATGCAGAAAAAGAAACAGCTGATTGCTTTAAAGAGTACTCTGCAAGCCTTTTAGCAATTGTACCGTCAACACTAATTGTAGATTCGTCAATCAAATTTCCTTTAGATAATTCCAACATAACAGCACTTATTCCGCCAGCTTCGTTGAGGTCTGAAATAAAATGTGCGCCAGCAGGATTAAGTTTACATAATTGTGGAGTAGTATCACTAATCGCGGATATTTCCTTTAAGTCGATTGCAGCATCAGCTTCTCTTGATATTGCAAGAAGATGAAGAACAGTATTCGTTGAACCACCCAAAGCCATATCAACTTTAAGTGCGTTTTCGAAAGCAGATTTTGTCATTATATCTTTAGCTTTTACACCTTTTTCATAGAGCGACATAATTGTCATACCAGCCGTCTTTGCAAGTCTTATTCTTTCAGAAAATACAGCAGGGATTGTTCCATTTCCAGGAAGTGCCATTCCAAGAGCTTCTGTAAGACAGTTCATTGTATTTGCAGTGTACATTCCTGAACAGCTGCCACATGTAGGGCAAGCAGATTTTTCCATGCAAGACAAATCATTGTCAGACATCTTTCCATCAGCATGTTTGCCAACCGCTTCAAAAAGATCTGAAAGCCCGATTCTTTCATTATTAAATTTACCAGGAAGCATAGCTCCTCCGCTGACAAATACAGAAGGAATATTTACTCTAGCTGCTGCCATAAGCATTCCTGGTACAACTTTGTCACAATTAGGTATAAAAACAACACCATCAAACTGATGCGCACGAAGCATGATTTCACAGCTATCAGCAATCCAGTCACGACTTACAAGCGAATACTTCATTCCTTCATGGTTCATCGTAATTCCATCGCAAACTGCTATCGCAGGAAATTCAAAAGGAACACCGCCCGTCATCCTTATCCCGG
This sequence comes from Saccharofermentanales bacterium, assembly GCA_038326615.1. Lineage (GTDB taxonomy): Bacteria > Bacillota > Clostridia > Saccharofermentanales > UBA5734 > JBBQKF01. Next base: position 417 of record JBBQKF010000067.1, on the reverse strand, counting down.
CCTTAACTGCATCTGAGATATTTCTAAGATGAGTATGTCCTGGAACAATTTCATTAAATGAATTAACAACAGCAATAAATGGTCTTCTCATTTCTTCTTCGGTTAATCCTAATGAGTATAATAGCGACCTGTGAGGAGCTCTTCCAGGTGTACTTTTGATTGAATCACTTTTCAATGTATGGTCCTCCGTTAATTACCTTAATTTCAAATTAAAATAATTCTCTTAAAGTTATTATGGATTTAATTTGTATTCTCATATTATCATACAGTCCAATTAGATTTATTTTTCAATTTGATAATTACTGCATGTCACTACTACTAAATAAAAACTTTTCAATTATCAATTATACTACTACTACTACTACTACTACTACTACTACTACTACTACTACTACTACTACTACTACTACTACTACT
>JBBQKF010000066.1:0-17163 GCA_038326615.1 Saccharofermentanales bacterium | reverse complement strand
AATATTCCTATAAGTCATTGACGAACGCCAGTTCGATATGTTATATTATATAGTAAGACAATTTAGCTTGTCTTACTACAACTTAATAAAGGTAGTTTTGTATTTTGAATATCATTGTTACTGTTCTCGCAATTCTTATGTGCGTAGGTGGGATAAGGCAGTAACATCGGCTATGAATTAGTAAGCCGTTACATATGCGTGCATAATGCAATCGGAGAATACTCTCCCGTTTGTATTATTGCGTTTATGTGGTGGCTTTTTTTGTTGCCCTTTTTGTGTTATAAAACGTTATTGCACAACCATTCTATAGCACTCTCGTTATCAATAAAATGGCGGTAGACGGTTTATTGATAACCACGGGCAAAAAAAAATAGTCAGCACTTGAAAGCTGACTTTTTTGACTTGACCGTGTAAGCACCACCCGCAGGTGACGCACCCCCTCGGAGAGCCCACGACACCTTTCGCCTGTGGAGCAGGCAAAGTGTCATAGTGGGTAATACACTATGGAATAGTTGTATCACGTCTCCTTCGCACCTTGAAAATATAATATTGAAATGGAGGAAAGGTAATGCCAAAAGTAAATCGTTCAGTTGTAAGGGTTGCAGCATATAGCAGTGGCTCGGTCGGTATTCGAGAACGGCATAACGAGCGAAAAAATGAAGCATATGCAAATGAGAGTGTAGAAATTGACCGTAGTTATCTCAATGTACACTACAAGAAATGTGAAACAACATATGAACAGGGGCTTGAAAAATTGCTTGCTGATGGAGTTGTCAGCACCCGTGGCTTAAAGCCCGATGCAAAGCTGTTTGATGAATTTGTCTTTGACATCAATACTGAATATTTTGATGCTCATGGCGGTTACGATTATGCAAAGAAATTTTATGAGGATGCTTATCACTTTGCCGAGAAAGAAGTTGGCGGTAGCCAGTATATTATCTCCGCAGTAATGCACGCAGATGAAAAGAATGAGGGGTTATCCCTGTTAACGGGTAAGGATGTTTACCATTATCATCTGCATGTCATTGCATTGCCTGTGGTAGAGAAGCAAGTAAAGTACACAACCAAATGCAAGGATAAGGCACTCGTAGGAACGGTTAAAGAAGTTATTCATCAAATCAGCCACAGTAAGAAATGGAAATCAATGCAGGCAGTTGATGAAAACGGAAATCTGAAATACACTAAAAAAGGCAAGCCACTGTTAATCCCCTCATACAGTCCACTTCAAGACCGCTATTTTGAGCATATGCAGGATGCAGGCTATCCTGACTTTGAACGTGGTATTCGTGGCAGTACTGCTGAGCATTTATCTGTTTTAGATTATAAAATCAAGCAGGATAAGCTGACCGTAGAAATGCTTAATGACATAATTGAAGAAAAACGAATTCAAGGGGATTGGTTACAGCAGACCATTGATGAGCTTTCACCTATTAAAGCTGATTTTGATGAAATCGATGCTATCGGTAAGAAAACGGTATTGGGTAAAGTGCAAATGCTACCTGAAGAATGTGAAAAGCTGAAAACACTTGCCAAAGAAGCCGTAAAATCCCGTGGAGTTATTTTAGAACTTAAAGAAATGCTTGGTCGAGCTTGCGATTATGTAAACCAACTGAAAAATAAAATTAATGACTTAACCCAAGAAATTGCACCTTATCGTGAAGCTTTGAGAATTGGTTATGACAAGGTAAAAGATTTCTTTAAGGAGCTATTCCAAAAGGACAAAACAGAAAAGGAAAAAGTACAGGAAGAAAGAGAATATAATATTGCTATTATTTCAAAGAAACGTAAAAGGGAGGATTGCGAACGATGAATATTAATAATGTGCCGCAAAAAGCACGTCTTGAGCGTCTTCCAAAAGGCTTAGATTTTGAAGAAAAAATCGGAAATACAACTTATGTGGTAAATTCATTCTTTGATAAAAACGCACGAGAAGATGTACTGTCAAAGATTTCTCGTCTTTTAAATGGTAATGAGATAGAGAGTGAAGAGTATGAATAATGTTTAATTTATCACTTTAAAGCGTTGAATTTAATGTTCGGATATGGTATTATATGAGTACTACAAATACCGTATCCTGACTGCAAACGCATTTTAAATGCGTTAAAAGAAACGGAGGATTTAATGAGAAAGCAGTCAGATGAAAAAATTACTACCTTGTATTGCAGGTTGTCTCATGATGACGGATTGCAAGGCGACAGCAACAGCATTGTAAATCAAAAAGCAATGCTCACCGAATATGCAAAACAAAAGGGATATAAGAACACCAGAACATTTGTGGATGACGGCTACAGCGGCACAACATTCGATAGACCTGCATTTACTGAAATGATGGCAATTGTTGAAAGTGGACAAGTTTGCCGAGTAATAGTCAAGGATATGTCACGGCTTGGTCGTGATTATCTCAAGGTAGGAATGTATACAGACATTATCTTTCCAGAGCGAGATATTCACTTTATCGCTGTAAATGACGGAGTTGACTCTCTAAACGGAACAAGCAATGACTTTACTCCAATACGCAATTTGTTTAATGAGTTTCATGCAAGGGATACTGCAAAAAAGGTAAAAGATGCTATGGTTCTCAAGGGTAAGTCGGGCGAATATCTTGCAACTAATCCACCTTACGGATATATGAAAAGTCCTGATAATAAGAAGAATTGGGTTGTCGACCGTGAAGCTGCCGATGTAGTTAAACACATTTTCGAGCTTTGCATTGCAGGGAAAGGTCCTACACAAATTTCAAAACAGCTTCGTGAAGAAAAGGTGCTCGTTCCTACGGCATATTGGCAGCAGAAAGGCATCAACACAAATAATTCAATACCGCTTGACCCTTGCCGTTGGACAACCGAAACGATCAAACGAATGTTATCAAAGTTAGAATATTTGGGGCATATGGCAAACTTTAAGACTCATAGAAAGAGCTATAAAGACCATAAAAAGATTGATAATCCTATTGAGGATTGGTTGATTTTCGAAGATGTTCATGAACCGATTATCACCAAAGAACAATGGGATAAGGCTCAGGAGCTACGGGGTAACAAGCGGCGAAACACCAAGACAGGAAAGAAAAGCATATTTTCTGGATTGCTTGTATGTGCTGATTGCGGTTCCAAGCTGTATTATTGCACAGCAAACAGCTTTTCAGAAAATCAAGACTTCTTTACTTGCTCTAACTATCGTAGCAATTCGGGTATCTGCTCGGCGCACTTTATCCGTGAACAAGTGCTAAATCAAGTAGTGCTGAAGCATTTGCAAGGAGTTTTGAGCTATGCACAGCAGTTTGAGAATTCCTTTGCCCGGCAGATTAGTGAAAAAACTACTGAGGATAGGCGTAAAGAAATTGCTGAAATGAAGCGGACAATAGTCAGAAGCATCCGCAGAATTGAGGAACTCGACAAGTTGTTTAAGCGTATTTACGAAGATAATGTTTCGGGTAAAATATCCGATGAGCGCTTTGATAAGCTATCCGCAGAATATGAAACAGAGCAAAAGGATTTACAAGAACAGGTTGCACGGTTAGAAACAGAAGTGACAGTAGGCGAAGAAAAGGCTGTTAACATGGAACAGTTTCTTATTACAGTCAGAAAATACACAAATATTGATGAGCTTACGCCAACCATTGTGAATGAATTTATCAGCAAGATAGTCATTCACACACCCGATAAAAGCAGTGGCAAGCGTAGGCAACAAATTGATATTTACTACAGTGCTGTAGGCATTGTGAATATTCCAACGCCTGAAGAATTAGAACAGCTTCGCTTGGAATGCAAAGCCAAACAGCAAAGGACGGCGTAGCAAATGCTACACCGCCCTTACATAAGGCTAATACTTCCTTATCAAAGCCACTTCACAATTGAAGTGGCTTTTAATTGGTTCAGAACTATTTAGGATGTTTATTAGGATAAAGCTGGGCTCGTATTGATTCTTGCTGACGTGCACTCCACTGCAACTTCCACCACTCTCGTCAAAACGTCTACATAGCTATAGGACACAAGTTCCTGGTATGAATTACGTCTTGAACAACGTACAGTAAAAACATTAGGGTAGCAGTTATCGAGAATTCCTTCTTGAACTATGGTGCGTTTGCGTCCGCCGCTGGACTTAAGTCGAATTCTTTTCCCTACATGGGCTTCCATTCCTTTTCTACAGGAATCGACATCATTACGAACAATCATATGTGAAACCTCCGAAATATATATTGAAGCGCAATATATACTGCAATTTACATGCAAGATATTACGCAGCTGTCCGTATTATATCACTTTAATTTGGTAAAGTCAATTGCAAATACCACTTATTGTGGTCTAAAAGCGAATTTTCGCTAAATGTTGTGCAAATTCCTATTTATTGTAGTCAGTTTTATGGCATATGACATATATTACCTTTTTTATTTATGGGTTATTAAATTACAAAGCAATCCTCTCTCCTTAGATAATCTCTTTAGCTCTAAACTGTTTACAACCCTTGTTAATTAGGCATTTAGGCGATTTCAATTAGCTCATTATTTAATTTGAGTGTGTATATAATTTAATAACACAAGAATCGCATATAAAAAGCCAATTATAAACATTATTAATAATTATATTCCCTTTTTTCATTTATATTGAATTAAGTTTCTCAGGTAATTTGCAAATATATAAAAGAAGGCAGTTAACACAATATCCTCGCACCTAGTCTTCTCGTTTTCGTGAGCAAGGTAGAATAGAGGAAAGAGCCTTAATTATATGCGAGGTGAAAAATCAATTTTTTGATAAAATTGTTATAAATTTCGCAACTCAGTTGAACATATTAGATTTGCATAATGATATAATAAATTATAGTTTATTGTAAGGTGGCACATCAATTGAACACAAAACAGTAGCCTAATGATATAATAAATTATAGTTATTATAAGGTGGCACATCAATATTTTGAGGAGGTAAAATCTATGTTATCTGACATCGAAATCGCACTTGGTACGAAAATGGCTCCTATTAGTTCTATTTCACAGAAACTAGGAATTAAAGATGAAGAACTTGAACTTTACGGAAAATACAAGGCAAAGCTCGATTTTGCTCTATTTGAAAGACTTAAAACTAAGAAAGATGGTAAACTTGTTCTTGTAACTGCAATTAACCCAACCCCTGCAGGAGAAGGCAAAACCACAACAACTGTAGGACTTGGACAAGCAATGGCAAAAATAGGGCAGAATGCTATAATTGCACTTCGCGAACCTTCACTCGGACCTGTTTTTGGAGTTAAGGGTGGAGCTGCTGGTGGTGGATATTCACAGGTTCTGCCAATGGAAGATATTAACCTGCATTTTACAGGTGATATGCACGCTATAACATCCGCTAACAATCTTTTAGCAGCTTTATTGGATAACCATATACAGCAGGGTAATGTACTTCAAATTGACCCAAGACAGATTACATGGAAGAGATGTCTGGACATGAACGACCGAGCACTTCGCCAGATTATTATTGGCCTTGGATCAAAGACCGATGGGGTTCCTAGACAAGATGGATTCCAAATTACAGTTGCATCTGAGATTATGGCTATTCTTTGTCTGGCTGATAGTTATGACGACCTCAAAGAAAGAATTAAACGGATTCTTATCGGTTATACATATGACGGCAAGCCAGTAACTGCCGGTCAACTAAATGCACAGGGAGCAATGACTGCTTTGCTTAAAGACGCGTTGAAACCTAATCTTGTGCAGACAATCGAAGGCACTCCTGCAATTATGCATGGTGGACCTTTCGCAAATATTGCACACGGTTGTAACTCTTTGTCTGCTACTAAGCTTGCGCTTAAACTCGCCGATGTTGTAATAACAGAAGCTGGTTTTGGAGCTGATCTTGGCGCTGAGAAATTTTTTGATATCAAATGCAGATACGGCGGACTTACTCCAGATGCAGTTGTTATTGTAGCAACAGTGCGCGCGCTTAAATACAATGGCGGTGTTGCCAAACCACAGCTTTCTGAAGAAAACACAGATGCGCTTGCCAAAGGATTTGTTAATCTCGAGAAACACATCGAAAACATGAGCTTGTTTGGGCTTCCATGCGTTGTCGCTATTAACCGTTTTCCAACCGATACCGACAAAGAACTGGCTTTGCTTAAGAAAAAATGTGAAAAGCTTGGTGCTAAAGTTGCATTGTCTGAAGTTTTTACTAAAGGCGGCGAAGGCGGAGTTGAACTTGCAAATACTCTTGTTGACGTACTTAATAACAAGCCATCTGCATTTAAATTGCTCTACGAAATTAATACTACAATTAAAGAAAAGATCTCAACTATTTCAACGAAAATCTATGGTGCGTCAAATGTTGTATATTCTGCTGCTGCAGAAAAGTCCATCGTGAACATCGAAAGTCTCGGATACGGATCGCTTCCGATATGTGTTGCTAAAACTCAATACTCACTTTCAGATAACGCCGCTCTTCTAGGACGTCCGAGTGGATTTGATATTACTGTGCGCGAAGTTAGACTTTCTGCTGGTGCAGGATTCATAGTCGCAGTCACAGGAGACATTATGACAATGCCTGGCTTGCCTAAACTGCCCGCAGCCGAAAAGATTGATATTGATTCTGACGGAGTTATTTCAGGTCTTTTCTAAACTTCAGAGAAATTGCTTGGTAAATATTTCTAATAATCAGTCGATTTATGGATTTGCCTTCTAAAGTTGATTTTTTAGCTTTAGGAGGCTTTCTTAATTATAAAAAATGGCTATAGCGTTAACTCAGTAAATCTTTTTTCTATAAATATGAAGATCTATTTTCTAAAAATGTGAATGGGTTGTCTAATGCCATTATATTTTGTATAATAGAAAAGCTAAATGATTCTTTACACTACATTAATATCTAAAAACTATATTAAATAGAAATAAGGAAAAGTTCATTTAACTAAAACAGAATATAAAGCTGAATAAATTCAGATTCTACAAAAATTATTCACTGCGACAGTAGCGGCATTTTTATAAAAGGATGATGATTTATCAATTGCTTTTTGTGATGAATAAATCGTGGAGGAATAAATGAAAAAGACACAGGACAAGCAACAACCACAGTTTATAAGGGAAAGATCGGTTACCCCCTCAAATTCAGTCAATGATCCAATGAAACTGGGGTCGGTTTATGCATCAAATTCAAAAAGAAGACGATATAAGAAGCAAAAAAGACTTCAGCTGACCCTCCTTTTAGGTGCAGTTTCTTTGATTGTAATTGTTGCTATTTTTCTGGCAATAAAAAATAACGCTACGAAACCCCCAAACTCTTTACTTTCAAACTCATCTTCAACAACTGCTATTCAATCAGGTCAGATATCTTCAGATAACTTTTCTGCAGTAAATTCCACAGGAATTAGTGCTTCAGGAAATTCTGGAACAGCTATCACTTCCGGAAATTCAGATTCATTAGTCGTCTCGTCTTCTTCCGGAACACCAATGTCACCGGCTGAGCGTGCTGCAACTTTTAGCGACCTACAAGGAGAAATCTCTGCTTATGCTAATGAATTTAAAGGCAGAATTGGTGTTTATTATATTAATCTGAAAAACGGCGAAACCTGGGGAATCGGTGAAAAAGACCCATTTGTTGCCGCAAGTTCGATTAAGTTGGGAATAAACACTTTGTTGTACAAAAATGTTGCTGCAAGTAAATATCTTTTTACAGATATGCTTACATACAATAACAAGCCCTACCCCGCAGGTGATATGGAACCTGGTACGGGTTCAATTATTAACAGTGCAAATGGAACTAAATATTCCATTCGAAGAACAACACAGCTTTCAATAACTATCAGCGATAATTGCGCAACAAATATGGTTATCCGCAAGCTTGGTGGAATTGATACTGTTGTGCCTTATCTTTCCGGTATTTCAAAAGAAGTTCCATACCGAACAGCTGTTACATATACAGACTATAAAGGAGCTGTAATGTCTGGTCGCCATCGCACCTGCGCAAAGGATTTAGCAATGCACGCCAAAAACCTTTACACTTTGTGGATAGAATCTAAAGCATCTTATGATCCTTTGATGAAAGACCTTGAAAGCACTGTATTTAAATTTGGTGTTCCAGCTATGCTCCCCTCTTCTGTTGTTGTTGCGCACAAAATCGGAACAAATAGTGATTGGAGAACCGAAAACGATGTTGGAATAGTTTTTGCAAAAGAACCTTTCGTAATATGTGTAACTACCGAAAACTCAAGTCAAAAAACAGGTCGTGATGCTATTGCAGAGATTTCGTCAATGTTTTATAATTACATTCTTGGTGTGTCGTAAATTTTTGAAAGGAGACATGATTTAGCTTGTTGCTATCTCATATAAATCTCATTATGAAAGAAAACAATAAGGATATTGCTGCTCGAGTGCGTGAAATGAGGCAGATTTGCGAGTATTCGGTTAAACAGATGGCTGATTTTTTATCAGTTCCCGTAAGTGAATACGAAGGATATGAGTTTGGTGTGCATGATATTTCCATCAGTGCACTGTATGAAATTTCTAAAATACTCAAAATTGATCTTACAGACCTTATGACAGGAAAGTCACCAAACTTAAACGAATACTGTGTCGTAAAGGATGGACAGGGCGTTGAAATCGAAAGATTTGCAGGCTACAAGTTCAAAAGTCTTGCTGCAAATTTTAAAAACCGTAAAATTGAGCCTCTGCTTGTTACAATCAAGCCATCAGATAAAGACAAAACAAGTCTTGTAACTCATCCAGGTCAAGAGTTTAATATGGTTATGGATGGAAGAGTCCGGGTAATAATCGGAGAGAACATTGTTGATTTAGATAGGGGAGATTCGATTTATTTTGACCCCACAATTCCGCACGGACAGATAGCTTTGGGCGAAACTCAAGCTACTTTTCTTACTGTGATTTTGCATGAGGGGTAGAATTCTACTAATAGTATGTTCTTTTAAATATATTGTATAAGTTTATAATTGACTTCGAAAAGACTTAAGATTTTTGGAAATTTCTAACAGGCAAAATTTACTATTAATATTTTTATTGTAGTGCATTTTTTTATTCAGTATTTCTAGTATGTTTTACTAAGGTTCTTTGAAATTTTTAGAAGATTTTATGTACTAGCTATATTCAATGTTTCTACTAATATAAAGTATTAAAATCGACTTTAATAACTAAAATATATGATTAGCTGAGGATTTATGATGATCGAGAAATTTGTTAACCGCGAAAAGTTTGATTCTTACGAAGATTTCAAACAGAACCTTAAGTTTTGTATACCAGATAATTTCAATTTCGCCTATGATGTCATTGATGAATGGGCAAAAATCGATCCAGCCAAAATAGCACTTCTTTGGTGTAATGATTTTGGGGATGAGCTTAAATTGAGCTGGACTGATCTTTCTTTAATGAGTGACAAATATGCATGCATATTTAGCGAGATGGGACTTCAAAAAGGCGATGTTGCATTGCTTATGCTTAAGCGTCGCTGGCAGTTCTGGCCTATTATTCTCGGACTTATGAAACTCGGTGTGGCTTTTATTCCAGCAACTGTTCAACTGACAAAGAAAGATATTGCATACAGATGCAACGCATCAAGTGCAAGTATTGTTATCAGCATATCTGACAAGGGTGTCATTGATGCTATTGATGAAGCTATTCCTGATTGTACAACCCTGAAGAAAAAGGCAATTGTTTTCCCTGAAACTAATGCTGCGATGGCAACAGAGGATAACCCAAATTATTATTCGAAGGTTCCTTTGGAATGGATTGATCTGAACACCGAACTTGCTTTATGCAAAAGCATCTGGAATAAACCATCGGGTGATTCATTGCCTCACGGAAATGATTGCATGATTTTGTATTTCACTTCTGGTACCACAGGAATGCCCAAAATGGTCTATCACAACTTCACCCATCCAATAGGTCATATTGTTACTGCTCGTTATTGGCAACAACTTCAATATAACGATGTACACATTTCTGTCTCTGACACTGGCTGGGCAAAATGTGGCTGGGGCAAAATATATGGTCAGTGGATTGTCGGCGTTACCAATTTTGTTTACGATATGGAGAAATTTGTACCTGCCTTATTACTTGAGAAAATATCTTCTTACCACGTAACAACTTTTTGTGCACCTCCTACGATATATAGGTTCATGATCCACGAAAATGTTAAGGATTACGACTTGTCTTCTCTTCGAATGTGTCTTACCGCAGGCGAACCATTACAGCCTGAAGTTTACAATCAGTGGAAACGCCTTACTGGCCTTCCGATTACTGAGGGTTTTGGCCAGACAGAAACGACTGTACTTGCTGCAAATTTTGAATGGGTTATCCATAAACCTGGTTCAATGGGTAAACCGTCACCAATATACAATATAGATATTGTCGATGAAAACGGCAGTTCATGTCCTGTTGGAACTGAAGGAAATATTGTAATCCGTGGAATAAATGACGAATGGCCTATAGGTCTTTTTCAAAGCTATTACCGTGACAAAGAAGCTACAGACAAATGCATGTATGACAATCTTTATAATACCGGAGATGTGGCGTGGAAAGATGAAGATGGTTATTACTGGTTTGTTGGGCGCTCGGATGATGTTATAAAGTGCTCCGGTTACAGAATTGGCCCTTTTGAAGTCGAATCCGCTTTGCAGGAACATCCTTGCGTGTTAGAGTGTGCTGTAACTGCATTCCCTGATCCAGACCGCGGACAGGTTGTAAAAGCCTCAATTGTCCTTGCCAATGGCTATTTCCCGAGCGAGGCTCTTATTAAAGAATTACAGGATCATGTTAAACATACAACCGCGCCTTATAAATATCCAAGAATCGTTGAGTTTCTAGATGAGCTACCTAAGACAATCAGTGGCAAAATCCGTCGTGTCGAAATAAGAAATACCGCTAAGTCTGAAAACGAAGCTGACACTATTAAATAGGAGCTAGGCAACGGGGCCGATTCTAATAAATACGAGCTAGGCAACGGGGCAGATGCTAATAAATAGGAGCCAAACCGAATTGCTTTTTTATTAAATTTATTTTTAAGACTATAGTGTTTACTCAGTAGGACTAAATTGTTTCTTACAAATACTATCAAAGAAAGTGGCTTGCATTAATTTTTCCACAGCTCGATTTGTAATTGCTTCTTTTTAGCATGATTCTACAGAGTTTTTCACCCTTTACTGAGTTAACGCTATAGCCATTTTTATTTTTTATTAAATTTATTTTTTATTAAATTTGTTTTGTGTGGTAAGCTAACGAACACTTTCGATTTCACCTTTTTCTACTCGCACTAATCCTTCTCTTGTTCCGATCCAGATGGTACCATCTACTTGTTCTATAATTGATTTTACTTCATTATTTGATAAACCGTTTTCTTTAGTTAAAATTTTGCTCGTTGAGCCACTAAATACGGCAAGTCCTTCATATTCTGAACCAATCCAAAGACGTTTCTTGCTGTCTTCAAGTAAAGATCTTATTTTCGCCCCAGCAAGCCCGTCTTTTTTTTGTAAAATCGATTTTTTACTCCAACTTCCTGTAGAACTGTCAAAGCTGAACTTTGTCCCACCACCTTGAGTGTAAAGGCCACCTCCAGTAATTACTTCTTTATCTCTCAGATTTATTATCGCGTTAATATTGGAATGTAAAAGAGCATCTTTAGTAGTAAAATACTGCCACTTCTCATTGTATAAAATACTGATTCCACCACGTGGAGCAACATAATTCCCAAACCACATTCCGCCAATGCTATCTTGTGTAATAACATTAACCATATCTTCGAGAAGACCGTCTTTCTTGGCTATAACCCTTGTTATTTTGCCACCTTCAAAAACCGCAACTCCACCCCAGGTCCCAGCCCATACCATACCATTTTTATCTTGAAAAAGTGCATTTACCCGATGATCTGGTAACCCGTCGTTTTCCGTGTAGTTTTTAAATGTCTTGCCGTCATAAATTGTAACACCCATGTCGTGTCCGATCCAAACTTTGCCATCTTTGATCAAAACGGCTTTAATGTATCGAAAATTTCCTACTTTTTCGCTCGTATAATCTGCTGAGACTTTATAGAGTCCATTTGAACCACCAGCCCAGATTTCATTGCCATTTAGTGCTAATGAGCAAATATCTTTACCTGGCAGCAAGGTTGTAAATCCTGGAACTGGCTGGATTTTCCTAATTTCACTGTCGAGTTTTATCGCGCTCAAAATTCCGACACAAACAATTAAAACGCCAAAAATTACTGCTATGAAGGCTTTTTTTAGCTTTTTGTCAGTATTTATTTTTTTTGAATTTTGTAAATCCACCAGCGGCTCCTTTTTAATATCGATTTTCTGACCTATTATCTTTATCTTTTAAAATAATCTTTAACTAATTATGTAACACTCTTCGCAATCATTTTTTCCCAATTTCAAGTTTAAAAGCATTAACTTATTAGCTTTATATTACGATTTTTTATCTCTAAATTTTACCCTTATCTTTAATACTCATGTTTTTTGTCATTTCTAATATTTTTCTTGAATATTTCTACTTGGCTCGGGTGTCAAAAGCAACAAAGTAGTGATAGGTGATAAATGTTGAGGTAATCGCCAAATATTGGCCATTACAAGCAATCTGGCATTTGAAATCTTCTTAAGTCATCGTCGAGTAAAATCTGATTAATCACAATAAATACAAGACATGCTTTTGACACCCGAACCCTACTTTGATTATTATAAGTCCTTCCACTAATTCTGATTTCTATTCGCCCCTTTTTCTGGCTTGTAAAGTCCAAAAATTAATACTCCCACAAACGATACTAGCACAAACACAAAGAAGTTCAGAGCAAATACAACTTCCGAAGCTCCATAATGCAGGTAATTATAAATTTTTATAGTAAGCATTTGGTATCCAGGTGGGGTAATAAGTAAAGCGATCCCATACTCGCCCATTGCTAATGCAAACACAAGCAAAAGGCAAGTGAAAATGTCTTTGCGTATCATCGGCAAAATTACGCAGACAAATCCTTTAAAGAAGGAATAGGATAGCTTTACTGCCTCCATCAAGTCCGAATTTATTTTACGAACTCTAACAATTAGAAATAATGAAGAAAGGATAAAAAATCTTATCGTCAGCCCTATTACTGGCATAAAAGGGCTTTGATATATTTCACCCAAAATATCTGTGTTCCAAAATTCAATTATACTAAGACCAAGAATTGCAGACGGTATCAGAAAAGGGAATGAAAGAATAAATAACATTAACCCGCTTTTCTGTTCGCGATACCAGGAATAAGCAAAAAGTGCAGAGGGAATGACGCAGGCAAACGCTGTGCAAATACTAATCACAAATGAATATAATATTTCCCTACGAGAATCAGCAAGAATCAGGAAAAAGTCGGTCGCATGGAAGCTTTCTACAATCATTGAAAAAATCGGGATAGCCGCAAAAAGTATAAGGATAAGGCCTCCTGCAAGTGCTGGTGTGGTTATAAATCTTTCTTTGTTAAAGGGATTCGGATTAAACACCGGATCAACTGTTATTTCATTTTCTCTTGCTATAAGTCCAAAAAGCACCAACGCTGCAACAGAAATTAAAATTAAGGGGAACGATGAAAGTGAAATGGAATAGATATTTCCACTTGCACTATAAAGAGAGAAGAGTTCAAGTGCAAATACATTAACGCCAAATGCTGACGGGATTGCATAATCATTCATATTTATGAGAAATATAAACAATCCGCTTATAAGTGCATAAGGCAAGAAGTAAGGGACAACGCATTTAGCAAAAATAGCTTTCGGATTGGATTCTGTTTTCATGAGATCGGTAATATCCTTAGGTATACAAAAAAGTCCCATCAGGCAAAAGCTTGTTGTATATGGCAAATAAGAAAAAACGGTTGTCCAAATCACGCCAGTAACGCCGGTAAAATTTATCGACACAGACAGCAACGGATTAATAACCGAGTTTATTAGCATATCCATAAATTTTATCCACGAGTGAACATGAATAAATGGCGGTATAAGGGAACAAAGAAGAAGTGCGAGAAATACTTGTCTGTAATATTTAGCGCAGAATGTCCAAATAAACAATGATGCAAGAACACCGAAAATACAACACAAAATTGCGGAAGCAAAATTTATAAGAAGGCTTTCAGCGAAAAGTCCGCCACTGATAAAAGAAATATCTTTTATTCCACTGCTAATTACTAAAAACAACGATTTACCAAATAAAACAAGCAAAGGTCCAGCCATTACGATGATAAGAATGGCTGCGATTCCCCATTTGCAGATTTTTAAAGACATGTTGTTTTTGATAATAGTTTTGCCTCCGTTATATAAATTAAACCCAAACCTGCATTGTTATAAAGAATTTATGATGTTTCTCCTTTGTTTTTCTAATATTCATTTTTATCTTTTCATATCTTTTATACTTTTTTCTATATTTCTCGAATTATTTTTAATATTTATCGTGTTTGTCTTGCTTTTCTTATTTTATCTTATAAATATTTTTGTCAAATCGGTTTTGGCCATTTCGTTATCCTTATATGCTGTGCTAAAATCTGTTGCCATAATTTTGACCTTAAGCAATTCGATAGCTGGATTTGCCTTAACTGTTGAATTTACAGGTATTTGAATCCAACCATCATCCACTAATTTTCGTTCGACTTTAGAAGATAAAAGATAGTTAATAAAAAGATCGGCCTGCGTGGGGTTTGGTCCACCTTTAATTTTGGCTACGGTATTTGGTATTACAAGATTCCCCATTCCGCTCTCACCCTGATCAAGGAATGCTATGTCAAGATCCTTATTAACTGCAATTTCTGATAGCGCATCATCTGTGTCAGTAAGGCCCATTACAAGCTTTTTTTGACTTACATAATCTTTTACAACACCATTCCCATCAAGAATAACAATGCCAGAATTTTTCAAATCCTGATAGTATGCTTTTGCCTTTTCGGGTCCCCAGAATGAATAAAGTGCTGCTGCATGCGTTGCGGTTGTACCAAATATTGGGTATGCAAGCCCTGACTTTGAGACGTTTGGTCCTTTGGCAAATTCTTCCAAAGTTTTTGGTAAATCTGATTTTGAAATCAAGGTTCTATTGTAAATAAGAACTCTTGCTCTTCCTCCGAATCCAAACCACATCTTGTCCTTGTCAACAAATGATGACGGTAAATTCTTCTCGTTTTCAGGACTGGATTTCTCGAGAACTCCATTTTCTTTAAGTGCTATTGTCTGCAAAATCTCGCCATTCCAAAATACATCGGCCTGTGGCTTGTTTTTCTCTGAAATAAGTCGATTTACAAGCCCAACTGTCTTTTGTGCTTCGATATCGTAAACCGGCTTTATGGTGACACCCGTTTCTTTCTCATAAGCTTTGAAAAGCTTCTCTGAATAAACCTGGTCAACAGATGTGTACACGACAACAGTTTTTGTGTTCTTGCTGCAACCTGAGATTCCTGATGCAATCAATAAAAGGCATGCAGATGTAACAATGATTTTTCTAAAAGTGCTTTGAACAGTGTGTTTAAAATATCTAAAATTCATAATATTCTAGAAATTAATTTGTGTCATGATTCGTTACATCATGGGGGAAATTAATTTTTCTCCTTGCTAATAAATTTTAACTATCAACTAGCAGTTATCCACTTTGTCATAAAGTTTAATTACGAAATATATTTATTCAATTAAATCAGTATTTCTTGCATTAGCATAAATGAACATTGTTTAAATTCAGTAAGTAATAGAAGTCCGCATAAAACTTTGGATTACTGTCAATAAAGCTTAACTATATAATTGCAAGTTGCAATTTCATTTTCTTTTGCTTAATGAAGAAATAGTAGTATTATGCAAGCTAATTATTTATTATCATTTCTGACAAGTAATACTAACTTTTATTTAATTTGACGATGGCTTTGGCAAGAATGGTATCAGTTGCTTTGCAAATGTTGGCATTGTCATCGTTTGAAGCCATACTTTTCCTGGTCCTGTCAGTGTTGTTAGAAAAAGACCTTCGCCGCCAAACAGAATGTTTTTGAATCCTTTAACCATTTCTGATTGATAATTGACTGTTTCTTCAAATGCAGCAACATTTCCAGTATCAACTTTAAGTCTTTGTCCTGGTGCAAGCGTTCTTTCTACCATGCTTCCATCAATTTCAAGAAACACTCTCCCATATCCGGTTAATTTTTGAAGAATAAATCCTTCACCGCCAAAGAGTCCGGCTCCAAGGCTTCTTGTGACAAACACGCTTAGTGTGACCGATTGCTGTGCACAAAGGAAAGCTGATTTCTGGGCGATTATTGAATTTCCTTTAAGTTCTATTGCTGCAATGCTTCCTGGGAAAGTTGACGCTATTGCAATTTCCTGATTAGGCATTGACGATGTGTAGGTTGCCATAAAAAGAGAGTCACCAGAAAACATTCTTCCTAGTCCTTTCATTAAACCGCCTTGCATATTTGTTGTCATAGTTATTCCATCGTCCATCCAAATCATGCCTCCGGACTGCGTATAAATACTTTCGCCAGGGCTAAGCTTAATTGACACTGCCGGTAAATTGCCTCCAAAAACGTTGAAGTCTAATGGCCTTTGCTGTGAAGCAGGTTGCTGATATGTGCTTTGAGCTGGCTGCACTGGTTGCTGATATGTGCTTTGAGCTGGTTGCGGCGGAACACTAGGTTGCGCTTGATAAGCTGGCTGCACTGGTTGCTGGTATACAGACTGAGGCGGAACTACTGGTTGTGCCTGATAATTTGGCTGCACTGGTTGCTGATAGACTGGCTGCAGCGGAACTACTGGTTGTGCCTGATAAGCAGGTGGCACTGGTTGCTGGTATACAGGCTTAGGTGGAACTGGCACTGGTGCTGGTGTTGGTGTGACATGTTGAGAAACTGGGGGCTTAGCAGTAGCAGTGCTTACAGTATTTCCAACTAGAGATCCGCACCCACCACAAAATTTTGCATTATCATCCATTTTAGTACCACATTTTGAACAGAACACAAATCTACCTCCTTCTACTATTAAATTATTAGGAATCATCATAAATATTTGTATCGGGTTTGCCTTATATTATAAACCATTTATTTAAATTTGTAACGTGAAAAATTGCCAAATTCGGCTAAGGATTTAGTGAAATTTGGCATCCGAAAACAAATTATCATAGAATGTTTATTTTCCTTAAAATTTTCAAATATTTCATTAGCAAAATATATAGTCTGAATTAAAAACCCTCCGCAAAGTAATGCT
>JBBQKF010000065.1:0-17595 GCA_038326615.1 Saccharofermentanales bacterium | reverse complement strand
GCAAAAACGGAACAGCAGTTGCAATTGTGACTGAATATGAAACGCAGTGGATTGAGCTATACGAAAGAGAATTGAAAATTACTATAGCTGCCAAAGATATGTTCAAAGGCAATGTTGTAGATGTCAAAAAGAAAAATGTAATTAAAAAATAAAACTCAAATCGACATTTGGTTTTCGATTAACAATATTATTATTTTACATCTTAAATCAGTTTTATTTGAGAAGAAAACCGATACGAAAATGTTTGTGTTATCAAGTGAATAAGCAGTGTGGCACATCAGGGATATTGTTTTTTATACTAAATATTTATGAGTTATCCTAGTGATAACTGGGGATGCAATAAAAACTCGAGAAAATTTGAATAACAAATTATTCAAAACGTGAATTAGTGATACTTAAATTTATTAATAGGAAGGACGGTTCGTTCATTATAATTTACAATGAATTAATCGCAGGAATAAAAATGGAAAACTATGATGTCAAAATTCTGAAATTAAATTCTCCTGAATACAAAAAGGCACTTGTGTTGAGAGACGAAATTCTGCGAATACCGCTTGGAATGAGTATTTATAACGATGACTTATCTGATGAGAACCTTCAAATACATATCGGATGTGTCATTGAAGGGGAGGTTGTAGGCATACTTTTATTAAGGAGAGTCGACAATGAAACAGTTCAGATGAGACAGGTTGCAGTAGTCGAATTTTTGCAGGGGAAAGGCCTCGGGAACGAGATGGTCGTGTTTGCCGAAAAGATTGCGAAAAGTAATAGTTATAGTAAAATCATATTACACGCAAGAAAAACAGCCGTGTCGTTTTACGAAAAACTATTATATACGAAAACGTCTGATGAATATCTGGAAATTGGAATCCCGCATTGTACTATGGAGAAAAATATCTAGCACCTTGAGTTGCAAATTATAACTACTCATTTTACGATATAAAAATGCAAAGACAGCCCATATGAAAAAGGCATTTAAATTTGTTAAATTAAAAAGACAGCCCCATAAAACAAGAGCTGCCTAATAAAAAATATAAAATGATTATCGCGTTTACTCAGTAAGTATTATAAGCTGTTATTCTATTGAAATAATTGAGAAATCACTATTTTTACAATATCAATTTAGGTAGTTACAGGTCATTCTTGCTTTATATAATCAAGAATATCTGGTTATACTGATTAAACACTATAGTCTTAAAATATAATATTGAAAATTATTATCATATTATGCAGAAAGTATCAAAAATTTTCAAAATATTGTGATGGAATTAATCAACAATGATTAATGTTATAGGGTGTTCCCTGATAATAGATAGTCTAGTTAGAATTTAATTTAAGGGAAACAATCTTACTTTAATAAGAATTATAGTAAGTCAATCCAAATTAATAAATATCAGGATATCTATCCATCAGAATCAATATTTGCAGTCGTTTGCAGCTTTTACGAAAGCTCTGATATTTTCGGGGTCACCGAAGAAAAAATGATCCGAGGGAGAGCATATGAATCCGCCTTTAGGTTTTTTTGAGAACAATTCATACACCATGTCTTTGATAACCGCAGGATTTCCTTTTTCGAAACCTTTGTTTTGATCAAATCCACCAATGAATGCAATTTTATCTCCTATACGTTCTACTGCTTTTGCAAAATCACAGTCTCCACCCATATCAATCGGGGTCATTGTTTCTAATGCATCGGTTCCATTTTCAACAACTGTCTCAAGCAATGGCATCATGCCTCCGCACAAATGGTAAACCACTTTTGCACCTTTTTGATGAAAGGCTTCAATTTGAATTTTATCATATGGCAAACAAAACTCACGGTGCATATCAGGACTTATAACAGTGCTCGAACCTCCGCCCCCACCGCATTCAATGAGGTCTAACTGCTGCTTGCCACCGAGATCAATAACATCAAGTTTACGATCAAGAAGAGACTTCATTATGTGGTGAACCCACGAAGGGTCATCGTAACATGCAAGTATGGCCTCTTCTGTTTTAAAAAGCACACTTGCAAAAGATTGCCAAGGACTACACTGGCCGAAATCGTAGAAAATCCCACGGACAATTCCAGTTTCCCCAATTCGTTCTTTAGCGGCAATAACACCATCCCAATTAACTTTTGTTGGACGTGGATTAAATTCTTGCCACAAATCAAAGTCATCCGGATTTTTAATCAGATGTTCATTTTCCCATGAAGTAAATTTATTAAAAGCCCCTTTATGAAATAGTGAACCTTTTGGAGTTATAATTTCTTCTTCCCAATGATGGTAACCATCCTCAAGAACTCCGAGGTCCTTGTATTTTGACTCCCATTTACTCATATCAGATGAATTGTACTCGAAACTCGGACCAGCATATATAACAGGATCCATCCCGAAATATTCGTATGCTTCAAATTGATCTTTGCCTCCGAGATAGGTGTCAAGATAATATTGCATCCACGAATGCACCTGACATGGCAAATGGTCAGGTTTCTGGTTTGAAATTGCCGCCATAAAGCGTTCTCTTCCGTTCATAAAAATTCTCCTTTTCGCTATTAAAATTTGTAGTTCTTTAAATTCAATTTTTTATTTTTAACTTTGGTTCGAGCGTCAAAAGCATGACTTTTCTTTTTTCAATTAACTAGATGTTGTTTAAAGATGACTTCAGAAGATTTCAAGCTGTAGATTGCTGGTAATGGACAATTTCTGATGATTTCAAAAACTTTTTTAACATACAGCTATCCGATTGACTTTTGACACCCGAACCAACTTTTAATATTAGATTTTTTGTAAATGTTGGTTCGAGTGTTAAATGCACGGTCTATTCTTTCAACTATCCGTATTGCTTTTTACACCTCATAAATTATCTTATTTCAAAAAATGCTTACAGAGCTTCGGCTTGATTATTTGCGTAGGTCCTTTAAAATCCTATCTTAGAAAAAAATAGTAACAAATTATTCTTTGAATAAGGGTATCTTTTCATTGTATAAAATTTCAAATTGTCCGTTTTCGATTTATCGACTACTGTTCACAAGTATGACTATCATATAATATAATCTGTCATAAATCTTGTTTTATATTAACATTATATTGCATTATATTGACATTTATAAAATAAATATGTAGAATGAAAGCACAATAATATAGATGGAGAATCAGACATGGTAAGATTAACAGCAAACGATAACTTTGCAAATAGTAAAGAATATGACTTCAACTATTTTGATATTACCCATGAATATGTAAATGCGCATAATCATGATTTTTACGAATTTCTAATTGTGGTATCTGGTGAAGGTTTACATAAGGTGAATGGTGAATCCTATAAAATTTCAAGGGGGAGTTTCTATTTCCTTGAGCCTAATGATTCACATGCGTTCAGAGTTGAAAAAAACAACATTGTCAGAATTTTGAACCTTGCGTTTTGTAGGGAAATAACTGAAGAGATAATGTTTCTATTTAATATAAATCCAAAAAGCGAAGCAGCAAATAGAATTGAAAGTGTTAAATCAGAAGATTTTCTTCCTTACAATAAAACGACTTATTTTGATGAAGAGGCAAAAAGCACTGTTAAATTAGGTTCATTTATCAGTGCTTCCCAGATTGATGAAATAATAAATTTTTATAAAATAATTTTGGAAATGGAACGAGACATCGAAACCTTGCGCCCTATGATTAAAATGTTTTTCGCGTTGCTTATTACCAAGAATGAAATAATTGGATTTCAAAATTCTAAAAATAATAAATCCCTACCCGATTGGCTAAAAATTGCTATTGAAGGACTTCAAAAACAAGAAAATTACTCTGATGGTATAAAATATTTAATAGATTCGACCGGGAAGACGCAAAGTTATGTTTGCAGAATATTTCAAAAGCACTTAAATTGTTCGCCTTCAGAATATATAAATTCGATAAGAATAAGAAACTCTGCGAATCTCCTGAAATATACAAACAATACAGTTATTGGTATAAGTATGGACTGTGGATTTACAAGCCTAAGTCATTTTAATCATCTTTTTAAAAAAATATACGGAAAATCTCCCACTAAGTGGCGTGCAGGTGCATAATTTCATAATTCCGTAAATAAACTGCACATCAATAGTAAATTTGCTGCATTGCTTTATTCTTAAATTGAAGATAAAATTAATTAATTAACTAATAACAACTAACTAACGAAATAACAAATTATAAAATAATTGAGATGATAAATCTAATTAAATCTAATTAAATCTAATTAAATCTAATTAAATCTGAATAAATCTGAATAAATCTGAATAAATTATGGAGGTGTTATGCTGAAAATAAATGAAATCAAATGTGAATCATTAAACAATCCAATAGGAATCGACGAAGAAAAACCGTGTTTTAGCTTTTATATAACTTCAGATAACGTTGATACTAAACTTGCTGCCTATCAAATAAGAGTTTTCAATAATGAAAACGCGGGGGATGTTGTCTGGGATAGCTCGATCACACATACGGAGGAATGCATTTCAATTAAATATAATGGTGCAGAACTATGTGCGTATACGAGATATTATTATGAGATTATTGTGTGGGATAATCACAATCAAACTGCTATTTCTATAGGAAAAAATTATTTTGAAACCGGCAAAATGGGCGAGGGCTGGAAGGCTGAATTTATCGGACCATCAGATAAAAAGGAAATTAAGTACGATAGAGTTCCATTTCAAATGAGAAAAGAATTTAGGATTGATAGAAAAGTCTTAAGTGCAAGAATATTTGCATCTGCACTTGGCATCTATAAAGCGAGTATCAACGGGAATACCGTTGGAGAAGATTATTTTACACCTGGGTGGACCGTTCATGAAAAAAGACTTCAATATCAGATTTATGATGTTACGGATTTATTGCAAAATGGCGATAATGCTGTTGGGCTAACAATTACAAATGGATGGTATCATAGATATACCAACTGGCTCATTTGGTCTCCTCAAGACAAGTGGAATAATCAGATATGTGGAATATTGGAACTGCGAATTCAGTTTGATGATGGCGAAATACAGATTATAAAATCGGATAAAGACTGGAAATATGGGGTTGGGCCTATAAAGATGGCGGATTTTTATGATGGTGAGACTTACGATGCTTGTGAAGAAACACCGGATTGGTGCAAAGTTGGGTTTGATGATAAAAATTGGAAAAATGTAAAATCGAACCTTTATTCTAAAAATGTTTTATGCTCTACAACAAACGAACCAGTGCGAATTATTCAAAGAATAAATCCTATTGCAATTATTGAAACGCCCGCCGGCGAAACTGTACTTGATATGGGGCAAAATATGGTGGGTTTCATAGAATTCAGTGTTTCGGGCAACAGAGGCGATAGTGTTATTTTGCTTCATGGAGAAGTTTTAGATAAATATGGTAATTTTTACAATGCAAATTTGCGTTCGGCAAAAGCAAGAATCGAATATATTCTAAAGGGTGATGGGGTCGAAAGATTTAAACCACAATTCACATTTCACGGGTTTCGATATGTGAAAGTCCTGAATTATCCTGGGATTCTTAAATTGTCTAACTTTACAGGTTGTGTTTTACATTCAGATATGGCAAAAACAGGTGATTTTAAGTGCTCAAACAATATGCTCAATCAACTTCATTCAAATATAGTGTGGGGATTAAAGGGGAATTTCGTCGATATCCCTACTGATTGTCCACAAAGAGATGAGAGATGGGGATGGACGGGGGATGCACAGGTTTTTATATCAACGGCATGTAGTTTATATAATTCCAAAGCGTTTTATTCAAAGTGGTTAAAAGATCTTGCAGCAGATCAGTCATCAGATGGAGCAGTTGCAAACTCGGTGCCTAATTTTCTTTTTGAAGAAGATGGTAGTACAACAACTTCTGCTGCATGGGGTGATGCCGCTTGCATATGCCCATGGACACTTTATCAATATTACGGCGATAAGAAGATTTTGGAAGACCAATATAGTTCAATGCATAATTGGGTGGAATATATCAGAAAACAAGGAGAAAATGAATATTTATGGGATACAGACCCTCAGTTGGGCGACTGGGTTGCACTTGATGCGGAAGAAGGAAGCTATACAGGGGCAACATCAAAGCATTATATCGCAACTGCATTTTATGCATATTCGACATCTTTATTATACAAAGCAGCAAAAGTTCTTGATAAAGAATCTGACATGAAAGAATACAATCAACTATATGAGAAAATTAAAGCCGAGTTTCACAGAAAATACGTGAATTCTTTCGGCGAAATCAAGGTTAAAACTCAAACAGCTATGGCTTTAGCACTAAAATTCGATTTAATTGAAAAGAATAATCATAAAATTGTGACAAAACAGCTTGTTGAATTATTAAAAGAAAGAAACTATCACTTGTCGACGGGATTTGTCGGAACTCCATATCTGTTAAGCGCTTTAAGTGACAATGGAGAGCTTGATATTGCTTATAAAGTATTGCTACAAAGTGATTATCCATCATGGTTATACCCATTAACAAAGGGCGCAACAACCATTTGGGAACATTGGGATGGCATTAAAGAAGATGGAACATTCTGGGATACAAACATGAATTCGTACAACCATTATGCTTATGGCGCAGTAGGAAGTTGGATTTACGAAAACATTGCTGGTATTAAGCCAGACGAGAATTATCCAGGGTTTAAGCACTTTTTTATCAATCCAAAACTTGGCGGAGATATTACAAGAGCGGGCATGAACTATACGACACCTTATGGAATCGTAAAAATAAACTGGGAAATCAAAAATAGAGAATTTTATCTTGACGCTGACATTCCGTGCAATTCAAGCTCATCAGTAGCAATGCCAAACGGTGAAATGCATGAAGTTGGATCAGGTGAGCATAAATTCAAATGCGAATATCCGCACCAGTGTAATTAAATTGCAGAAACTCCGCGTATCCAATACCACTTCCTGATGCAAACATACCAATACAAACTCCATTAAAGGTTGACCCAGTTTCAGCGGATAGAAGCTGGGTCATTCCTTTTCCGACAAATTCTTTTTTGCCATTTGATTCGGTGTAAAAATAGTAAAAATCTTTGTCTGCTTCGATAATTAAATTGTTAGTAATTGCATTAGTAGGAATGCCTTTACCGGTGTAGAAAATGTCCCCAATTGTTTTATCTAAAGACACTACAAATTTACTGTTAACATTTTTTATAGCGAAGCGATAATGTTGATTGTCGCTCATGATTACGCAAATCCCAGCTTCATCACCGATGGCAGGCGAAAATTTCAAACTTGTCGATGCAATAAATTGGAAATGTTTTTGCCTTATTCCTAGAAAACTTCTATGATCAAGATCACCTAAAACCCCGCTATCTAACTTCAAAAACAACGATTTATCGACAATCTTCAAGGTATCTTCTTGAGGGTTTCTTCTAAAAATAAAATGAGGAGACTCTGGTGAAAAACTAAGAGACAAGTTATCGCTTGTGCGATTCCCTTCGCCCTTGCATTCCATTACTAATTCTATCGGCAAGTCATTATTAACATGAGGCCATCCATCGTTATCCCAGCTAACTGGAGCAAGAAAAGTTTCTCTGCCCAGATGGTGAAAATTACCATTTGGTCTTGTAGCAAGAAATACAATCCACCAATTCCCATCGGGAGAATTAATCAAATCGCCATGACCACAAGACTGAATGGGATGTTGCACAATATTTCTATGAGTAAGTATCGGGTTATGAGGACAACCTTCGTATGGCCCAAAAACGTTATGACTTCTTGCGATAACACACATATGACCGCGATACGTCCCACCTTCGGCGACTAAGAGATAATAAAGGCCATTAATTTTGTAAATGTGTGGCGCTTCACACAGCCGATCCTCAAATGAATCCCAGATTACATACTCCTCACCAACTAATTTGCCACTTGCTAAGTCAATTTCCCACGAGTGGATACCAAAACCACCAAAATCCTGTCTGGTAAAATAAACTTTCCCGTCGTCATCAAAAAATAAATCCGGATCAAATCCACGTCCTTCAATGAAAGTAGCATCTGACCAAATCCCACTCTCGATGTCCTTTGTTGTAACATACAAATGGCCAGGACCACTGCTATTAGTAGTAATCATATAAAATACACCATTATCGTATCTTAGAGTTGGAGCATAAACTCCACTCATGTGACCGCACTTATTTAAGTCTAAACTTTTGTTTGTGTACAAAGAATTACAAACTAAGTCCCAATTGACAAGATTTGTGCTTTTATAAATAGGAACTCCAGGAAAGTACTCAAAACTGCTAGTTGCAAGATAGTAAACATCACCTTTTCTGCATATACTTGGATCAGGATTGAATCCTGAAATTATAGGGTTGATATATTTTCCCATTATGACACCTCGCTCAATTTATCAAATATGAAATTGTTTAAATAGCTCGTGACAAGTTAAATGCAATGTTTTAATCAAAGGAATAAAGCAGTAAAACATTCACAAACATATTTTACAACGCTGCAAATAAACGCGCAATGCTAATAAATTACGATGATGGTCAGATAAATTATTGAATGTAAATGTGTCATATGCTATAATACAAAAATTACATCATAAAAACCTATTTACTTATCCGTCCTAAGAATATTTTGCATAAAATATTCTGACAACTCCAATTTAACTTAATGTAACAACCAGTATAAAAGGGGAAACAATGTTAAAAATCGGAGGACCAATAATTGATAAGAAAAACATTATTTTCTAAGCGCATTCTTAATATTAAAATTATTGCAGTAGTAATTCTCTTTTTCACGCTAACAGGATGTCAGATAGTTAATAAACCATCATCTAACGTAAGTTCTTCCGATAATGAAAATTCCAGGAAGCCTGTGACTTTTACTGCATTACTTTCGGATTCCAACGCAAGAATTAATTGGGATAAAAGTGAAATTTGCAATGAAATAACCAAAAGAACGGGTATAAAACTTGATTTAGAAATTCTGAAAGGGGACCTTTCTTCTAAAGTAAGTACTATGATTGCAAGTGGAAGTTACCCCGATATTCTTCTGTCGATTGATAATGATTCAGTATCTCTCCTTGCAGAAGCAAATGCGCTTTTCCCACTTGATCAATTAATAGAAAGCAAAGGAACGAATATAAGAAAAGTTTTCGGCGATGACATAAACTTTATGAAAAATGTGACCGATAATAAAATTTATGGACTAAACAGGGAGTACAAGGGTATAAGCGCACGAAGCGAAGCCATGTTTTTTGTTCAATACGATATGCTGATAAAGGCAGGTGCTCCTAAAATAAAAACTCTTGATGATCTTTATAACCTTATGAAAAATTATAAGTTGAAAAATTTATTATTTAAAGGTTTAGACACATTAGGGCTATCATTCTGGGGAGATTCATGGGGGATGAATGTCACTGTAAATAATGCCGCTTTAAGGGCTGGAGGATATCAAAATGATGGAAATTACGTTGTTGATAACAATTTGAATGTAAAATATGGACTTACATTGCCTTCAACAAAGATATATCTTAAATGGCTAAATAAACTATATTTAGCGGGATTGCTTGATTCAGACGCAATAGTTCAAGGTCGCGAGAAATTTGTTGAAAAAGTTTCAAGTGGGAGAGTATTAGTCGCAACTACTGAAAATTGGGATATGGGCGATTCTGAGGCTGCACTACGTAAATCAGGATTAAATGACAGATGTTATGCTCAAATTCCAGTATATATATCTACAGAAACAGATTCTGAGATATCTAATTATAATCCGTTTGGATCCTGGAAATCGGTTATAACGAGGGATTGCAAAGATCCTGTAAGAGCATTTGAATTTTTTGATGAAATGTGGTCGCAAGAAATGCAAATTCTTTGCAATTGGGGGATTGATAAAGTCCACTATGACATTAAAGATGGCAAGCGCGTAATGAAAAAATCAATTTTAGACGCATCAATAAGTGACCCAAACTGGAAAAGCAATACAGGCATTTCGATATTTAATATGTGGTCTTACGGAGAAAATTATAAAGGCACTGATGGGCAGTACATTGTTCCTTTTGGCACAACAGATGAATTATATGACGCACAGGATGTAATAACCCAAAATGTCATGAAAATGTATGGGATTACTTCCTGGAAACAATTATGTCCCACTCCAAAACCCAGCAAGTGGGGCTTTGTGTGGAATCTTAGTTTGCCACAAAACACTGAAGGAGCTTTTGCAGAAAGCAAGGTCAACAATGATATCCGCCGAAAATACCTACCTCAAATTATCTTAGCCAACAATGATAATGCCTTTAATGAAAATTGGAACCAATTTGTTGAATCATCAAAAAGGGCAGGGATTAATGTACGCGAGAATGAGATTAGTCAAATTCTAAAGAAGCGCGCTGTCAAATAAAAAGTAAATCCACCCACAAAAACTCCAAAATATTACTATCGTTGTCGGATAAATTATTGTGATTGCTCTTTAGCATATACACGACAGTTTATTCTTAATATACTGACGATAAAATATTATAGGAGGATTTAAACATGAACAGATTAGTTACGATTATCTCAAGTACAGTATTGGTTGTCAGTTTGCTTTCGGGATGTAATGGTAATAGTACAGTTAAAACATCGAAAGATGCAATATCCGGGACGTCATCAACCGCAGTTGCTGTTACTTCAGAAGAGAAATCATCCACAGCAGAAGTGTCGTCTGAAGCAATGTCTGTAGCAGTCGAACAAAAAGCTTCGTTTATTCTTGATTTCGAAGAAGCATCAATGCTTGTGGGACCAACAGTTAATTTTGATCCTGCTTTCACGAAGGATCATATACTATTTGTGCCACAGACAGGATTTGCAGGAAATGTTTACAAGGCAGTTGTTGCACCACAAACACAAGGTGGAACATGGTGGGTTTCAGGAGTGGCGCTTGATAAAAATGGTTCTGAAGAATCAAAATTCAAAGATTTGAAAACGATATCATTTAAATACTCATCAACAGTTGAATTTATCAATTCTCCATTTGTTGTTCAATTCGTATGGAAAGATAAAACAACTGGAGATAAAGTTGCAACAGTTGAAGAAGAATTTCCAATGGAAAAAACCAGTGAAATAAAAACATTTACAATCAATGTTCCCCAAGAAGTAGCGACGGACTTAAACGATGCAAGTAATTACTATCTAGATTGGTTCATGGTTGGGTTGAAGGAAAACGCAGGCGGTGATTTCAAATCTGGAACTTTTTATATTGATGACATAAGTTTTTCAAAATAGTAACAATTGAGGTTAATATTAGAAAAAGCGGAAATACTATTATGTGAGGGGTATCATGAATGATTAACGTAAAAAGAAAAATAATTACTGTAGCATCTGCTTTTACAACTAGTGTCTTGTTGATTGCTGTATTTCTCGTAAGTTGCACTAGTGGAAATAGTATATTGCAAAGCAGCAAAGGTTTTAGTGTTAATTCATCAGTTGCAAGTGTAAGTTTGATTTCAAAATCAAATTCTTCTGACACTAAAAGTGCCTCTGGAAGCGCAAAACAGGCCGAAACTGATTTCGAAAACCTTGTAAATGAACAAATAAGTAAAATAAAAAGTTATGACTTCAAGGCGCTTGCGACTACCACAACAATTGTAAAATCACTAGAAATGTTTGAAGCATCATTTGATATTAGTATTGATTATAATGATGGTGATCAGTATAATCAGACGATTTGCGAAATCAATGGATATTTCCTTACGCCAAGCGGTAAAGTTGAAATGATGCCAGCTTTTTATAAACAAAAATCAGGAATGAAGTGGGCAATCCGTTACTCCCCAAGAGAAATAGGGGAGTATTCGTATTTCCTCAAAGATGAAAAAAGTGGCAAGAAAAGTACAACCTACAAATTTACATCTACTCCTTCAAATCCCACCAATAGGGGATTTGTGAGTACAATAGGAAATAAAATTGTTGATGGGAAGAAAAATCAGCTTACATTGTTTGGAACTAATTATGCGTGGGGAACCCCTGATGAATTCAAAAAAGCACTCCCACTATATAAAGAAAACAAGATGAACTGGATTAGATTCTGGTCACAATGTGACTGGAGCGCGTATTGTCTCGAATCAAAAAAAGGAGTTGTTAATCAAAGTGGAGTCGATTGTGAGTACTTTGGGTTAGGGGATTATAGTCTTGGAAATGCATTAAGATTTGATGATTTGATTAAACTATTTGAACATAACGATGTCTATATGCAGCTTTGCATTTTTAACTTGTGGGATTTTGATTCAGGTCACTGGGCGCGCAATGCTTATAATAAAGAAAATGGCGGACCGTGTTCATGGAAAGAAAATAAAACTGATTATTGGTCAAATCCAATTGCGATTAAATATCAAAAGCAATTAATACGTTATATTTATTCGAGATGGGGTTATAGCAGATCTCTTGGAGTGTTTGAATATTGGAACGAATGTGATAATAAAGTTGATGCAACGAAAAGAGCAATCCGTGATTCCTGGTACTCCGAACTTGATGGATTTGTAAAAAGTATGGATTTATACAAACGTCCAACAACAACAAGTTATGCATGGAAGGATCATTTATATTTCAACAGAGGAAACACTGACAATGAACCATGGAAGACACACCAATTTTTCGATATGGCTAACTGTCATTTATACGTCGCTGTTGGTGTTGATCCCGTTCAAACATGGGTTGATCAGCTCAATTTTACTCAAAATCAATATCCTGGCGATAAGCCAATATATTTTGGTGAGTATTCAGAGAACAATGCTGAATTTTTGCCTTTAACAGAAAACACTGAGAGATATTTCGCTGAGGGTATTTGGACGCCGATTTTCTATAATGATGCGGCAGGTGGCAATTTATATTGGAGATCAAACTCATCATTTTTACCTTCACTAAACATGTTCAAATCGATGCAAAGTGCTGCTAAAATTATACAACCATTTGAAGGAAAATTGATTAATATGGAATTTGTATATGCTGGCATTTCCAACAATGTTCGTACAGGGTATTATAAGGATAAAAGCAGTGTGTTGCTTTATTCTAGAGATGAGAAAGCTCCTTATACATTAGCAACCCCCGTCGCAGTAAATGGTGTAGAAATGGCAATTACGGGAATGGAAAGTGGGACATATGAAGTTATTTTCTATAATACTCAGACTGCACAAAAAATCAAAACTGTACCTATAAATTCATCAGACGATAAATTAACTATAAAATATCCGAAGTTTTATCGAAATGTGGCAGTTACAGTCAAAAAAAAATAGAAATTAAACCTCGTCTGGATGTAAATTCAGATGAGGTTTTTTAAAATGCGTAATAAATACGACCTTGAAAGTAATTTTACCACATTTAAATAATGTCAGTTTACTATTAAGATAATAGACATAAGTTAGGAGGTATAAACAATGAACAATAATTCCAAACTAGAAGTCAAAAACAAAAAAAAAGATTTGAAAGCATTTTTTATAAAAGCGAAAAAGCAAAAGTTTTTGCTATATATATCTATTCCATTAATTGTATATATATTCATTTTTTCATATTTCCCTTTGTGGGGATGGATTTGGTCAATTTTCAAATTCAGGCCTGGAAGAGCCTTATCAATTGCTGACTTTGTGGGGCTTAAGTACTATTTTAAAATTTTTGGAGATGCAACATTTTGGCTTGCGCTAAGAAACACGCTGGTAATTAGCGTATTAAGCTTAACGGCAGGCACTTTATCTGCGATTGTGTTTGCTATATTTTTGAATGAATTAAGGAATGGAATATTTAAAAGATTTGCTCAAACAGTATCTTACTTGCCACACTTTGTTTCATGGGTAGTTGTTGCAACATTGTTTATAGGTATGACTAAAACAATTGGTGTTCCTGGAGTCATCTATAAAGTACTTTTTAATGCAGGAATAATTAAAGAAAACTATAATATTATGCTTCAAGGAAACCTTTATTGGTTTTTGATTACAATTATTGGGATATGGAAAGAAACAGGGTGGGCAGCCATAATATACTTAGCAGCTATGACAGGAATTAATTCTGAGTTATATGAAGCTGCATATGTTGATGGGGCAGGCAGATTTAAGAGGATTTGGAATATTACACTTCCAGGAATCAAATCAACGATAATCATATTATTGATATTGAATACCGGTTGGATTTTAGGGACAGGATTCGAACAACGGTTATTATTTGGAAATGCCGGCAACTTTGATTATTCTGAAGTATTAGGTAGTTTTATTTTTCGTTGGGGATTAGGACAAAGAGAATATTCATTTGCGATGGCTGCGAACGTTTTCCAATCAATTGTCGGATTTTTTCTTGTTCTTGGAGCAAATTATACTGCCAAAAAATTGAACGATACAGCAGTATTTTAAGGGAGGTAACAATCAATGGCTATAGGTAAAAGACGAACATCATTTTCACTATTTAACTGGATTTTAGTATGCTTTTTTGCAATAATGATCTTCGTGACGATGTATCCTTTCTGGAATCTTGCTGTAATTTCTTTCAATGACCCATTAGACAGTATAAGAGGAGAGTTGTATTTTTGGCCTCGTAAATTCACATTAATATCCTACAAGACGATTTTCGATTCATCAAATCAGATTCTTGCAGCAGTTAATTCAGTACTGCGGACTGTTATAGGAACCGTGGTTAACGTTGCTTGTAGCACTTTGATTGCATATGCATTGTCTCGCAAGGATTTTGTCCTACGTAAATTTATGAATAGATATATAGTCTTTACAATGTATATTACAGCAGGGCTTATCCCAACATTTATATTATACAGAGATTTGCAAATGTTAAATCATTTTTCGGTTTACATTTTGCCAAATTTAATAAGTGCATATAACATAATCATAATAAGGACGTACATGCAGGAGTTACCACCAAGCCTTTCTGAAGCAGCTACAATAGATGGGGCTGGAGATGCTCAAATATTTTTTCGAGTAATTATACCTTTATGTCTCCCTGTAATTGCAACAGTTACACTTTTCATAGCAGTTTGGCAATGGAGTGCATGGCAGGACACAGTATTTTTTGCATCTAGTAATGAGTTGCTTACAACCTTGCAGTACGAGATGAAAAAGATATTAACAAGTGTTAATAATTTAACGGATTCACAGTTGCAAGCGTTAGTTTCCCAAGGTGGTGTTAAGGCCACAAATGAGTCGTTACAGGCGGCAATGACTCTGATTGTAACGGTGCCGATATTATTTATTTACCCATTTTTACAAAAATATTTTGTTAATGGAGTGACCATTGGCGCAGTTAAAGAATAGACTATTGACGAATATGAAACATACAAAGAGCAAAGCATGAACAATTTTAGAGTTACGCAAAATTTGCTAGCACACCAAAACCACGCAATACATCCAGTTTGATACAGTAATGAATTTATGTAATGGATGATGATTTATCTATTAAATTTTGTGATAGATAAATCCTAAATATAAAAATAATAAAAAAATTGTTTTATAAAAATAAATATTTTAAAATTTAGTAGGGAGGAAATCATCATGAAAAAAATTATCGCACTATTATTGGCATTGGCAACCCTTGTATCGGCAGTATTGACAGGGTGCAGTACAAATCCAACATCAACCAATTCCGGAACAATCAAATCGGAAACATCTTCTGACAAGGCATCAAAAGTTAAGGACACCACTCCTATAACCTTTACTGCTCTGACATCATATTCAGTTGGGGGAACGAAATGGGGGCAAGATGCAATATCAAAAAAAATTACCGAAAAAACTGGGGTTACACTAAATTTGAAATACACAGTTGGTGATTTCAACGAGAATCTCGGACTTTTGATATCTTCAGGTGAGTACCCGGATATGATATTGTCCGTTGATACTTATCAGTTGCAAGATTTGATAGAAGCAAATGCAGCTTTACCACTAGATGAATACATTAAAACCGGTGGAGAGAACATCAAAACAGCTTTTGCTGATAAACTTGGGACAATGAAAAATGAAATTGATGGACTTACATATGGGTTCAATAAGGATTTCGGTGATATCCCTCCAACAAAAGATTATTATGTACAGATTCAGTATAATGTTCTTGCTGAGTTTGGATATCCTAAAATAAACACATTAGATGAAATGGCTGATTTGCTCGAAAAATATAAGGCAAAATACAAAAAATATAATGGGCTTGATTTAGTTGGAATACTTTCACCAGCAGGTGGTGTTAATGCAGATGCAATTCGTCATGGTATTAACAATGTTGCAATGCGTACTGCAGGATTTCAAGATGATGGTGAATTTTATATTGATCCTGTTACACATGAGGCTACATATGCTATAAGGAGGCCTGAAACTAAAACTTATCTTCAATGGCTAAATAAGATGTACAAAAGAGGCATTTTCTCACTTGATTCGTTCGCACTCGATCATCCTGGTGTTATGAGCGAAGTTGCAAAAGGCAATGTGCTTTGTGTAACTGAACCATGGTGGGCACTTGACGAAACAGAAAAAGCAATCAGAACAGTAAACAAAACACCTGAACGTTGCTATGCAAAAATACCGATTTACATTAGCAAAGAAGCAGCAGCTAAGTCTGAAGTTGCAAATTATGACAGTTTAGGAACATGGAAAAGCATTATAACAACAAATTGTAAAAATCCGCAAAGAGCTTTCGATTTTTTTGATACGATGTGGTCTGAAGAAATGCAGGTTCTTTCCTGGTGGGGTGTTGAAGGCGATCTTTATACAGTAGCAAATGGCAAAAGAACGTTGAAACCTTCAACAATAACTTCACAACAAAACGATGCAAATTTCAGGCAAAAAACGGGTGTTCTTTTATATGATTACTGGTCTAAAGGGTCACTTGTAAAAGATTCAACAGGACAGTTAATAAGACCTTACAGAACACCAGAAACAATTGCTGCAGGATACACGGCAGAGGACCTTAAAGTTTTACATGCATATGATCCTAAGGCAATAACATGGGCAGATTTATGGCCAGCGCCAAAACTTAGTCCATGGGGCTTTGCGTGGAAATTGTCTTTACCTAAGGGTGATGGTGCAGATGCGCAAACAAGAATCAAAGCAGAGATTAATAGTAAGTATATGCTAAAAATGGTGCAGGCTAAAAACGATGGCGAATTTAATACTATATGGGATGAATTCGTTAAAAAATGCATTGAAGCAGGTATAGAAAAACGTGAAAAAGAAGTTACTGATGCGATTAAAAAAAGAATGAAGTTATGGTATAACCAAGTTTCGTGACATTAACTTAAAATATTAACTATTCATAATGCATCTTTAGAGGAAAGCTTAACAGATAATTAGTTTCAAATTATCTGTTAAGTTTCTTGATTAATAGCGATTTCACAATTATTACTTCTATATTTGTTGAAAGCTAATAGGTGTTATTAAATATTAGACAAATTTTATCAAAATATTTTTCCAAATTAGTAAGTGATATTATATATGAATTGAAATTATATCTGATTAAATTGCATCTGATTAAAATTATCAAATGAAAACAGAATTGAATATTAGAAAACAAATAATTGATTATATTTTAAAACTTATCGAAAAAAAACGACAGAGTATCAGAATATTGAAAACGTAATTAAAGAGAAGGTGAGTAATTGATGAATATGGATTTTGGAGCTGCATATTATCCTGA
>JBBQKF010000064.1:0-17795 GCA_038326615.1 Saccharofermentanales bacterium | reverse complement strand
AGGACTTTATTGTTTCTTACAAATACTATCAAGGAAAGTGGCTTCCATTAATTTTTAAACAGTTCGATTTGTAATTGCTTAATTTTAGTATGATTCAATGGAGTTTTTCAACCTTTACTGAGTTAACACGATAGCCATTTTATAATTTAATAAACAAGATTATATAGTTTACTCAGTATAACCAGATATTTTTGATTATATAAAGCAAGAATGCACTGTAAGTAAACAAATTGATATTGTAGAAATGGTTCGGGTGTCAAAAGTTAACCGGACAGCTGTATGTTAAAAAAGTTGATGAAATCGCCAAATATTGGCCACTACAAGCAATCTGGCATTTGAAATCTTCTTAAGTCATCGTCGAGCAAAATCTGACTAATCACAATAAATAAAAATCATGCTTTTGACACCCGAACCAGAAATAGTGATTATATAATTTTTTCAATAGAATAATGGATTTATAATACTTCCGTGTAAACGCAATAATCATTTTTTATAAAACAATTTCAATTGATATAATTAAAAGCTGCTTTGATCGTAAATAGATTTAGCATTTTTACCTTTTTCAAAGGCATCAAAATTCATTGCCTGTAGCTTTTCGGGGAAAACGTCCATGATTGCTTCTTTCCAAATTGTTTGAGGAATTTGAGTAAATACTGACATAGCGCCTATCATAACCATATTCACACAACGAACATTTCCACAATCTAGCGCGATTTTTTCGGCATCAATTTCAATTAACCTAGTGCCATCCTGTGCCGAGTCAGTAAGTTCTTTATAAATAAATTCGGGATATGTGGCTTTACCTGTTTTAACAGTAACAGGAAGAATATGTTGATTATTTATAATCATAGTACCGTTCATAGCAAGTAAAAAAGCCCACCGCAAAGACTCAACTTCCTCAAAAGCAAGCACAAAGTCAGCCATTCCAGCTTCTATAACTGGCGAATAAACTTTCTTTCCCATACGAACATAAGTAATTACACTACCGCCTCGCTGAGACATCCCGTGAACTTCAGAGACTTTAACATCAAAACCCATCTTTACAGCAATGGTTCCAAGAAGTTTACCTGCAACAAGAGTTCCTTGTCCGCCAACACCGGCTAAAACTATATTGATATCCTTTGTCATACTTCCTCCATAATCTATTTATCATAATATTTATTATAAAATGTAATGGATAACTCTGAATTTTCTCAGATTCCCACCGAAGATTTCGTTATATTAACAATATATTAACAATTAATTCCAATAGTTATAGCGTCAAATTTACATAATTTCTCACAAAGACCGCATCCATTGCATGTCGAATGGTTTATAATAATATTCCCTTCGCCATCTGTAGAAATTGCAGGACACATAGATCTAAGGCAAGCTTTGCATTTCGTGCATTTTTCTTTATCAACAACAGCCTTAGAATTTTTCGTTCCCTTACCCTTTGGAATCAAGGCACATGGGCGTACTGCAATAATTACAGAAACACATTCTCTTGCCATTTCTTCAGCAATTATTTTTTGAGTAACAAAAGTATCCGCAGGGTCTACTATTCTTATGCTCTGAACTCCAATTGCTTCACAAAGTGCTGGTAAATTAATTGCTGGTGAAGGATTATTGCTAATATTAAGTCCTGTCGATGGATTTTGTTGATGTCCTGTCATTCCAGTTATAGAATTGTCAAGGATGATAACGGTTGATTGACTTTGGTTATAAACAGAATTTATAAGTCCGGTAATTCCTGAATGTATAAAAGTCGAGTCGCCGATAACAGCAACTGTTTTAGGAGAAAGTTTGCGGTCAGTTGCCTTGTCTATACCATGTGCCATTCCAACTGATGCACCCATACAAACACACATATCCATTGCATTTGTTGGAGGAAGTGCACCTAAAGTATAGCATCCGATATCTCCGGTAACAATTGCTCCTAGACGATTAAGTGCCATGAAAATCCCTTTATGTGAGCATCCTGCGCACATAACCGGCGGCCTTGGAGGCGCTTCGCTCAAGGAGGCAACATCGATTGCGGATTGTGGGTCTTTCTCAGTTGTAAGTGCTTTTCTTATCATAGAAATGCTATATTCGCCAAACAAGGTAAATAATTCTTTACCTTCACATATAATCCCATTGCTTTTTAGTGCAGTTTCAATGAAAGGGTCAAGTTCTTCAACAACAACAAGTCTTTTAACTTGTTTTGCAAAATCCTTAATTAGTTCCATGTTAATTGGCCAAACCATTCCAAGCTTCAAAACAGACGCTTCCGGAAGAGCTTCTTTAACTTGTTGATATGATATTCCGGCAGTAATTATTCCAATTTCGCTAGATTTCACTTCGATTCTATGGAGTGATTCTTCTAATGAAAGATTTGCAATCGATGAAAGATGCCCTTCCACAATAGGATGTCTCTTTATTGCCATACCAGGCATCATAACGTATTTGCTTATATCTTTCTTATATTCTTTAATGATTATTTCTTTGGGTTCATCTAATGAAACAGGCGCTCTTGAATGCGCAATACGTGTTGTAAGTCTTACTCCGACAGGAGTATCAAATCTTTCAGATAAATCAAATGCGACTTTCATATAGTCTTTACATTCCTGACTGTCAGAAGGCTCAAGCATTGGAAACTTAGCGGCTTTAGCATAATTTCTGCTATCCTGTTCATTTTGCGAACTATGCATTCCTGGGTCATCTGCAATTACAATAACAAGTCCGCCGTTAACACCAGTATAAACAGCAGTAAAAATCGGGTCTGCAGCAACATTTAAACCAACATGCTTCATTGAGCTCATTGCTCTTGCTCCAGCAAAACTTGCACCAATAGCAACTTCAAGTCCAACTTTTTCGTTTGGTGCCCATTCAGAGTAAATTGAAGGATAATGAGCAGCTATATTCTCAGTGATTTCTGTACTAGGAGTTCCAGGGTATGATGAACAAACCTTAACCCCCGCTTCATATGCGCCTCTTGCAATAGCTTCGTTACCCAGCATTATTTGTTTCATAAAATCCTCCATATCGGTATACAAGTTTTAATAGTTGAATTATATACTGAAACCCATGAAAATTGCAATCATCTTAAATCAACAACTCTCTTAGATTTTCCAGCGGTCCTTTCTAATGCTTTAGGACTTAACAATGTAATTTTAGAGTCAATTTGAAGTTTGACTCTTATTTCATGCTTAATGTGATTAGTAAGTCGCTCAAGTTCACTGTAACTTTCAAGCAAAGAGCCATCAATTAACTCAACTTGAACGTCAATCTTATCCATGAATTTTTCACGGGATACAATTATCTGATAATGAGGTCCGATTCCATCTATTCCGACAAGAACTGATTCAATCTGTGAAGGGAATACATTGACTCCACGTATTATAAGCATGTCGTCAGCACGTCCTCTTATCATGTTCATACGAACAGTCGTTCTTCCACAGCTACATGGTTCATATTCAAGAGAAGTAATATCTTTTGTTCTATATCTTAGCATCGGAATGCCTTCTTTTGTTAGTGTTGTAAAAACAAGTTCTCCTTCACTACCTTCTGGCAATACATCGCCAGTTTTCGTGTCGATTATTTCGGGATAGAAATGATCTTCATTTATATGCATTCCACAGTTACTTAAACACTCAAATGAAACTCCAGGTCCAACAATTTCGGTAAGTCCATAATTCTGAGTATCTAAAATATTCCAACGCCTCTCGATTTCTTTGCGCATTTCAGGAGTATGTCCTTCACCACCAAATAATCCAAGTCTGACTTTTAGTGAACTTATAGGAACATTCATTTCATCAAGAAATTCTGAAAGATATAGTGCGTAGGACGGTGTTGCTATCATAGCAGTTGTACCGAAATCCTGCATATACATTATTTGTCTTTCAGAATTACCACTTGAAGCTGGAATAACAGTTGCTCCAACTCTTTCGAGTCCGTAATGAAGACCAAATCCGCCAGTAAACATGCCGTAACCGAAACAAATCTGTGCGGTATCATCAGAGGTAACTCCCGCGGCACTTGCAAGCCTTGCACAACAATCAGTCCAGACCTCCATGTCATTTCTAGTATATCCGACAACAATTGGTTTGCCGGTTGTACCTGAAGAAGCATGAAGTCTTACGATTTCGTTTTTAGGCACTGCAAATAAATCAAACGGGTATTGATCCCTTAACACACTTTTTTCCGTAAGAGGTAATAAATCAATATCTGAAAGTTTTTCTATATGACTCGGTTTAACACCTTTTGAGTCCATCTGTTGTTTATAATATGGAACTCTCTCATAAGCTCGTGTAACCGCCCATTTAAGTCTTTCAAGCTGAATTTCCTGCATATTCTTACGACTGATTGTTTCGACATTACTCCAAATCATTATTCGATAATCTCCTTTGATTTCATTCTGTCAAATATTGGTGTCAAATGTTCTTTTGATAATTTAGGTGTTATTATACTTACTAAAGGAACAATTATTAACGATAGAATCATAGCTGCTGCTCCTGCATTCGGGGGTGAGTTGAGGAATTGTCCTAAAGGAGCAGGGTAAAGCTTAAATGCGCTTAATAATGTAACAACAAGACCTGTAACAAATCCTGCCCATACTCCAGCTCTTGTTACGCCTTTCCAGTAAAGACCGAAAAGGAATGGTGCAAGAAAAGCACCTGCAATAGTTCCCCATGATACAGACATTAAATTAACAATTGCGCCTTTCAAATTAGCAACAACAACTGAAGCTATAACAAAAACAACGCAAAGAATTCTGATAACTAAAATCTGTGTTGTTTTTTGCATTTTGGGCACAAATATTTGTTTAATCAAATCAAGCGTTAGTGTAGAGCTCGAGACCAGAACTAATGCTGCAAGCGTTGACATTGAAGCTGATAAAACAAGAATAATAACAACTCCCATAAGCGCATTGGGTAAAGCGACATTAAGTATTTGTGGCATTATAATGTCAAAATTATCTTTCCCGTTTAGCTGTGGAACTTTATTGTCTAAAAATAGTCTTCCAAATGAACCGACGAAATATGCAATTCCACCAATGAATGCTGCAAATACAGTTGAAATAACTGCACCCTTGATAATCATTTTCTCACTTTTAATTGAATAAAATTTGTGTACCATCTGGGGTAATCCCCAAACCCCAAAGCTTGTCAGAATAATAAGGCCTATTAGATTAATAACGTTATTGCCAAACGGTGTTGCTAATCCTAAATTTGCACCATCCTTACCAACGATATTAGATAGTTTTTCAATACCACCAACAAGTCCACCAACAATTGGATTTTTAATAATATAAATAGCCATTAATACAACACCACCAAGCATAATGATTCCCTGGATGAAATCGTTGATAGCTGTTGCAAGATACCCGCCAAGAACAACATAAACCGCTGTCAATGTAGCCATTCCAATCATACACCAAATGAAAGGTATACCAAGCGATTTTTCAAACAAATATCCAAGCCCTGTGTATACCGATGCAGAATATGGAACAAGGAAAACAAAAATAATTAGAGCTGCCGCAATCTTAAGCGACTTGCTGTCATATCTTTTTTCAAAAAAATCAGGCATTGTCCTTGAATCAAGGAATTGCGTCATTCTTCTTGTTTTTCTACCTAACACAAGCCAAGCAAGAAGGCTTCCAAAAATTGCATTGCCAACACCAATCCAAAGTGAAGAGACTCCGAATCCCCATCCGAACCTACCTGCATATCCAATAAATAAAACTGCTGAAAAATAAGATGTACCATAAGCAAAAGCCGATAACCAAGGTCCAACGTTTCTGCCGCCAAGAACGAAATCATTGACATCTGCAACTTTTTTCTTGCTGTAGATACCAATTGCAATCATAACTGCAAAGAATATAACCAATAAGGTTACTTTAATAAACATACCATCTACCATACTACACACCATCCTCTTTAAATTCTACTACCGAATCTTTAATCAACCATAAATTAAAATATTTCGGCGCTACAAAAGATATAATACCAAATTTTTAAATAAATGTGAAGACTAAATAAGTAAATTATCAAGAAATATATTGAAATTTTCCAAATTTATTAAATTATTTTTAAAACTAAAATGCACTTGTGTTATAATGTGATATTATCACTTGTTACTCATATAGCAGTATAAATTTCAAATTTGATAGCAGTATAAATTTCAAATTTGATATTGACATAACGTTTCAATATGTTTATAATCATCAATGCGTCCAGTGGCACGCGGTTGTGGCGGAACTGGCAGACGCGCACGTTTGAGGGGCGTGTGGGAGACCGTATGGGTTCGATTCCCATCAACCGCACCAGTGAATCCGGATTTTTTATCGAAAGGTAAGCAAATCCGGGTTTTTTTATCGAAAAGTAAGCAAATCCGGGTTTTTTTATCGTATTTTATTTTTGAAAAACTTAAAACAACCAAATTTGATTTATATAAAAAAGTTTCTAACCTCATGTAGCAAGAATTCTCCCTCCATCATGCAAGCGATGTAATTCCTGTCACTACAGGAATAAGGAAATAACCCTTGCAGACCGTATCTGGAATGCCCGATCTGTGGCGAAGTGCTCGACAGGGACATAAATTTTGCATTGAATCTGCGAGATAAGGTTTGAGAGTTTTAGGGATGACC
This sequence comes from Saccharofermentanales bacterium, assembly GCA_038326615.1. Classification (GTDB taxonomy): domain Bacteria; phylum Bacillota; class Clostridia; order Saccharofermentanales; family UBA5734; genus JBBQKF01. The sequence continues at coordinate 11,185 of JBBQKF010000064.1, read as the reverse complement.
TAATATAGATAATGACATGGCAAATTAATTAACGTTTTTTTATAAACAATATAATCAAATATTAGCTGTATAAACACTATAAAATAATGAATTATTGGCCTTGTTTTATCGAATATCCCAATTTTATACTGTTTACAGAAAATTGAATTGCTATTCAATGAAATATATAGTATTCTACTAGGTGATTCAAACCTTGCTTTACTTTCAGAATTTGATTTCGCAAAATTTGTTTGAACAATACGAAGGAGAACCCTATTTCATGTTATCAACATTACCACTATCCGAAAAAATATTATTAGCCATTAAAGACATGGGCTTTACGCAGGCAACACCTATTCAGGATCAGGCTATTCCTCATATTCTGGAAGGAAAAGACATTATTGGCCAGGCTCAGACCGGAACCGGCAAAACTGCTGCATTTGCAATCCCCATTCTTCAAAGTATAGATACTGAAGACCGCAAAACTCAAGCAATAATTATGTGCCCAACAAGAGAACTTGCTATGCAGATTACTGAAGAATTCAAAAAGCTATCGAAATACCTACCCGAAATCGAACCACTTGCAGTTTATGGTGGTCAACCAATTGACATACAATTAAGGGCACTTAGACGTTGCCCACAGGTTGTTATTGGAACACCTGGACGTATTATGGATCATATACGTCGTAAGACTCTTGATTTGTCAAATATTAAAATAGTAACCCTTGACGAAGCAGATGAAATGCTTGACATGGGCTTTAGGGATGATATCAAAACAATTCTTGACTCAATTCCCGAAAAACATCAAACACTTCTATTTTCTGCTACAATGCCCCGTGCAATAATGGATTTGTCTAAACAATATCTTGTAGAACCAGTTCTTGTTAAAACAATAACCAAGAATATGACTGTAATAGCTATTGAGCAGATTTATTTGGAAGTTAAAGAACGCAATAAATTGGAAGTTATATCACGACTTATCGACCAATTTTCGCCAAAACTTTCACTTGTGTTTTGTAATACGAAGAAAAAAGTTGATGAAGTTGTCGAAAACCTTGTAAAACTTGGATATAAAGCAGAAGGTCTTCATGGTGATTTAAGACAGTCACAGCGCGATGCTATAATGAATAAATTCCGGCACGGAAATGTTGAACTACTTGTTGCTACAGATGTAGCAGCCAGAGGGCTTGATGTTGATGATATAGAAATCGTATTTAATTACGATATTCCGCAAGATGCTGAGTATTATACACATCGTATTGGTAGAACAGGTCGTGCAGGTAAAACTGGTAAATCTTTTACATTCGTAACTGGCAGAGAAGTTTTTAAACTTAAAGATATTGTTCGTATCACAAAATCCGATATTAAACTTGGCACAGTTCCTTCAAAGAAAGAAGTTGATTCTCAAAAAGCAAAGCTGTACATGAATAACATTCTTGAAGAAATGCAAAAAGATCAGGACTTGGCTGCATACTACGAATATATTTCTACGTTAGAAAATGACGGTATCGATCTTAAAGATTTCCTTGCTACATTACTAAAGATGAATTTATTCTCGCAAAAAAAGACAGATTTGTTTAAGGAAATTGAAGAAGGTTCTAAAACTCTTCCTACCTCTTCCTATCAATTCCGTTCTCAGGAAGACAGACGTTCTGAGTTTAAAAAGGAGCATCGCTTTCAGCCCTCTGATCGTTTTGGATCATCAGATCGAAATCAGCAATCCGATCGTTTTGGATCATCAGACCGAAATCAACAATCCGATCGTAATCAATCTTCTGACCGTTATTCAGAAAGGGATCAACCAAGAAGAGACTTCTCGTCTTCTTCTATTAGCCCTCGCAATAATGCAGGTCAATATAATAATGACAGGCCAGCAAGGGTTGAATATGAAAATAAACCTAACAATAATTCTATTGATAATGCAAAATCATCTCAAAGACCTGCTCGTAATCCTTATACTGAATCTGCATCAAGAGACAGAATTCCTAAATCAGGCGTGGATTCATCAGCGAGAGACAGAATGTCAAAGCCTAGTAATGATTCATTATCAAGAGACAGAATGCCTAAGGCAGGCGCGGATTCATCATCAAGTGATAGAATGTCTTCCGAATCTTCACCAAGAAGAAATCGCGATTCTTCTTCATCGTTTCCATATCGCGATAAGTCTTCAAAACCAGTATATAATTACCCTAAAAGAGCAAAAACTGATGCTGCACCCGTAAATAATCCAGATGTTCCTAAAAAACCAACATCCCGAAAGAAAACAATTTACCAGGGTCCTGACCAACCAAGAATCGTCATTACCGAGAAATAAAAAACAAACAATTGTATATCATCAAAATACTTGCTAACTAATCGTTGGCAGGTATTTTTTATATCGGTTTCCATTCGGTTTCAAACACCCTCTGCCCACTAATTATTATAACTCCAGAATATGGTGAAAGAGCTCCAGAATAACCTTCTGCAGAAATTTTAACATCGTAAGGATTTCTATTTATAAATACATACGAATCCGGTTCGTATTCTTGAAAGTTTCCGAATATATCCTTACCGTCAACAAAATACCTACGGAAGGCATAAATATCTTCATCTGACTTTATTGTTTCATAATAACCACTTTTAAAATTCTTATTTTGCTTTCTGAAATGAATAAGAGATGTAATCCACATATGTAATTCACTAAAATTATTTTCAATTGTTTCCCAGTTAAACGTTCTACGGTTAAAAGGGTCGCGATAACCTTCCATTGCAATCTCGTCGCCATAATAAATAGATGGAGTCCCAGGATAAGTAAACTGAATCATCATAGCAAGCTTTAATAATTTTTCACCAAATTTTCTTTGGTCATGAGATAAATCTTTTTTAGACTGCTCTTCCCTTGTTGTAACCCACTGATCGCCCGAAAGCTCGGTAATAGCTCTGGGTACATCATGACTGCTTATTAGGTTCATAATTGAATAAAAAGCCTGTGATGGATAATTCTCACGAACTGTTTCAAGCAAATTGTTCATCTCAATTACATTTATTTTTCCACTTAACCATCCGATGACAGCGTCTTTGAAAGTGTACCCCATAATAGAATCATGTGTATTCCCGAAAAGAAAGTCTCTGTAAGAACCAAAACTTATTTTATTACTTGCATCTTCCCATACTTCGCCAATTATTACTGCACTGTCATTTTCCCTTTTTACTGATTTTCTTAGTTCACGAAGAAAGCTATCGGGAATTTCGTCAGATACATCAAGTCTCCATCCACTAGTCCCCATTTTGAGCCATTTACGAACAACACCGCTATCACCTAGGATATATTCTTTAAACATAAGATCATTTTCATTGACACAAGGCAAATCTGAAAATCCCCACCACGAGTCGTATGAAATATAACCGTGTTGTAAGTTGAAATGATACCAAGAAAAATAGGGAGATTTCACCTTGCCTTCTGCATCCTGAAATGCTCCAGTATTTTCATATCTTCCATATTTGTTGAAATATATGCTATCTGCGCCAGTATGGCTAAAAACACCATCAAGTATAATATTAATGGAACTATTTTTACCATCCTCAATAAGTTTTTCGAAATCTTCATTGGTCCCAAGTATCGGGTCAATTTTTTCATAATTCCCAGTGTCATATCTATGATTTGAACGGCTCTCAAACACTGGATTTAAGTAAATAGCATCAATTCCCAAATCACTTAGGTAACCAAGCTTTTCTCTAATACCTTCAAGGCTCCCGCCAAAAAAATCGCAGGCAAGATATCCAAATTCTTTTGTGCCATTATAATCAACATCTTCATTCCATTTTTCATGATAAATTCTTTCTGGCGCATTTTTGATGTTTTTCATTTTGTCAAATGAAAATTTCGCGTCCCTTGAAAAGCGGTCAGGGAAAATCTGGTATAAAACGCAACCTTTAAACCAATCAGGAGTTTTGAATTCACGGTTAAAAACTGTTATCTGAAATGGTCTTGCATCTCCTTGTGATTGAGAAATTACCACTGGTTTAGCTGTTGACACAACACCTGTTCCATCTTTCGATACCTGATTTCGGACGTAATAAACAATTCCGTTATCTGTTATAATTTCGAACCAATAAAAAAGAAGGCATGCTTCGTCTGGAGCTCTAATTGTGCATTCATATCTCGTTTTAGAATTGGCCGGTTCTTTAAGCATCATTCTGTTTTTGCTTTCGGAAAAACACTGCAATCCGTATGAATAGCTCAAATAGCAATCTCTTATTTGTGTGGAACTTTGAATATTGATTGCAAGCACGACTCTTTCATCTGTGGGAACTGCACCAAAAGGACTTCTGTACTTCAAATCCCTAGTCTGATGTATAATGTCCATCATTAGCCTCCTTGACGCAATTTTTGCATTTTACAAAATTTCTTTATATAGTTCAAGATATTTTTTTGCAGAGTTTGACCAGGTAAAATTACTAGACATGCCATTTCGTATTAGCCATTTCCAAGCGTCTTTTTTGTTTTCAAAGACGTCGCACGCATATTTCGTTATCTTCAAAAATTCATTTGGATTAGGATTTATAAAAGAAAATCCTGTCCCTTCTCCGGTAAATTCATTATAGGGAATAACTGTATCTTTTAGTCCCCCAGTTTCCCTTACTATCGGGATTGTTCCATAATGCATACTTATCATTTGCGATAGACCGCACGGCTCAAACAAAGAAGGCATTATAAACATATCACATCCAGCATATATTCTGTGTGCAAGTTGATTGTCAAAAGTTATTGATGCAGAAAGACAATCCTTCCTCTTTAGTGAAATATCAGTAAGTGCATTTTCATAATATGGATCCCCAGTTCCAAGAATTGCAACCTGTGCTGACGTGTCAAGAATTTCATCAAGAACGTATAAAATAAGGTCAAGACCCTTTTGATCAACTAATCTTGTTACCATTCCTAAAAGAGGAATTTGTGGGCTTTGAGAAAGATTAAGTTCTTTTTGTAATCCCTTTTTGCATATCGGTTTATTCTTAAATACAGTTTCAATATTATATTTTTCTGGAAGTGCCGTATCGTTTTCGGGATTATATTCAAAGGTATCTATTCCATTTACGATGCCATATATTTTATTAATTTTCTCCCGCAAAATTCCATCAAGACCTTCACCATATTCTGTTGTCAGTATTTCCTTAGCATATGTTTCAGACACAGTAGTAATCGCGTCAGAGTATACAATTCCTGCCTTAAGAAAATTTGGGTCACCACGGTGCAGTATTCCGTTCTCATTTATACACTCGTGTGGTAAATCAAGCAAATCACTTATCATTTCTTTACTATGAATCCCCTGATATTTAAGATTATGGATTGTCAAAACAGTTTTCATGTTTAGATGATAGCCTGATGTCTTATAATGATAGTACAAAAGACACGGAATCATTCCTGCTTGCCAATCATTACAATGTAAAATATCAGGTTCAAAATTCATTGGTTCTCCAAGTGCCTCTAGAACAGCTCTTTGAAAGAAGCAAAATCGTTCAATATCAAATGTATAATCAATATAAACTTTATCATGACCAAAAAAGTATTCATTATCGATAAAATAGTATTGAATTCCTTCGTAATTCATTGTATAAAGTCCACTGTACTGGGTTCTCCAACCAAGTTTAATCATAGCCCATCTAAGCAAAACCGCAGATTCAAGATGTTTTTGTTTGATTTTACGATAAAATGGCATAATTACACGAACATCACACCCCTGCTCTTTTAAAACCTTAGGGAGCGAACCTACAACATCGGCTAGTCCTCCAACTTTTGCAAAAGGCGCACATTCAGATGAAACAAATAAAACAGAAGGATTTTTCAAGGGAACTTTTCTGTTTTCTAATTTAACATTTATTTTGTTTGATTGTTCTACTGTTTTATCTGAAACTGCTTCTGATTTGTCTGAAAGTACTACAGTTTTATTTGAACGTACTTTAGGTTCTTCTGATTTAAACTCAGGTTTTTTTGAACCTTTTGCCACACTGTTTAAAAGTTCTGTAGGTTTTTTTGCTCGTACCATTAAACAATCGCTCCTTTTCCTATTACAACTGGGTAATCTGCCTGCCCAATAAGCTTAATTCCTGGTCTTAATACAGAATTTTTATCAATAATCGTATTTTCGAGTTCACAGCCCTCTGAAATATGAACATTTTGCATAATTATACAATTCTTCACCTTTGTATTCTTTGAAATAGTTACACCTCTGAAAAGCATACTATCGGAAACTTCTCCTAGAATTCTACATCCGTCAGATATAAGTGAGTTTCTGACAACACAATCGTTTGAATATAAAGATGGAGCTTCGTCCTTAACTTTTGTAAAAACTCTTTGTTCGGCCATAAAAAGTTCTTCCCTGACATCTTCACGTAATACTTTCATTGTGCTTGAAAAGTACGACTGAATTGTATTTATTCTTAATGAAATGCCTTTGAATTCGATACCACGAAGCTTTAATTTGTCGTTTTTCCTAATTAAAACGTCCAGTGCAAAATCATGTTCCCCTCTTGAAATAGCTTCCATGATAAGATCAATAAGTAAATCTCTTCTCATGACAAAAACGCCAAGTGACGCTTTGTTTGAAACTGGTTTGCCTGGATTCTTATACATATTTTTTATCCAGTTTTTGCGGTCAGTTTCAAGTATTAGGGAATTATCGTTATTGTTTGTTCCGTCTTTGTTATACAATACACTGATATCGGCTCCGGATGCTTCGTGTTCCTCCAACATTTTATTAAATGAAGAATTAAACACAACACTGCTTCCAGCAACTATTATATATTTAAATGAATTCATTTTAAAGAAATCAAGTATGCCAGACAGTCCATCAATATCACCATTTATTCCACAACCATACATTTCGGAAGTGATGAACGGAGGCAATATGAAAAGCCCTTTATTTTTACGTGAAAGGTCCCAAGCAGCACCATTCCCAAGATGGTCCATTAATGATTTATATTTATTACTTGTAAGTACTCCAACACTTATAATTCCTGAATTTACCATATTTGATAGCATAAAATCAATTATTCTATATCTTCCTGCGAAAGGAACTGCCGCTAAAGCTCTTGGTCTTGTAAGTTCCCCTAATCTTATGCTCGCATTATCTGCCAAAATTAATCCCATTGCATCTATAAACATAAATTACTCCTCCTAAAACACCTTTTCAAAACTTTCGATAACAGACAATTCCGGTGGTATATCATCAAGAATTTCAACCATGGAATTACACGGAATGCTGACGCCTTCTTTTAAAACAAGTCCACGTTCAATAACAGTTATATTATTAGAGCAAATATGTGTGTTTATATATGGACTATCCTCAATTGCGGAATATCCGATGCTAACATTTTTGCTTATTGTCGTTTCTGAACCTACAATTGCTTTATTTACATAAGCCCCAGATTTTACTACAACGCCAGGCATTAAAACTGAATCTTTAACAATAGCGCCTTTTTCGACTATAACACTATTAAAAATAACACAATGCTGTACATCGCCTTCAATAACACAACCATCTGTAAGACAACTATTGTGAACAGTTGCTCCTTTGGCTATATAATGAGGAGGTTTAACAGGATTTCTACTATAAATACGCCATGATGAATCCATCAGGTTTATTTCTTGCGGACGATCAAGAATATCCATATTGGCTTCCCACAAACTTTCAATTGTTCCAACGTCCTTCCAATATCCAGAAAAATAATATGCTAGGAGTTTCTTATTTTCCTTTAAATATGCAGGGATTATATCTTTACCAAAATCATGTGTTGAGTGTTCTTTTTGTTCATCTTCCTCAAGTTTTTGTTTAAGAACATCCCAAGTAAAGATGTATACGCCCATTGATGCCAGATTGCTTTTTGGATGATCTGGTTTCTCGTCAAACTCTGTTATTATTGAGTTTTCATCGGTATTCATTATTCCAAACCTTGAAGCATCCTGCCATGAAACTTCTATAACAGCAATTGTTGCATCAGCTTTTGCGTCTATGTGTACCTTAAGCATTTTTGCATAATTCATCTTATATATATGGTCTCCAGAAAGGATTACTACGTATTTCGGATCATAGTTATCGATGAATTCAGTATTTTGATAAATCGCATTTGCGGTTCCCTTGTACCAGTCACTTTTGCTTGATTTTTGATAAGGCGGTAAAATAAACGCACCGCCATATATTCTATCAAGATCCCAAGGTTGGCCATTGCCGATATAGGTATTTAGTGCAAGAGGCTGATACTGTGTTAGAACTCCAACCGTTTCTATTCCTGAATTAGAGCAATTACTTAGTGTAAAATCTACAATTCGGTACCTACTGCCAAAAGGTACTGCTGGTTTAGCAAGATGTTTGGTTAACACACCCAACCGACTTCCTTGTCCTCCTGCTAAAATCATTCCTATCATTTCATTTTTCGCCATCAAACTCATCTCCTTAAAATATTATAGTGTTTTAATAATCAAGTTGCTAATGATCTGGATCCAGGTGTTTGTTTTGATTTGAATATTCTTTCGTTCTGAGTATTAATCTAAATATTTTCTAAATATTTTCTAAATATTTTCTAAATATTTTCTGAATATTTCCTGAATATTGTTCTGTTTTCTGTAATGTGCATGCATTTTATTTTGGTTATAAAATTGTATTGCTTATTTAAGCCTTTTACGGATGTTCCTTATGTTTAAATCTGTTGATATTTCTTCTTCTTCTTATTATTATTATTATTTCTTTGGTTCGGGTGTTAAAAGCATGATTTATATTTATTGTGATTAGTCAGATTTTGCTCGACGATGACTTAAGAATATTTCAAATGCTAGATTGCTTGTAATGGCCAATATTTGGTGATTTCATCAACATTTATCACCTATCACTCCTTTGTTGCTTTTGACACCCGAACCTTCTTTATTTATTTATTTATTTATTTATTTATTTATTTATTTATTTATTTATCTGTTTGTTTGGTTGTTGGTTAATAGTTTTCAATTTCTGTGTATTTGATGTAAAGTGCAGCTAAAGGTGGAACTGGAATTTCTAAAGAATAAGGAAATCCACCATCATTTATCTCTTTAAAAGAATCATAAATATTGGTTTTCATAATTTCTGAAACATAATCACTTCCGCCAAATTCAATATCGTCAGAATTTAAAATAATCTTATAATGACCTTCATTTGAAACACCGAATTTATACTTTTCAATTGCATTTGGCGACATATTCAAAACTACTATCACAGACTTGCAATCTTTTGAGTGTCTTGAAAAAATGAAAATACTATTATTGGAATCATCGGCACTATGCCAGGAAAATCCATCCCAACCACCGTTTTGTTCCCATAATTCTTTACTGGATAAATATATATGGTTTAACTCTTTAACATAGTTTTGGAGTTTTTTATGCATGTCATTTGCAAGCATAAACCACTCAAGTTGCTCATAAAATCTCCACTCAATGAATTGCCCGAATTCACTTCCCATGAAGATAAGTTTACCACCTGGGTGAGCAATCATATAAGCATATAGAGTACGTAATGATGCAAATTTACGCCACTCATCGCCTGGCATTTTGTTTATAAGAGAACCTTTTCCGTGAACAATTTCATCATGCGACATTGGTAGAATAAAGCTCTCAGAAAATGCATAGACAAGTGAAAATGAAATTTGTGATTGATGCCATTTCCTATAAATATAGTCTTTCGAAAAATAATCAAGAGTATCATGCATCCACCCCATATTCCATTTGTGAGTAAACCCAAGTCCTCCATCATTTTGAGATGCTGTAACTTTAGCCCATGCAGTTGATTCTTCAGCAATCATCATAAATCCTGGATTATTGTTAAGAACCACATCATTTAGTTGCTGCAAAAATGAAACTGCCTCAAGATTTTCGACTCCTCCGTGAATATTTCTTATATAGTTTGTTCTCCCATAATTAAGATAAAGCATACTAGAGACTGCATCGACTCTGATTCCATCTATATGGTATTCCTTTGCCCAGTACATAGCATTTGACATAAGAAAAGATCTGACTTCTGCTCTTGAATAATTAAAAACATAAGTCCCCCATTCTTTATGCTCACCAACACGATCATCTGCATACTCATAAACTGCAGATCCATCAAATCTTGCAAGCCCAAAAGCATCTTTAGGAAAATGACCTGGAACCCAATCAAGAATTACGCCTATCCCATTATTATGCATGTAATCAACAAAATATTTAAAATCGCAGGGTGTTCCAAATCGGCTCGTAGGGCTATAAAATCCTGTAACCTGATAGCCCCATGAATCATCGAGCGGATGTTCCATTACTGGTAATAGTTCTATATGGGTATATCCCATATCGGATACATACTCACACAATTCATGAGCAATTTTCCTGTAATCATAAAATGAATCATCAGGATATCTTTTCCATGAACCTAAATGCACTTCATAAATATTAAGTGGTTTGTCATCAAAAGTTGGTTTAATTCCACGAGAAACTCTTATGTCGATAAATTTCTTATCGCTCCAAACAAAACCATCATCGTGTGGGTATAAAATTGATGATGTACTATTACGAGTTTCACTATGGATTGCATAGGGGTCTGCTTTCAAAAAGAAACTCCCACTATTTGATGTAATTCCAAACTTATAACGTTGCCACTGAGACGCATGTAAAACAAAGCCGTAAAATATTCCTGTATCGCCCATTTTCTCTAAAATATTTGCTGAATTATCCCAATAATTAAAATCTCCGACAACACATACTGATTTTGCTGTAGGCGCCCAAACTGAAAATGAATATCCATCGGTCCCATCAATTTTAATTGAGTGAGAACCAAGAAGGTTGTAACTCATAAAATCCGAACCGGTATTAAACAAGTAAGCCTGGTCAAAAGAAAATTTTTGCATTTCTATCCGCCTCCTTGTAATTTTATTATTTGTCCACCAATAACTATGCAGTTCTTGGTTAAATTTGTATTAATATAATTATACCTTATTTCATTTTTTCCACAAGGAAATATTTTGATTTTAATGAATATTTACATAAATTAACTCATTATTAATAGCACTTATGAAAAATTAAATATTTGTTTTAATGGCTATAGCGTTAACTCAGTAAAGTTTGAAAAACTCTGTAGAATCATGCTAAAAATAAGCAATTACAAATCGAACTGTGGAGAAATTAATGTAAGCCACTTTCTTTGATAGTATTTGTAAGAACAATTTAGTCCTA
>JBBQKF010000063.1:0-18486 GCA_038326615.1 Saccharofermentanales bacterium | reverse complement strand
TTCAGTTTCTTGTTCAACTTCTTGTTCAGTTTCTTGTTCAACTTCTTGTTCAACTTCTTGTTCAGTTTCTTGTTCAACTTCTTGTTCAACTTCTTGTTCAGTTTCTTGTTCAACTTCTTGTTCAACTTAAATTTCTTCATCAGATTATAACAATTGTTATGCCTTCATTGTTGCGCGCCCAGTCACGGTCATTTCGCATCTGTGGCTTAAGCTCAATAGTCTTTCTTCCAGACATTTCGAAAGGGCCGAAAGCTTCTCCAGGGCAAAAATGCTTAATTCTACCTTCAGATAAAAGTTCGCGTATATAATCCCTTGCATCAGTGCGAATCACTCCCCCAGTTCCTGTTGAACCATATCCATGAATGACTTTAATACAGTCTATTCCCACACGACGCAATGTTGCAATTTCCAACCGAAGGCGCATAACTGCCTTTTCAGATGTTGGTTTGCCTTCTTCGAGATTGATAATTCTTGTTGCCATTATATAAACCCTTCTTAATCTGCATGTTTTCATGCTATTCCTATTAGTGCTATTAAAACATTCTTATTCAACTAAAAGCATGTTAATTGAATTATTGTTTATGTATATATTGTTCACAATATTTATGGACAGAGTAATTGCTATTTTCATTGTAACACAAAATCTTGTTAAAAGCTCGGCTTATATTTTATTTACGCAAAAAAATACCACTAAAACTGCCCTGCAGCTTCAGCGGTCAATATAATATGCAAAATATTCATGCATATTTGCACAAAAGTGCTTTCTTTAAGCGCAAATAATCCGGAAGATAAAAGGCCCTGCCTCTTATTCTTGATATTTGCTATGATACTTCCGGATTATTGTTCGCCGAATAAGTTCAAACGAAACATAAGTGATTCATCTTCTGGATCATCACAGATAATGCTCGCTTCAACTAATTTACCACCTTCAATTAGCTTAATGATTCCTGCTAACTGACTTAACTTACTCTTCAAATTGAATTTGTCTCCGTCATCAGTTACTAACATGACCTTACCTTTACAACGATCAAGTGCAGTGATAAATGCCTTAGGATCTACATTGTGCATATTAAATGCTCTTGCCATAATACTCGCCTCCTTTCATTTCTTTATAGTTATATTATAACAAATATAAGCAATAATGCAAGCTTATTGTAGACTTCAAAAGGCAGGTCTTCTGTAAAATCAAAGTTAATTATTTGTGCATGATGCCTAGTTTAGCGTTACTAATATATGCTAATGCACATAACTATTCAGCTTTTATATTCACTTAATAAGACCCAAGCAATGCCTTGAAAATAATAAATAAAGTTTTGAATTTATGAAAAACGCTTTGAAATAATAAGCAAACCTTGGAATATATCAAACAATGCTTGTAATATATCAAATTGGAATTTTCTTTTGGCAATTCTGCTTATTTAAGCTCAGAAATTTCCTTAAGGCGATCAATTATTGGTAAATGCTGTGTGCAAAGCTGCTCACACTGGCCGCACTGTGTGCATTTATCGGCGAGGCTTTTCTTCAGACCCCAGTGCATTTTAAGACGACCGTCTATTTCGTTTGAGTCCGAAGTTATTATTTTCATATTGTATGCATCCATCAACTTAGGAATTGGAATTTCAACAGGACAAGAATCGCAGTAGCCGCAGCCAGTACAAAGGCTATCAAGTGATGAGTTAATGTGTTTCTTCAGAGATTCAAGCTTGTCATCGCTAAGTTCATGTAAAACCTGTGCAGCAACAATATTTTCGTCTACCTCTTCTTTTGTCCCCATTCCTGCCAAAGCAACCGTTATCTCCTTGTGCGAAATATTGAATCTGAGAGCTGCCTGTGCAAGGGTATCAGTGGTTCCGTCATTTAAGTACGAATAAAACTTTGGATTTGCGGGAATAAGGCCACCGCCAAGAGGATTCATTGTTACAACTCCCATATGCTGTTCATAGGCAGCTTTAATCCCTTCCTGGCGGAAAGCAAAATTAGTCGCGTTATATCCAAGTAAAATACCTTCGTAGAATCCTTCTTTTACAATCTGACTTATTTCAGAACCATTTGCATGTGTTGATATGCAAATATGGCTAATTAAGCCTTCTTCTTTAAGCTTCATTGCGCCTTCAAAAGGGCCGCCCGGAGCCATAACTCTGCGGTATTGATCCATATTGAGAATGCACCACATATGGAAGAAATCTATTTTATCAACATTCATGCGCTTAAGTGAGTTTTCGCATCTCCTTCTAACGTCATCCGCTGTTTTCTCTCCAGAAATCATACTCTTGGTTGATACATAAAACGGATTTGGCATATTCTTAAATGCAAGTCCGCAAATCGTCTCGGATTTATCATCACAATAGTGAGGTGCCGTGTCAAAATAATTTATGCCCTTTGAACTGGCATATCTGACAACTTCAGCTGAAATCTCAGGATCCTTGTCATAATCTTCCTTGCGAAATCTCATTCCACCAAATCCAAGTGCACTAACCTTTTTGCCTGTTTTGCCATATTCTTTATAAATCATATAATCTCCTCCATATTGTCAATCATTTTCGATAAATATCATTGTTATAGTTTCTTTTAAATATAACTACCATTTTTTAAGTATCATTACCTATTCTTTCTAAACATCATTTCTATTTTCGCTTTTTAATAAATCATTGCCGTATGATATTTCTAAATATAATTTCCACCTTCTTATTTAATATAATAAGACTATAGCGTTTACTCAGTAGGACTATATTGTTTTTTTAAATATTATCAAGGCAAGTAACTTCCATTAATTTTTCAACAGTTCGATTTGTAATTGATTATTTTTAGTATGATTCTATGGAGTTTTCAACCTAAACATTTTTGTATTGCAAGTTTTAAAAAAATCAAATTGCTGTATTTGAAATTATAAATATATAATATGCCTATTGTTATAAAATATCAATCATATCCGGAAAATATTCCGTTTCTATCATAGTCTTCTGTAATCGTGCATTTATACTCATATACAGTTCGTAAAAACAATTTACTTATGATTTACCCACATATTACTTTTTATGGTTATATTTACTCTAAATTCATACTATAATAGTACAAAAGAGGTGAATTTTTTTGGTAGAACTAATTAACAAAATGTATAATTGTAATAACAGCTGTTGTGAAGAATTTTTTAAAATTATCTCCACCTCTGCTATCACATCTGTATTCCAGCCTATTGTATCACTTCGTGAAGGATCAATTTTAGGGTTTGAAGCTTTAAGCAGAGGGCCTTTAGATTCAACATTGCATAATCCTGCAAATCTTTTTCAGGTTGCTGAGGATTGTAATTGCCTATGGGAGTTAGAGTTATTATGCCGAACAAAGGCTTTAGGTGCATCTGATGATATTTTTAATAATAATTTCAGAAACAAAGAAAAGGCTAATGATGTAAAGCTATTCCTAAATGTAAATCCAAACATCATGAATGATGCCAAATTCAGAAATGGATTTACAAAAGAATATCTCGAAGAATTTTCAATAAAGCCCGAAAATATTATATTCGAAATAACAGAAAGAAATGCAGTAACAAATTATAACAACTTCATAATGACAATTAACCACTACAAAGAACAAAATTACAAAATAGCGATAGATGATGCTGGAGCAGGATATTCTGGATTAAATTTGATCTCTGATCTTCATCCTCATTTCCTGAAACTTGATATGAATCTAATCAGAGATATCGACAAAGATAAAATGAAACAGGCAATTGTTAAAAGCATGTATGAGTTTTCAAAGCTCTCAAACACAGACCTAATAGCCGAAGGTATAGAAACCCTTGAGGAACTTGAAGTTTTAGTAGACATTGGAGTACATTATGGTCAAGGCTATTTTATACAAAAACCAAACTCCCAGGTCAAAGACATTGATTCTAATATATATGATATTATAAATACACTTAACAGAAAGAAAAACCATACCTATGGATACAAAATTTCGCATATTCAGATTGGTGACATTTGCGAAAACACAATAACATTAAGTCCAAATATGTTTGTAGCGCAAGTGGATGAGTTATTTTCTCAAAATCATGCATACCATGGGTTTTGTGTTACACAAAATGATATTGTCATTGGAGTTGTTACAAAATCTCTTTTAAAAAGTAAGCTCAGTGGAAGATATGGATACAGTTTGTTTTCGAACAAAAGCATTTCATATATAATGGACAGAAATTTTCTTTCTATAGATTATAAAACATCAATCGATTCTGTTGCAAAACTTGCTATGTCAAGAAACGAGGAATCACTTTATGATTTTATAACGATTACGAAAAACTCAGAGTATTTTGGTATTGTTACTGTAAAGCGCCTTATTGAGAAAACTATTGAAATTGAAATTGTTAATGCTAAACACTTAAATCCATTAACAGAATTACCTGGCAATGTACTTATTGAGCAATGTCTTGAGATGTTTATAAGTTCTTCTGAAGCTTTTAGTGCTCTATATTTCGATTTAGACAATTTCAAGGCATATAATGACGTATATGGATTTGAAAGCGGAGATAAAATTATTAAGCAACTATCTTTACTGATGCAGAAAAGCATACCCAAAAACGCTTTTTTAGGCCATATAGGTGGTGATGATTTTATAGCAGTAATTTCTACTTATGATATTTCAGAAATTTGCAAAAATATAATTCAGGATTTTGATGCTCATGTTAAATTATGTTATAGCAAAGATCATGTTGAACAGGGGTTTTTTATATCAAAAAACAGACATGGGATTGAAGAAATATTTCCGTTATTATCTTTATCAATTGCAGTAATAAATAACAAAAATGGCACCTACGATAGCGTATATGCATTTTCTGAGGAATCCAGCAGATTAAAGAAGCGATGTAAGCAAATTCCTGGGAGTTGTTATTTAGTATTATAAAGTTTGCAAAAAATATTAACCCGATAAATGCAAAAAACATTAGCGCGACAAATGCTAATGTTTTTTTACTGTATTCTGCCATTTAAATATTTTTTTACGTATAATACCACTTAATTTCACTTTACTAATATTACTACTTACTTTAACTTTTACGCGTATTATAGCTATAGCTCTTACTTTTACTTATACGCGTATTATAGCTATAGCTCTTACTTTAACTTTTACGCGTATTATAGCTATAGCTCTTACTTTAACTTTTACGCGTATTATAGCTATAGCTCTTACTTTAACTTTTACACGTATTATCGTTATAGCTCTTACTTTAACTTTTACACGTATTATAGCTTTAGCTCTTACTTTTACTTTTACACGTATTATAGCTTTAGCTCTTACTTTGACTTTTACACGTATTATAGCTATAGCTCTTGCTTTAACTTATACGCGTATTATAGCTATAGCTCTTACTTTTACTTTTACACGTATTATAGCTATAGCTCTTACTTTTACTTTTACACGTATTATAGCTTTAGCTCTTACTTTAACTTTTACACGTATTATCGTTATAGCTCTTACTTTAACTTTTACACGTATTATAGCTTTAGCTCTTACTTTAACTTCCTTATCATTTTGAATGGTCTTTATACAAAGTTTCTTGTGCTAGAATTATTAACTGAGCAAATGAAATATTATTAAGAGCATTTGCTTTAACTTCCTTATCATTTTTCGGTAGTTTATTCTTCAAATTTTTCTATAGAGTTTTCTATTGTACTTTTCACTCAGCCAAATCTGCCTGTTACATACTCCTGTGTTTTTACGTGTTGCGGTTCGCAAAATATTTTATTTGATTTGTTATATTCAAGAATTTCGCCTAAAAGGAAAAATGCGGTCATGTCAGAGGTTCTGGCTGCCTGTTGCATATTATGAGTTACAATTACAACAGTATAAGTCTTTTTTAATTCCTGCATAAGATCTTCAATTTTAAAAGTTGATATGGGATCAAGCGCACTTGTAGCTTCATCAAGTAAAAGAACATCAGGCTCTAGCGCGATTGCTCTAGCAATACACAATCTCTGCTGCTGCCCTCCCGATAAACTTAAAGCTGGCTTTTTCAACCGGTCTTTGACTTCATCCCAAAGAGCAGCAGAACGAAGGCTTTTTTCAACTACTTCGTTTAATTGATTTTTATTTTTAATTTTGTAATATCTTGGTGCATAAGCAACATTGTCATATATACTCATTGGGAACGGATTTGGTTTTTGAAAAACCATTCCAATAGTGTTCCTTACTGACATTACATCTGTTGAAGGATGGTAAATATCAGCGCCGCGAAACATTACTTCACCTGTGATTTTAACATCCTTAATAATATCATTCATTCTGTTTAATGTTCTCAAAAATGTTGATTTGCCACAGCCCGAAGGACCAATTAACGCCGTGATTTTATTCTGTTCGATTTCGATATTTATGTTTTGTAATGCGTGATTACTGCCGTAAAATAAATTTAGATTCTTTACACTTATTATGCTCATTTTTAGCCTTTCTTTTTAAACGATGTTCCAATTAATGATGTCAAAAAATTTAAAGTCAGAACTATGACCATCAGGATTGCCGCAATTGCAAATGGAGTTTCGTCTGTCATGCCCGGGGGTTTTTCTGTAAAGCACTGATATAACTGAACTGTTAATGTTGCACCTGATTCATTGACGTGATTCAAAAAGCTATTAGGCATATCATATGCTGTGCCTGAAGTACTTAAAAGAGCTGCTGATTCACCGACCATTCTTCCTATGCTCAGAATTATTGCAGTAATAATTCCTGGGATAGAACACGGCAAAATGATTGTACGAATAAGATAAAGTTTGCTAACCCCCATGCTTATTGCAGCTTCTCTGTATGTTAAATCTATGCTTAAAATACTGACTTCGGTTGTACGAATAACAACAGGAAGCGTCATTATTGCAAGGGTAAATGAACCAGCTAAAATTGAATAACCCATGTTAAAAAAAGTAACGAAAAACAGAGCACCAAATAAACCGTAAACTATTGATGGAATTCCTGCAAGTATTTCAATTGTAAATCTGATCAGATTTACAAAACGACCTTGTGCGGAATACTCAGTCAAATATAGCGCTCCACCAATCCCTACAGGTAACACAATTAGCAAGCTTATAACAACCATGTAAATAGTATTTATAATCATTGGTAATATACCATAGGTTTGTTCTAGAAATGAAGGAGCCGTAGTCAGAAATTTCCAATTAATTGCAGGGAAACCCTTAACCAGGATATAGCTTATTATTCCGACTAATATTGTAAAAGCTATCATAGTTGCAATGGCACAAAGTGTATTTAATAATATAACCTCTTTCCTGAAGAGTTTCTTTTTAGTAATTCCACTACTCATATTTTGCTCCAAACTTTTTAATCATATATCTAAAGCATGAATTGATAATTAAAATAAAGAAAAATAAAACAAGTCCTATTGCAAACAAAGCATCTCTGTGCAATCCAGTTGCATAACCCATTTCTGCAACTATACCTGTTGTAAGAAATCTTGCGGGCTTAAATATTTGTGGCAAACCTGGTACATTGCCGGCAACAAGGATAATCGCCATAGCTTCACCAATCGCCCGACCGAGCCCGAGCAGAACTCCTGCCATTATTCCAGCGTTTGCAGCTGGGATTAAAATTTTAAATATTGACGCCTGCTTTGTAAGTCCCAAGGCAAGTGAAGCTTCCATATAAGTTTTTGGAACAGCATTTAAACTATTTGTGGTAACACTTATAATTGTTGGTAAAACCATTATTGATAAAACAATTATTGCAGCAAATAGAGTTGCACCGGTCGCCAAAGAAAAAACCTTTTGAATGAATGGAACTAGTAAAATAGCCCCAACAGCTCCATAAATCACAGACGGAATGCCTGCCAAAAGATTAAATGCATTATTAAGAAAAATTGATAATTTAGGTGGCGATAATTGCGATATGAAAACAGCTACAAAGATACCAACTGGTACTCCAATAATTATTGCGCCGAACGTACCAACTAGCGATGTCAAAATAAGATTGAAAATACCAAATTTAGGATTATCAGCGGTAGGGTCCCATATTGACCCGAAAACAAAATTAAAAAATCCTATTTTACTTATTGTGGGAACACCCTTAATTATAAGGAATAATGTTATAAAGAAAACTGATAGCACTGAGACAACTGTAAAAAACAAAAGTATTAATTTCGTCAGCTTCTCAACTTCATTATTAGATTTTTGAGGTGTCCGAAATGTTATTAGTACCGACAGATTGATAACACATACTACAAACAATACATATAATACAGGTGATATTTTGTATTCAAAACCAATCAAATCTTGCGACATACCAAAATAATCTTTAATAAGTTTAATATTTGTATTTATGCTGTCAAATGCATTTATCGATTTTACCATCGCAACTATTAAGGATATTGGAACTGTTAAAAAAGCAATTATTCCTGCAATTCCATTGGGATTAACATAAGCCGCCATCGTTCCTATCAGTAAACAAATAATTGCAAGATAAAGTAAAAGTACTGCTGCACTTGTATCTTCAGTGATTTTTGACAAAGCAATAGTCGTTTTCTCTATGTCATCTATTGGGTTTTTCTGGTCAATGCCATTTAAATCTACTGTATCCATACCTATCGCATCTTTTACTTTTTTTATATTCCCAGAAACATTGAACACTGCTAAGTTCGTAAATTTTGTCTTTCCAGCATCAATTCTTCCAGCAGACGCCAATGGAAGTAGCGAAATAGCAAAAATAACAATTCCTAAAATTGTTACTATCTTTCTTTTATTCTTATTAATGAATGATAATATATTCAGAACAATACTTCCTTTCACAAATAATTAGTCAAACGGGTAATCCCCCTGAAATTACCCGTTTGACGCGAATGAAATCTAATTGATTTTTGCAAGTTCTGCTGTTATCTGATCTTGTGTTATAGATATGTAATGTGAATTATCGATTATTTTTTGTCCATCAAGACTAAGTGCGAACTTGATAAATTCCTTTTCAGCTGCGTTCATAAGTTTATCGGATTTTCTAAGAAGTAAGAAAGGTCTTGAGAATTTGTATGTTCCATTAACAACATTTTCATTTGTTGCCTCAACTCCTTCAACAGTTATTTTTTTAACCGTTGAATTTACAGCACCTAACGACATATATCCAATTGAATTTGCGTTATTCGAAACGTTAGTTTCCACCGCATCAGTACTTGTAGCAATTTGACCATATGATGCAGGGTATACCATTGCACTTGTCATGCTCTTCATGATGTCATCAAAGCATGTTTTTGTTCCAGAACCGCTTTCACGGCTAACAGGATTAGTTATCCCACTTAGAGGAGTGCCTGTATTTTCATAAACCGATTTAATTTGAGCAAATGTTATATCAGTAAGAGCATTTCCTTTGTTTACAACAATTGCTACACCATCCATGGCAATTTGGAAAAATTTTATATTAGGGTTTTTAGTAGCATCGGATGACCCTGTCCACGAACTGCTTCTCATTCCAAAGCTAACTGTGCCTGCTTTTGCATCCGCGAGCCCTGCTCCTGACCCTGTAACGTTAGTAATTGTAATTTTTACCCTAGGATATTTCTTTTTAAATGCTTCTGTTAGTGCTGCTGCAACAGGATATACTGATGTTGATCCTGAAAAACTTATCGTGCCGGATAATGACGAAGCAACTGGTTGATATGTTTTTCCTGTTGGTGCTTGACGTGAAACAACAGAAGAAGATTTAGAAGATGATTTAGAAGATGACATTCCAGCTACTGATGATGTAACTACGCTTGATTTTACTGTTGAAGTTGATAAGACATTAGATTCAGATACAACCATAGAACTGATTTCTGAGACAGAAGCATCCGAAGATAATTCCTGTGAATTTTCTTCACTACTGCTGGCAACTGCTGTAGATTCGATACTGCTGCTTGTTAAAGATGATGTCACTTCTGGTTTTGATCCACATCCAATAAGTCCTGTTAATATCAAGGTAAGTGATAAAGCTATTATTAATATTTTTTTCATACTGTTTTCCTTTCGTTTCTGGATATTCTTACTTTATTAATAATTAATCCTGATGCACTTATTAAAGTGATAATGTATAGGAGAAGATTATTATTGTCTGATGTCTCCGGAATTTGATTTCCATCTTCTGAAGTCATTGTAGGTGTAACTGATGGAGTTGAATTTACTAATTCACTTATTGAAGAGATAACTAATGAATCGTCGTTTGTGGTAAAAGCCATGTTTGTCTGGTGTACGTTTTTGGCAATCCATACATCTCCAAGGTTAAATTCTGTAAAATCACCTTCTTGAATGTTGAATGTCAACTGTTTAACAATATTTCCTTCACTGTCCAAAATATCAAGTGTGTTAATTCCATACTTTACATTGTTTAGCGTGAATTTGCCGTTGCTGTCGGTTTTTGTTGTATAAAGTTCATCTGAATTCAGGTCAATTGTTGTATTTGCAAAAACTTCTCCGGTTGAATCTTTAAGTATACCGTTGATTGTAACTCCATCGTCTGATTTGTTTACAAATACTGGATTTGAATAAAACCACAAATCATTGAATGCTTTTGATACTGTATTATCACCGGTTAAAACATTTGCAGGTGTATCTATTGTTGGGTTTCCATTACTATTAATGTTATCAGAACCTGCACCTATAGCATTATTTGTTCCTCTAAGTCTGTAGTAAACATCTTTATCTGTTGAAGGAACTTTAAATGTTATAACACTATATCCGTCTTTGTCAGTTGTAAACTCTGATTTATTGAAAGTTTTGATTACTGATGTTGTTGAAGTTACATCATCATTTCTGTATTCAGCTGTTAAGTATTGTTTTGGATCTTCAAAGCTTGTAAGACTTGTTTTGCTTGAATCTACATACTTTACTAGTGGTTCGCCTTTGACTTCTCCGCGTATCAGGTCAATGTGGTCTACTACTGGTTTAGCATTATTATTGTTTTTGTCAGGACTCATAAAACGAATTGTAATTACAGTTTCTTTACCGTTAATTGTATTAAGTGTCTCACCCATCGTTGCTGAAGCTGTGTTGTTTGTTACTTTAAAATCAAGAGCATTGATTAAATCGCCAAGTGTCGTAAAACTGTTTCCTGAACGCATACCATCAAGAATTGATTGATAATCTTTTCCATATGTATATGTGTAGTTTTTGGAATATTCACCAGGCCAAAAATCAGGTTCCCCCGCGTAATTAGGATCAGCTAGAAGGTTTGCATTTACTTTTTCTGAGTCAATGTGAAAATCTGAGTTTCCAAATATCCAGAAGCGTCTGCCTTCTGTAAGCATTGTATCCCAGCCACCACCAATTTTGGCAAGAAGAAAGTCAGCTCCACCATATGTTCTTTGTTTAGGTATATTGTTTGTAATGGACTCAATAAGAGCTGTTTTTATCTCAGCTGTGTACTTTGCCTGGTCAGCAGTCGCTTGTGTTGCTATATAACTGTCAAGTTTAGTAGCAAGAGTTATTCCTGCATAATATGAAATATTAACATTTTTCTTTGTTATAGTGTTATACATTGTCATATATCCAAGGCCACCTCTATATGCGGATGCTTGATGACCAGGTAGTAATTCAGCGCCAAAAGCAACTTGTGGTGCCTCATCATAGAATTCTTTAAAATCTGATATTGCAAAATTTAATGCTCTGGAAGGATGATTTGGTAAAAAATAGCTGGTTGTAGGAAAATTAGCTGCTAGATATCTTGCCCCTGCAACTGCTCCACTATGTGTACTGTATGTGAATTTGCTTGCATCACCTTTTACTAAGGTATTTGTTACAGAATCCATTTTCATTTCAGTTTTGCCATCCATTGCTCTTTCAACGCCAGTGAACAATGTGTTTGTATTGTTAAAAACTTCTTTTGAACTATCATAAATGTAATCGAATTTGGCTAAATCATTTTTTATTGTTGCACTGTCACCGACGATTCCTACACTGGCATGTTCATGAGTTGGAACATTCCATTCAAATCCTGAAAACTGAAGAATGTTTTCTCTATTTTCATTAATTAGATCTTCACCGATTCCGCTAATTGTTGCCCATCTTGGCATAACATCACTAACTAGATTTGCTGTTCCTGTTGCCCATGCAAGACCGTTTTGATTGCGTTTCCCTGTGCTTCCTCCACCATGATCAGTTGCACTATACCAGTCTAATCCAAATTGTTTTGCTTTTGCAGCAACTTCTTGTGAAGTATAGCTGCCATCACTTAAGTATGTGTGTGTGTGAAAATCACCTTTGAGCCACATTCCTGTTTTTTGAGTTGAAGCGCTAGTTGTTGTTCCAGAAAATGCAATTGACGATACAATCGCTACTACTGGTATAAAGCTTAATGCTTTATATAGAAATTTTTTCATACTCTTTAATCCCCCTTAAAAATAATTCTTTTACAGTCATCCTCATTTTACTTATGTAATGTTAGAGATATTACCGTTTTTTTGTTATTTCTAAGTTAGGATTGATTAAATCTATGTAAGTTCTAAGTAAAACAGGACACAAAGGGGACAACACAAAGGGGACGGTTGCTTCGGACAACACAAAGGGGACGGTGCCTTCTGTGTTCCAACACAAGGTGGAATTCGCCTAAAAAGCAAGAGGACGACTCTTTTGCACACTGACAATCACGCCAGTCAAAAAGCCGTCCCTCTAGTATTTGCAATATAAGTGGAATTTATTTCCATTTATAATCTAATTAACTTTTTTAAAAACAAATTTTCCTACGAAACTATAGCTTTTACTCGGTATGGCCAAAAATTTTTGATATATATATTAAGAATGCACCGTAACTCCCAAAATGATATTGTAGATATTGTAGAAATAGTGATTTCTCAAATATTTCAATAGAATAATGAATTTTTAATACTTACTGAGTAAACGCGATAATCATTTTTTCCTATTTGTAAACTCCAAAATCGTGACCAGCCTGATACATCGCAATAACATTTTCCACTGGTGAATTATCTTGAATCATATGAGTTGGTGCAAAATGATATCCGTACCCCTTCATCATTATTTCGAGAGTTTCTTTGACATTTTTGGCAGTTTCCTGTGCAGTTCCGTATGCTAAAGGGCCTGCGGTAGAAATACATCCACGGAAAGACAGTCTGCCGCCAAATTTTTCTTTTAGATATGAAGGACTCATATTAGTTGCTTCAGGTTGTAACGTATCAACAGCGTTAATGCCCATTTCGATAAAATCTTCATACGCCCAGCTCGAACTACCACAGGTATGTATAATCGTCGGAATTTTATAAGCTTTAGCAAGATCAACGAATTGCTGGTGGATTGGGCGTAAGACTCGTCTGTATAAATCAAGACTTATCATAGGTGAATGTTGTGTCCCAAGGTCTTCACCAAGCCACATAAAATCGATTTTCCCTTTGTTCTGTTCAAGAATTCGTTCCATCATTTTAATTTGAAAATCCATTCGTTTGTTAAGAAAAATCAAAGTTGCTTCGTCATCAATCATAAGATTTACAAGAGTATCTTCCATACCCATAATTCTGCCCGTAGAATTTATAATATCTGGCACACCGGCATTCCCAATATAAATCGCATAATCCTTGTTATATTCTATCTGATCTTTAATAACTGAGTAGTCAAAAAAATCAGCACTCGGCACTGGAAAGTTTGCAATCGTCTCTGAGTCTGCTCCAGCAAGTGGATAATCGCAGAAATCCTCATAGCCACCTGATTCATTCTCCACCCATCGTGTCAGAAACCCGTCAACCGGATTGCGTTCCCGTCCAGGAACATTCTCGAAGAGTTTAGGCCCGATGTAAGGTGCGCCAACTCCGCGATAATCAACTCCAAGTGCTTTAAACACCTGCTCATAATCTCCATTTTTTATCCCAAGTTCATTTGCAAGTTTGTTGTGAATTACAGGATTTGCCTCGTACCCAATAGTAACACGGTCGGTTTTCTCAAGATTAAATGTTTTAAGGACTCTTTCTTTTGCAGTCATTGTTTCATTTGCTTTTTTAATCGTTATCATAAATCCTCCTGACACAAGGGGACGGTTTTCTTGTGTTTTCTGGACACAAGGGGACAGTTCACTTGTGTTTTTAATTACATTATACTTTTCATATTGAATTTTTAATATACACAAATAAAACACCATTTTATACTAATCACACATTTTTATACAATTTTTGATATTTTTGTGATATTATTTTAAACAGGAGTTTAAAACCAATGCTTTGAGCCACTAGTTGAAGTATTATCTGTTTTTGCATTGGTCTAATATATTGCTGAGTTAGTTTCGAAATCAGAACACAAAACATTTATCTCCAAGTGTTTAAGAATCGACCACTTGAGGTCAGAAGAACTCTAACTCTATGCATCCTGTTTTTATACTTTTCTAATTATTAGGAAGGAGATATAATATAATATGATTTACGAAACTTTGACACCACATCTTGAGACTATAAACCTTTTTACTTGTGAAAAAGAATTTGCGACAAAAGAGCGATTTACTAACAATCACTATTTCCTATATGTCCACAGTGGAACCGGAAAATTCATAATTGATTCAACGACTTATGAAGGGAATGAGGGCGATCTTTTCTTTTGTCCTATGCTTTTAGGAAATACAATAATAGCATCAATAGATAATCCATTTGTGCTTTCAGGAATAGATTTTTTCTTTTGGGAAGAAGAAATGTATTTAGTTGAGAGGACTGATGAGAGGATTGAAAATAGGATTGAAAGCCCCGATTCTGCAGCTCCTGACAACTTTGACATAGAACTTGCCAAGTCTGAAATAATAAAATTTTTTCCGCCCAAAACAAATATACTTTCGAACCATTTTTCAATTTTTCTTATTCAGGAAATGATTGATTCGTTTACTAATAAGACAATCCATTCGCAGTACTATTGCAACACTTTACTCAAATCCTTCATAATTAAGCAGATTCAAATTTACGAGATTTCTAAGGGACAAGGAAGTATAAAATATCAGGAAATATTGAAATATCTTGCAGAAAATCAAGATGTTTTTATATCAATCAAAGATATTTCTAAAATATTTAACTATCACCCCAACACTATAAATAGGATTGTCAGAGAAACCACTGGCATGTCGGTAAAGGAATATCAGATCGATTTAAGAATCAACAAGGCAATGAATCTTCTTTTATATTCAAACAAATCAATCGCCGAAATCGCGGCACTTTGTGGGTATCAAAATATATTTTTCTTTTCACGGCAGTTCCGCGACAAAACAAGTCTTACGCCAACAAAATTCCGAGAAGGCAGCAAAAAATAGAGAGCATTCGTAGCAAATACTGACCTACTCTCACCGACTATGAGGTGGGAGATTTCAGGGGCTTCTTGCTAAATCAGGCTAAAAGCGGATTATAATTTTAGAAAATATTAACAGGGTTAAAACAGTAATGCCTGACAAAATGCTATTATTGTTGTGTGTGAAAATCAAAATCAATTTATAACAGCAAAAGGAGACGGTTCGTCTTTGTCATTTTTTAAAACTTTTTCTTATCGAAATAATATTTAAAATGCAGGAAATTATTAAAAGGATACTACTACAAACAGGATTAAAAAGCAATCTAAAAGCAAATGATTTCGTTATATAATCCATGTCAATAGAAGTAATAAACAGTTTTAAATTAAGCAATAGTCCTAGGGTGTATGACTGCGGAGGTATTATTAAAAACAGTGCGATGTTTACGGCAGCAGATATGAAAATGATTGCGATTGCACTTGTGTTTTCAAACCCGTTTAGCATTACTTTTACCAAAAAATAAATTGTCATCGAAAACAGAAATACCGAAGATAAAAACATCGCACCAAATGATACAAGCTGGTTTGTCGGCAGGCTAAAAATCTTTTCAAATGCTTTAAGAGTAAACATCCCTCCATTATCACTCACACCTATGACCGATAATGTAAATAGTGTAGATTTCAAAAATGCACTTCCAAAAATTATTGATATAATCAAGCTGTAAATTCCAAAAATAAAGCTAGAATAAAGTACAAAACTTTGAAAGAAGGTCCTTTTTTGTCTATCCATAACACATCCCTCCCTGTCACTTATATGACTTCAAGATATCACTATAAATTGTTTTGTCAACAAAATCCTTTTTCGGACGAACCACTAAAAATGTTCCAGCTAAAATTATTACACCTCCGACAAGCATTTGTGGAAACATTTTTTCATCTAAAATTAACCAGCCCCAAAATATTCCGAAAACAGGCATTATGAAAGTTACTGTTAAAGTTTTAATCGGGCCAATTTCTTTCATTAAATGATAATAAATAAGATATGCAAGCGCACTGCATAAAACAGCAAAGGCTATTGCTAAAAGCGCAACATTTACACTAATAGCAGAAGTCGTTCCGTTAATAAGAAGAAAAGGTAATAATGCAAGTCCTGCAAAAAGTTGACTTCCGCCTGCCATGGCTTTTGACTCAATTTTCTGCGCATATTTTTTAATAATTGCTCCGGATAATCCATAACACACCGTTGCAAGAAGGCATGCTCCTATGGATAAATAAACAAATACTCCGCTTTCAACAGATTTGCTCCCAGTTATTATTGCAACGCCGGTCGTGCCAAGAACAAGGCCAAAGACCTTCTCAATTGTTAATCGTTCTTTTAAAATTATTGCAGCAAATATAGCGCCAAACATCGGCGACATGCTGTTAATAATTACCGAAAGAGAAGCAGGCAAATACAAAGCAGCAAAAGAATAACAAAAAAACGGTATAGCTGAATTGATAATTCCTATAAGTAAAAGCAATTTCCAGTCGCGCTTCCATTCGATTTTGTATTTTGTCAATTTATAAAACGAAATCATGAAAACTCCTGCAATCAAGGCTCTAAGGCATGCAGTCCCGGCGGCGCCGAAAACAGGCGAGAGCAATCGCATAAATATAAATGATCCACCCCAAATTGCTGATAATAATATTAAAAGAGCAATATTTCTAATTTTCATTTAAACACATCTTCCTAAATTTACTGCTCCAAATGCGAATCCTGCGCTTTTTTCTCGATCATGGCTTGTATTTCGCTAATTTTCTCTTTATTCAAATCATATTTCAAATACATAAGGCCGGCTAAAGTCAGTGCAATAATCCCGCCAACCGCAATGGTAAGACCAAGAATCAAAACCGTGCTATCTGGCTGAACCTTCGCTTCGCTGTTAAATTTTACCAACTGAAGGATCAGTCCAAGAATAAAAATTGTAATAGCTTGTGAAAATTTATAGAAAAAAGTCAGGCTCCCATAATAAACGCCTTCGTGGCGAAAGCCTGTTTTTAGCTCGTCAACATCAATCGTGTCAGCAATCATAGAATATGGTATAGAAAAAAGCGCTCCTGAACCAAATCCGACAATAATCGCAAACGGAATCATAAAAATCATCTGGCCTGCAATATAATTTCTTGCAAACACAAAACCAAGCAATACAACACTCGCCACTAAACTTGCAAAAATCCCTGCTAACATTGCGCCCCTTTTGTCAATACGCGCGGAAATTTTAACCCACAAAGGTTGGGACAAAATACTGACTACGAAAAGAACTCCAAAAATCACACCAATGTCCTTGCTGTTCAACTTAAAAGTATAGGTAAATACGTGAATTCCAAGCGTATTTATAAGCGCCGACGAAATATTAGTAAGCAAATATGCAAAAATGATGTGTCTGTAACTTACATTTTTGAGTGCAACGGCAAAACTTACAAAGAGCTTCTTAAAACTTCCCTTTTCAACTTCCGAAAGATGTGATACTGGAAGGTGCGGAATGTATTTTCGCGTTCTGAAATAACAGACAAGTCCAAATACAAGAGCTATCAAAGAAGAGACGATTCCCATGTTTCGGTATGCGATTGGGTTAAGCAGCCCTTTAGGAAATTCGGGAGTCGGTCTGAAAAATACTAAAAATCCCATTATTGTTGCAAACATCAATCCGATTAGGAAAAATATTGTTCTAATTCCTTGAATCGAAGTTCGCTCGTTATAATCACATGAAAGTTCAGCTCCAAGTGCAGTAAAAGGTGTTGCAAAAACAGTTGACGCAGTTTTAATAAGCAACATCAAAACGAAAATTGCAGATACCTTTGCAACCGTTGACCACTCAGGGCTTATCGCCCAAATCATAAAATTGAAAATCGCAAGCGTTATACTTCCAATGAGTATATAAAGATGGCGCCTGCCAAAATACTTCAATTTTGTTATATCCGAAATGTACCCCATGAGAGGATCAGATATCGCGTCCCACAAAACACTAATACTAACAACCGTTCCGATGATACCTCCGGGAAGTCCAAGAACCGCAGTTGCGTAAAAAACCATATAGGTCCCTACCATCTGTGAAATAATTCCATATGTCAGATTGCCCATTCCATAGCTTATCTTATCGGTCATCGGAATATTTTTAAGTGATAATATTTCCATTAAACTCTCCTAACACATGGGGACAACACAGTGGGGTCGGGTGCAAGGTGTTGATCGAAAACAGAGGAAACCGACCCACAGGGTGTGTGGTAATTATAACAGAAA
>JBBQKF010000062.1:0-19152 GCA_038326615.1 Saccharofermentanales bacterium | reverse complement strand
AATGGATTGAACTTCATTTTCTAATTTTAAGTCCACCCCATTTTTTATAGCATTTTCTACCATGGCTATTGCCATCTCGTAGGGAGAACACACGCCTGCTCCTTGACAGTACAGGGCCCATTTTATATCTTTGCTCAATTTAGGTTCTAGCCTTCTGATTTCCTCAGGCCCTATGATTCTCAAATCAGGCAATCCATTTTTCATGCCATTTTGTTGTAAATATTCCAAGGGTTCTTTATTGTCATCGGTGATCACAACCAAAGAACCCGTTTCTCTAAATCCAAAGTTTAATTCTTTATTTAATTTTCGAAATTGTATTCTTCCTTTGTAAGCCAATATCCCCTTCAATTTGCCATGATCCTCAGCATATCCACCGTGGACAATACCACTATTGGCTTTTGTTGCGCCCATGGAGACATCCGGCTCTTTCTCTAAAATCAATACTTTTAGTTGAAATTTTGATAGTTCTCGCGCTATGCTGGTACCTATAATCCCTGCACCAATGATCATTATGTCATATGCCTTGTTTCGCTTCATATCATTCATCCCCTTATATTCGTCTCTTTCTTCTCAATATGACTGCTAAGTCCATCTATCTCTCTATGCAGTGGCACAAAGTCATCAATTATTTTATTATATATTGGCATTCTATCGTATCTCTTTCATAATCATTTCTGAATATAATGTTCACGCTTGTCAATACACGATTTAAAAATTCTTAGTTATGACTCCTTTCTTGATCAAGCCACAATAGCGTCGACAATAAAGTAGATTTATGCCGGTGTTTGATAGTTGTAACTTTTATTCCCTCTGTTGTAATGGTAATATTCGGGCAACCTTCAAAATCGGCAAGTTTTTGTTCCCAAACATTTCGATTTACATCACGGTCTATCATAAAAATGCACCTCCTTCTGTAGCAACTTTAGTGTTACGACTTCAACAGGTACATTCTCTAAAATTTTAATATTGTATTCTAGGTTTGCGCTATTAGACGCTTACGGTTAACAACATTAGCAGGTAGGGCATAAATTCTCGCTTACGAAGTTATTCTGGCATCAAAACTGTATCAATAACATGGATAACACCATTAGCAGCATCGATGTCAGCTGTAACGATCTTAGATTTATTGATAAAGGCACCATCCTTTAATGAAACTTTAATAGCTTTACCATTAACTGTCTTTGCTTCCATACCATCATTTAGATCTGAAGACATTACCTTACCGCTTAAAACATGGTATAACAAAATTTCAGATAACTGAGGATTTCCTAATAAATCTTCTGCGTTGATTTCCATTTCAGTCAGCAGTTTTTTGAAAGCCTCATCAGTTGGCGCAAATACCGTGAACGGTCCTTCTCCCAATAAAGTGTCCACAAGATCGGCCTTTTTCAGTGCAGCAACAAGTGTATTGAAATTTCCATTTTCAATAGCAATTTCCACAATATTTTTTTTCATTTCTAGTCCTCCTTTAATTAAATAGTTAATATTTTTACAAGGCAATTTCATAAATACAGGAGACTCCGTTTGCTGAATGCCTTTGTTGTCATAGTATAATTATTAAACTTTATTGTCAATAATATAAGCGTATGTTTGTGTACCAATAAAAGTCAATTTACGACTTTTTTTTAATCATAAAATATCCATTAATATGATGGCAACTATTATTATGATACCCCCAAGGATGGCAGCGATTCCAAGTCTATCCCGCATTAAAATCATTCCAGCAAAGTAAGCCACAAGTGGTTCAAGCGTATTAATAATAGCTGCATTGTTTGAGCCAATAATTAAAGTTGGATCTATATTTTAAGTATATTTGTCCCAAGCCCCGTCGCATAAAGTGCCTAAAGTACGCCACCCAAAAGAGCGAATAAAATACCAATAAGGTAAACAATACTCAGCAGAGCAACAAAACTATATTCATCTTTGTTTAGATTAAATGCAAGCTTTCTTTTGAAAATATATGCCCAGATTAGAACCAAGGCAATTGAGAACCGTGCTGCAAGCATAGTTTCAACGGTGATTCCATCATTTAACTATCTCATCCGATATTTTTTCTTCATATAATCCGAATCAAAAGCATGAATCTCAAATTACAGCACTTCAACAACTGTTATATTCAAATTATTATAATCCGCTAAATCAATTTCATAAGGATTCACATCTTTGTCTTTATCCTTATATATCCTTACTTTAGGTCTCATGCAAAGATCTTCATAATTATCTATAATAATGCACATTAATCCATTGCTAAGTTTAACGCATGTCCCTATTGGGTAAGGCGCAACTTTTCGGGCAAAAATCTCAACTATTTTCGGGTCAAACAATGTCATGGTTGAAGCCATAACATATTCCATCGCTTCTGATGGAAGCAAGGCTTTTCGATAGGTTCTGTCAGAGGTTAAAGCATCATAAACGTCTGCTACCGCAATAATTCTACCATAAAGGGATATCCTTTCACCCCCCATGTTGTTTGGATATCCACCACCCTCAAATTTTTCATGATGGTCCAATATGCCCATATAAGACCTGCTTGAGACGGAATATCCATTCTTAATATGCTCCGCACCTAACAAGGGGTGCTTCTTTATTTCTTCAAATTCATCATTGTCAAGTTTTCCTGGTTTATTTAAAACATTCTTATCAACAAATACCTTTCCGATATCATGGAGCAGTGCAGCGAACCCCAAATCGCAAAGTTCTTCTCTGTCAATTTCTAAAGCAGCGCCAATAACTATTGATAGGACGGCAACATTAACTGAATGATAATAGGTATAATCATCAAACACTTTCATATCTATAATATTAACCATAATATTTTTATGAGAAAATATTTGATCCACAATTGTTTCAACTTGCTCTTTCGCGTTCTGCATCGCCTTCTTCATATTTGTCTTGCTTTTTTCGGAATGGATAAAAATATCTCTGATTCCCTTTACCGTCTGGGCCTTAACTTTATCATTTATTAGGTTTAATATTGGGATATCCTTCGATATATCATCATCAATATATATACCATTGTACTTAAGTCTTTGAATTGATTTTAGATAATCACTGCTTAACGTCATCCCGGATGAAAGCATAAGTTCTCCAATGTTATTATATAGGTTATGCCCCAAAACCATACCTTCTCTTAAACAATGTGTTGGAACGTATCTCATATCTTTAACCTCCTAGTTCAATATTGCTTCTGATTGTTATATCGGCTATTTATCAAAAACATTTAGTTTAAGATGTTATAAAAGTGCTTGACTAAAATAATCCCTAGCGGAATTAGAAGTATTTTTCCCATTCTAACTTTACACTATGTATCCCACTTGACGTGTTCCAAGCGAAAAAAAAATTGACATAGCGAGAATACAAGATATAATTATTTTATCGGAAAGAAATGGCTACTATTTATTTGTATAACAACTATTATAAAGGAGCGCTAATTATGAAAGAATCAGAAAAAAAACACCCTATGCCAATAGAAGTAGCTTTGAAAAAGGGTGAAAAATATCATTGGTGTACTTGCGGAAAAACTGCAGATGAACCATTTTGTGATGGCTCACATCATGGAACCGAGTTTACTCCTTTGGAATTCACTGTTGAAAAAGACAGGAGAGCTTTTCTATGTTCATGCAAGAAAACAAAAAAACCTCCATTTTGTGATGGCTCACATGAAGGTGATATTAGTTACATCATGGGCGAATTGCTTTAATCCCTAAATAATTTTATTTACATTTCAACTGTGGTGGTAAAAAAAATAAATAAAACGAACGAAATCCACAAACTTCAATGTTTGTGGATTTTTTTGTTTTTTATCTATTTTGACCAGATGGCCAATTGTGATATGTTTTAGAAATACCTTTTTATCACAAACGGCTCTGCGAGCAAAATAATACCTATTATAATCAAAAGCGGCCCGGCAAAAAAATATGGATAAATCATTAAGGCAATTCCAGATATTAGAAAATGGAAATCCGTTGTTTTTTTGCCATATATAAAGTAGCCAAGCCCAATTGAGCTAACCAATAAAATAGTGAACAACTCCATCTAGCATCTCCTTCAATGATTCAAATTTTACATTAATATTATTTCACATAAGCTTAATATACTCGCTCCTGTCTAGACTTGCAATCCCCTTTAACGCAAAACTGTTTTGATTTATCAGACTAAATAAAATTACTCTTTTTCAGTATCTTTATTTTGCGACTATATAAAGCCAGCCCAATAGGTATCCAAACTGCTGCAAATAAAAGTCCTCCCATTATATAATGACCAATTACATCCCATCCTGCACCTTTCAGCATAAGATCTTTTAATGGATTTATATAATAGTACAAAGGCCAGACTGCTTTCATTAGTGTAGCAAATCCTGGCGCCATCATATATTCTGGCCAGCCATATCCACTGCTAAGCACTGTTGGAATGGCTAAAAACATGACAAATTGGATGCAATGGGTACTATCATCAAATATTGCCGCCAGTACAAGGGAAACGCCTAGGCAACAAAGTAAAAATACAACATGAATAAGTAGTAAATACAATAGATTCCCTTTCAATGGATAGGCGAAGTACTTCCCCGCTATCACAAAGCATCCGATAGTGCTTATGGTGTTTAGCATGGCATACAAACCTATTTTTTGGGCAATAGCTAATACATGTATTTTATGCTCTCCCCTATCAAAAATGTTATTCTGCGCTTGCAATCTGTGTTTTTCTTCGATCAAAATCGTAGGGGTAACAGCCAATATGGTCTGTTGAACAAAAAGCCCCAGAAGTGCTGCAAATAAATAGTAGAAATAACCCAACTCTGGGTTGTACAAAACTCGATCTATAAGATTAAGCGTATAGACGCTCTCCTCCGCCACGTAAGGAACCATTCCCCCCGCTTCAAGCATTTTCATTTGAACGCTGGCATTGGCCATAGATAAAATGGTATTTCCATAAAGCTGTATATTGTTTCCTACCAGAAAATTCGTTCCATCTGCCAATAGAAGCACTTCTGCTCCTGTTTTTGATTTGAGTTCCTTTCCGAAATCTTTTGGAATAATTAATGCCCCCTTCACGTCCCCGCGAAGCATAGCTTCTTCAATCAGATTTACCGACTGCAAGTTTTCGTTTATATTAAACGTAGGACAATCATAAAAACTGCTAACGATTTCCCTTGATTCTGTGGAATTATCCATGTCAAATACAGCAAGCGGAATATTTTGGACGTACACAGGGCTCATCACCCATCCAAATATAATTGTAAATAAGAGTGGTATAAATACAAGAATAAGATGAGGTCTGACTTTTAACAATTTTTCTTTCAAGCTACTTTCATTTGACATATTTCATGATCTCCCCTCACCGCATTTTTACTGCGCTTCACAAGGGCAAGCGCAACCAATTCAACAATTACAAAACCCACCATAAAAAAAATCTCAGGCAGTATGTGTCTGAATTCCATAGGTTTCAGGCAAAGATTTCTCACCGCCTCACCATAATAAGTAAAAGGAATCACTTTTACCAGATATTGAACAACAGTAGGCATCGCTAGCACCGGCCAGGTGTATCCTCCGAGTATTGCCGTCGGCAAAACCAGGATACAGGAAATTTGGGTGCAGAACGCCCGATCATCAAAAAACGAACCCAGCACATATCCCATTAAGGTGATTGCCGTTGAGAACAGGAACGTCAGCAATATCCCTCCCATGATTGTCCCCCTTAATGGCATGCCAAAAAATATCCATTGTAAAGAAAGGCAGAGAATAATTGACATGGCGCCTACAGCGCTCCAAACTAGCACAGTTTTCATGTGTTTCATAAAGGTCATTTTTTTATGCTGATTTTCATATCCGCGCTCCGCTCCTGTTATCGCCATTGAAACTTGAACGATTGCCGCAAGTAAGCCAGGAAGTATGAAGTTCCTAAAACTTTTTGATGGATTGTAGAGTGTTCGGAAAGTTGTCGATATGGGCATCACCTGATTCATTATCTGTCCCGGCACAACATTTTGTTTCCCCTGGAAAATCTTAGCCATATAGCCCGCCTTGACAGTCATTAAAGTTTCCATCATAGATGCTTTGGAAGAAACGATGACAGCCATCGTGGATCCATCATAAATAGTTAGAATCTTGGGCGCTACTCCCGCCAGTAGGTCCTTCGAAAAATCCTCGGGGATAATAACACCAGCATAAGCTTTCCCTTCAAAAATTTCCTTTTCCATCTCCTGATAATTATCCGCGTACTTTTCTATCTGAAAAATGTCACTTTCTTCGATATATTGAATATAGTCTTTACTGAAGGCACTATTATCGTTGTCCATCACCACGGTGGGAATTGAAACAGAAACGTCTGCTTTCATTTCAACTCCTAAAAGGGCACTTGATGCAACTGGCACTATTACAAAAACCAGTATTGCCATGATAAGTCTGGGATGCTTTCGCTTGAATTCATTAAAAGTGATAATACTTTCTGTAATAAAAGTTCTCATTTATCCAGACCTTCTCTTTTCCCAAAATCAACCAGTACCGTCATGTTCGGATAGAGATTTTTTTCAACATTGACAAGCTTTATTTTAACGCCATACGACAATACATCAAAATCACCGTTTTCATTCGTCGCCCTCTTTATTGCAAAATCTGGCTTTGCACTAACTCTTATCACTTTTCCTTCAAAGACCGTGTTTGGATAAGCCGCTATTTTCAGCGTCACTTTCTGTCCTAATTCAACCTGAGACAAGTCTGTCTCCTTCACATTCACTTCAACCCATGATGCATCCATTGCCGTTACCGCTGCAAGAGGCATTCCTGTAGAAATAAGTTCTCCTGCACTTACATTTATGGCAGTTACCACTCCATCCATAGGTGCTTTAATAACAGAATCATCCAAATAACTGTTTACTTCTGCCACAGCTCCTCCTGCCTGCTGGACCAATGCGTTTGCAGCCGCCTTATCTTCACTTCTGGCTCCTTCAGTCGCCATGTCATAGACTTCTTTTGCTGCTGTATATTGGGCTTCCACCTGATCAAAGGTCGCCGTAGAAATCGCTTCCTGCTCTACGAGAGTTTTCATTCTGTCATACGTCTTCTGCGCATAATCATATGCGGCTTTTGCCTGTGCCACTTCCTGATCTCTAGCTCCCGCAGCTGCCTTGCCTGCCAGCGCTTCCGCTGCCGCTTTAGCACCTTACGCCTGCTGCAATTTTGCTTCCACCGTTTCGCTGGTCAACTTTATGAGTGGATCTCCAGCCTTCACCAAATCACCTTCTTGAACAAAAACTTCCTCAATGGTTCCTGCCAACTTTGAATTTAAATTAGTTTCTTCCATCTTCACGCTTCCCTGGATGATCAATTGATTTGGTTGCTGCCTTTGAACGGCCGCAAATATGGCGCTGCTTCCCAATAAAGCAATAATTAATATTACTCCTACTATAATTTTGCCTTTTGATAAGCGTTTCTCTTTAATTATTATTTCCTTGTCCATTTTTTTTGCCTTCCCCTTCCAACTTGTCATCCACCTTCATTCCGGTTATTGGATAACTCTTACCATTAATTATTATATTTGCACTGAATCCAATGCTAGTTAACTGTCCATTGACCTGACATTGGCGCAAACCCAGTGGGGTTGTTATTTCCCCCTCGATTTTAAAATTTCCTGTCATTTCCCTGCCAATTAATATATTCTCCCGCCCTAAAAATGTGAAGGTAACTAGAAGTTTTTTTCCCTGCTCACTAACCACAAATATTCCGTTCTTGGGCCCCAACTGGCTCTTTAGCGTTATCCTGTAGCTCCCTTCCATTCCCATTTTCTTACCTCTTTTCTCTCTTTTCACACTACCTGTTCAATTTTTTACACTTGTACTATTTGTTTAAATGTTTCATAATAGGACTATAGTAAAAATTCTACAAATCAGATTCAGGAGACATAATATGCCTTATATTGTAAAGACAGATTTAACAAAAACTGCAATGGCCAATTCCCTCAAGTCACTCATGGCTTCTAAGCCTATCACAAAAATTAGCATACGAGAACTTGTTGAAAATTGTGGTCTTAACCGGCAAACTTTCTATTATCATTTTCAAGATATCTACGATCTTCTTGAGTGGATAATAAATCAGGAAATTGTCTCAGCTATGAAAGAGAATGACAATTTCCTTTCCTGGCAGGAGGCCGGCATTTATCTGCTTAAGTATATACAAAAAAACGAGTTGCTTACCTTGTGTATCCTTCATTCCGTGAACCGGGATTCTATTAAACGCTACTTCTACAAAGAAGCCTTTGCTATCAGTACTTCTTTTTTAAATGAAAAATCAAAAGGCATCGATATTAATCAAACCGATTTTCAATACATCACTCATTTTTATAGTGTTTCATTTGCCGCCCTTCTTGAAGACTGGATCATGAGTGGCATGAAGAAATCTCCAGAGGAAGTTATATTCATACTGGATCAAATTATTTCAGGAACTGCCGCACAGGCATTGGAGCGGTTTGCGGCGAGCAAAGCACCCCGAAAGTAATTGTTAAAGTGGTATTCTCATGGTACCAACCCCTTGGGCATCCTTCAACTCCTTTAAGGATATGTTGTAATCAGATATTGCCTTTGCAACATTCAACTTGGATTTATAGTAGCTTACTTGTGCATTCAAAAGCTCATCCACTGTGCTAAGGCCTTCTTCGTTTGTGAGGGTGATCAGCCGAACGCCTTCTTCTGCATAGTTTTGAAGCGCTTTAGCCGCTATTAGGGCCGCCTCTTTGTCTTCCACTTCTGCCGCTCTGTTGCGAATGTCAATTTCAATTTGGACCCACGCGTCTTTCGCCGTTTTTTCAGCAGTCAAGAGATTGATCTGTGCGGTTAAATATGTTGATGAAGATTTTGGATAGGCACTCACGTCATTCAACAAAATCTTATAAATTTCTTTTGCAAAGTTTGCCCCTTTTATTTCATTTCTGTTGTTTCTTGCACTTTCAATGGCCAGCTCAACATCTATCCCTTCGGTTGTAGTCTCCGCCAATTTGTCTGTAAAAGTAACTGGCTGCAGTACCCCAAATCCAAGCAAATAGTTAAAACTCATATGGGCATACGCCATCTTGGTTTTTGAAGTTCTAACTTCTTTTTCTGCGTCCATCACCGCCGTTTGAGCCTGTAACACATCTTTTTTAGACAACAGCCCAACACTTTTTTTTGCATTAATCGTCTTCATGATTTTTTGTTGAACGATTAAGTTGTCTGTTGCAATTTTGTAGTTATCTTGTGCCAGAAGAACATTACCATACATCATGACGGTATCCTCCTGAATTTTATTCAAGTCTGCCTGGTAATTGTTCTGTTGATTTTCTTGTGCAAAACTTCTTCTTAAATTTAGGATCTTTTTGTTATTCTGAGTAGCGCCGGCCACCTGCGCTTCATAGCTCAACTGCATAACCATGCTACTGGTGTAGCCCGTCGCTATAGTGAAGTTATCGCCATATAAAGACTCCGCCTGGTACAACTGATCCAGTCCATCTAATGTTTTTTTGATGGTGCTTGCTTTTTCAGAATAGCCATTTGCCACCGCAATATCCGATTTTCGGTTCAAATCAGCGGTTTCGGCACGCGTTCCTTTTGTTGTCATAATAAGAGTTGCTTCCTGCAAGGAAAGTTTAATCGGCTCACTACTTATAGTGATGGCTTTTTCAGTCGCTATGGCTTTTTCAGTAGTTACTGCCTCCTGCGTTGTCATAATTGCATTGCCAGTTGAAGTGCTTGACTCGGCAAATACTGGGGTTAAATTTCCGATAAGCAAGATCCCTATCATCACAAAATATACTGCTCTTTTTTTCATATTCTCATTGTCCTTTCTATGTTTCAATTTCACTTTATTTTTTATTCTACTGGGGATCTGATATTCTTGAAATATACAAAAGCGTACAATTGTCTAAAATTTAAACAAGTGTATATAAATTGTCTAATTTCACAGGCAATTATTTAAATGGCTGTTTTTAAGTTACCTGATTTTTATTTTATGCTATAATTAGTAAAATAATGGTTATAATTACAAGGTACATTGTGTTAGCAGAATTGATACGCCAAGAAGGGGATCAAATGAAACGAATTTTAATACCATTTATAATTGCATTGGTTTTTCTCAGCGGGCTAAGGAATATTTGGTATTCATTGCCCTTCAGATATATTGATCTTGATGAAGAGATTCTCAACAGAACATTAAACATGAGTGAATTGACTTTGCATCATGCATTTTCTATTGTATCCGGCGTTCTAATGATTGTGATTGCCGCAGGTTTGGTAAAGCGAAGTTATGTTGCTTGGATCATTTCTATATTTGCAGCTACAATTTCAATAATGGGTCATTTAATTCACATACATACACTTACACCGTTTTATGTTTTTATAGATATTTCTTTGATATTGTTACTTGTATTTAACAAATCTCACTTTAGGAGAATGCCTTTAAAAAACCATTCTTTAAGAGCCATATTCTATTTAGGAAGCGCCTTTTTAGTTATTTTTGGATATTACCAAATTAGCATACAATTATTGGATCAGTCTTTAAATATCAGCACAAATGGAATTTTTCAGGTAATTTTGTTAAATGGGCAAGCAAACACGATGCAAGCATCATTAGGGATTAAAATTTTTAATGATACTGTGTTATTTATCTTTTGGGCATTTATTGTTGGCGCGATTACATTGTTAATGGGCTCTAACTTAAATCGTCTATTTACTGAAAATCCAAATGTGGAAAAGGTTAGATCCCTGGTTTTAAAATTTGGATTCAATCCCATGTCTTACTTGTCTTTAGAAAATGATAAATTGTATTTTTTTTCTAAAGAGGTTGAAGGTGTTTGCTCCTATACTATTGTTGGGAACGTTATGGCTATATGTGGAGATATTATATGTAGTGAAGGTGATGCAAATGAGTTTATGCATGAACTAACACAATTTGCTGAGGAAAACGCTTTAGATCTTTTACTGATGAATATTACTGATGATTACATACATATATATAAAAATTTTGGATTTGGCTTTTTAAAATGTGGAGAGGATGCAAACTTTAATCTGTCAGAGTATAGCTTGAAAGGTGGGGCTGTAGCCAAAGTAAGAGCTGCTATTAATCATGCCGTGAAAGATGGGCTTTATGTGAAAGAGATAGATATGGCAAAAGAAGAAAGCCAGATATATATTAAACAAATGGAACAGATTTCAAAAAATTGGTTAATGGCAAAAGGTTCCCCTGAACTTATTTTTATGCTAGGCAAGAATAATTTTGATGCCCCTTATAACAGAAGATACTTTTGTGCTATTGATTCGGAAGATAAAGTGAATGCATATGTTGTGTTTAATCCATACCTGAAAGGATACATTGCAGAAATTACCAGAAGAGATCCCAATGGAAAAGCAGGCGCAATTGAGATGATCATATATGAGGCCTTTATGAAATTCAAAGAAGAAGGGTATACCGAATGCACAATGGGACTGTCTCCCTTATATAATGTAAGTTCGAATGATAATCCCTCCGTTAATGAAAAGGTTTTTACATATCTATATGACCATATGACACAACTATATGACTTTAAGTCGCTGCATCACGCCAAGGAAAAATTTGCGCCAACATCTTGGGAAAGTAGGTTTTATGCTTTTAAGCCAAAGCCTTTTTCAATCCCATTTGCTTCCGCTATCATTAGATCCCAAATGCCCTATAACGTTTTAGAACTCATAAAATTCTTTATTGATACCAAAAGGAAGGAAATGAGATGATACTAAAAAGCCGTGATGACACACCAATAAATGTTGAAGTATCAGGCAATGGTAAACCGATTGTCTTACTTCATGGTGGTTTTCAAGATTTAAAATCCTATGATAGATTAGTACATAGCTTTCCTGAAGGTTACATGCTCATTCAAATTGATACGCGAGGACATGGGAAATCAGGTTACGGTGATTTCCATCTCACTTTTGATGTATTAGGGAAAGATATCGAAGATGTTATCAGGCAACTTGAGATAAATCAGTTTAGCATTGTTGGGTTTAGTGATGGCGCTAACATTGCATTATATACAGCTGCAGTGCTAAGAAATCAAGTGAAATCACTTGTTTTAATAAGTCCCAACTTAGAAATTCAAGGACTAAAAACACCAATGAAAGTCGCTATTGCATTGTTAAAACTAATATTAAAGCCCTTACGAAGTAATTTGTTATTTCTTCATCTATATGACAAAATATCTTTAATGGCTCATAATAGTGTCCTTTTAAGGAACTGCGTTCCTGATGTAAAGGCAAGGGTCTTGATTATCTCAAGTCAATTTGATGTAATTCATAAAAGCCATATCATTGAAATCGCAAAGTTGATTCCAAATTCTAGCGCAATATTTCTAAAGAAACTAGGGCATAATATGCTGGATCAAGGTGTAATTCACGACATTATCATACAATTTGAATCGGAAAATGTTGATCACTAAAATCAGTAAAAAGGAAAGGGTTTGGGCTACTGCCATATCCTTTCCTTTTGCATGCTATTTATTTTTTGACATTGTTTCAAAGCTCGAGATGATATCAAACATTTCTTCATCAATGGTATTTTGACGCAATTCTTGATAGCTTCTGTTTAGCGTTTCAAGTAATTCACCAATATTTTCATCCGCACGCTGTGCGGTTGCCAGTCGACTGGAATTTTCTGCAGCAAGAGATTCAGCGCAAGCGCGAAATACTTCCACAAAAAGATATTCATGGATGAATGAAAACAAGGTAATTCTGGGCTCCCCAATGACTTCAGGCGGAGAAACTGTCGGCCAGGACGAATCAGTAAATTTACTCATCCATATTTCATCCAAAGGCAATAACCGTTTATGAACTGACTCATAAATCAGTTCCTGTGTATTCCTGTTATAAAAAATATGCAATTCCGAAATTTCATTCCGTTTCAGTCGCCCTTCACTATCCAGTAGAATATCCCCTACTAGAGGTGTTATCCCACCAATAGAGTTGGGAACGTTATACTGTCCAGAAACTATAAACCCAGCTTCAATGACACTCTCATAAACACCTTGGCCGACGGTCCAAATTTCAAGTTTTTCCTTGAATGGCGCCAGTTCTTTGAGGGCATATTCTACTATCACATCGTTAAATTGACCTACTAACCCCTGCTCCGCACCAAAAATGATAGCGCCAATCTTTTTGACGTCCCCATGATTGCTTAGCAGGTACAACGGATTGATGTCCGATTTGTGCCCTTTAAAATAGGCAACGAGACTCATCTTTGTTGTATAGAAATATTCCTCTAATGCACTGACGGCATTTTCATATTCCTGTATGTTTGAACCCGCTACGGCCTTCATCGTACGCACAACGGACTTGATGCTGTTAGCACCTTTTATTTTTCGGCGCATTGTTTCATTTGATTCACTCATGGAATAACCTTCTTTGTTAAAATTCTTTGTCATTCAGCAAAATTGCTAGAATCAACCCTTGTAAATGCTCAGA
Organism: Saccharofermentanales bacterium; assembly: GCA_038326615.1. Classification (GTDB taxonomy): domain Bacteria; phylum Bacillota; class Clostridia; order Saccharofermentanales; family UBA5734; genus JBBQKF01. Next base: position 5,702 of record JBBQKF010000062.1, on the reverse strand, counting down.
GCATTTCGGGCCTGGGACAGGATTGCCTCTTTTTCCTCAGTGCTGAAAAGCGTTGTTGAATTCAAGGTGGCCAGAATTTCTGGGGACAATCTTTTCGTTGTATCTTTAATCGCCGCTTCTGCCGCAGGCATCTTCTCAATGGGAACTTGATCAAACAAACCAGAAACCAGTACAAACAGAATAATAATTTGCTCGGGTACCGATACTGTGACAAATTCGGATTGCATCAAACAGGCACGTATTCGTTTTCCATGCTCAATAATTTTCCTTGTACTTTCATCCATCCTTGTACCAAAACGCAAAAATGTTTCCAGTTCCTCGAACTGAGCATAAGACAGCTTTAAATCACCGGCAATAGCTTGATAATTTGGGAGCTGAACTTTACCGCCAACACGGGAAACCGAGTTTCCAACATCGACAGCCGGAAGGATTCCAAGCTCAAAATTGGATGGGGAAAGATATATTTGCCCATCGGTTATGGAAATTAAATTTGTTGGAATATATGCCGCAATATTTTGATCTTCCGTTTCAATGATCGGCAAGGCTGTCAGAGAACCTCCTCCCAATTCTGGTCCTAGACGCGTTGAGCGTTCTAAAAGTCTAGAGTGAATATAAAAAATATCTCCCGGAAATGCCTCCCTACCTGGTGGCCGCCGAAGCAGGAGAGAAATCTCACGATATGAACGAGCATGATGAGAAAGATCATCATAAACGATTAATACATCGTGACCCTTATGCATGAAATATTCGCCAATACTGGTCGCCGCATAGGGCGCAATATAGGACAGTCCTGGGGGATCGTTTCCCTCTGCTACAACAACGACCGTATATCTCATCGCATTATTTTCCTTTAGAATCGCTATAGTTTTTGCAATGGATGAAGCTCGTTGTCCAATTGCGCAATATATGCATAGAACACCTGTATTCTGCTGATTCAGAATTGCATCTACGGCTATTGCTGTTTTTCCAGTCTGTCGGTCGCCAATGATTAGTTCTCGTTGGCCTCGTCCGATTGGTATAAGTGCATCGATAACTTTAATTCCTGTCTGAAGAGGCTCGGCAACGGGAGCCCTGTCCATGATATGAGGGGCCGGCCGCTCAATTGGCCAACGTTCATCCACCTGTACAGAGTTCTTCCCATCTAAAGGGCTCCCAAGCGGATCAACCACGCGGCCCAATAGGGCTTCACTGACGCCAACATCTAAAACTCTGCCACTGCGCGTAACCTTGTCCCCAACATTCAAGTTTTGGAATTCTCCTAGCAAAACAACACCAACTTCTTTTTCATCAAGATAAAACACAATGCCAAATACCCCTTCCGGGAAAATGACGAGTTCTTCCAGACCTACGCCTGGCAGTCCGGACACAAGTGCTATGCCCATAGAAATCTTGGTGACGATTCCAATTTCCTTTGTTTTAATTTGCATGGAAAAAGCTTCACGCGCCACTTTCATTTCAGATAATGTATTTTCGACCATAGTTGTAGGGTTATTGGATATCATTGAAAGTCTCCTTTATCAAGAAATTCCTTCATGTTTTCTTCAAGTGATGTCAGGTAATCCGAAATATTCCAGCTTATTTTTCGATCATTGATGATGATTTCAATTCCGCTGATCAACTCAGGACCAGCTTCAAACCGTACTGCTGAATCAATCCCAAGTTCCTCTTTGATTTTCATTTTAATCAATGCCTTTTGATCAGATGAAACCTCAAACATGCTTCGAATAAGGGTTTCTTCTGGGTTTGCCTTAAACGCTAAAACGATTTGTGCCTTATCTTCTTGACTCAAATCGGCAACTTTACGCACAAATACATCAATAATATTTTCTTCAAGAGTAGTTCCTGATAAATCTGCTAGCATCTTTTGGACGATGGCGAATATTTCCTGCTGTGTCCTAAGTTTCACTTCATTATTTAGAATTTTTTCATTATCGAGTAATGTTTTATTCCATCTTTGCTGAAGTTCCTCCGAGTCTTTTCTGGCAGTATCTAGTAGTTCTAGACGCAATTGATTTGCCTCTTCCTCCGCTTTTCGTAGAAGTGCTCCTCGTTGCACTTCAAACTCCTCGTTTTTATCATTAAATTCTTTTCGCTCTTTCTGAGCTGCATTCATGTCGGCCTCTGCCGCTTCAAGCTTATCGGCGATAAGCTTTTCCCTGGCATCAATGGCATTCAGAATGGGTTTATATAAAAAACGTTTCAGCAACCATACCAGAATTAAAAAATTCACTATCTGCGATATGACCGTAAACCAGCTGATCAGCATGCTATACCTCCTACTTTAAGTTGATAATATATGTCCAGAATGGATTTGCAAATATCAATATGATCGAAATAACAAAGCAGTAAATAGCCGTGGACTCGATCATGGCAAGACCAATATATAATGTTCTTGTTATAGTAGGAGAAGCATCCGGCTGCTGCGCAAGAGCGCTCATGGATGCAGAGACTGCTTTTCCCTCGCTCAATGCAGACCCAAGGCTGCCTATGCCTATTGTCAGTCCTGCTGTGACAATCGATGCCACCATTACTGCTGCAACCAATGTTAATGTGTCCATAATTCCTCCTTTTAGCTTCAATTAAGCTTCCCTGTTAATGTTAATGTTAATATTATTATTGTTATTGTTCTTGTTATCGGTAATAGTATCCTTGCTTTGGACAGCCGCGGCGATATATACAGTAGCCAGTAAACTGAAAATATATGCCTGCACCATTCCCGTCAACAATCCAAGAATAATCATGAATATTGGAAATATCAACGGAACAATGGTCAGCAAAATGCCAACAATCATTGTACCGCTCATCATATTACCAAAAAGACGAACGGCCATAGCCAGCGTTCGAGAAAATTCGCCGATAATATTAAAAGGCAACATGATAGCCGTGGGCTCAATGTATGATTTCAGGTATCCACGAAATCCTTTTGCGCCGATGCCATAAATAGGCACCGCTATAAACACACATATCGCTAAGGCTGCAGTGGTTGAAAGTGATGAGGTTGGAGACTCATATCCTGGAAGGATCGTACATACACTGGCGATAGCCACAAATAAAAACAGTGTCCCAAGAAATCCAATATATTTATGTGGATCTTTAAGTCCAACCTCCCTTAGTTGTTTAAGGATTGCCGTAACAATTATTTCCAGCACATTTTGCAACCTTGTGCGCTCCATGCCCAAATTCAGTTTGCGAGTGATCAATATAGACACTAAAACCAAGAAAAACATTAAAGCCCATGTTGTAACTATTGTAGAATTTATTTCCACAAATCCATATTTCCAGAAGACATTCTGATCAGGTGATATGTTCATTGCTAGCTTCCCCCCTTTCATTGACAATAGAAATAGTCCCGTGTCGGCGAATAATCCTATTAATGATGACTCTAGCAATAACAAATCCAGCTAACGATATCAGCGCTCGAATTGCTTGCCCATCCATGGTAAAATAAAAAGCAGCTAACACAGCACCTGAACGAAGGAGAAAACTACCCAAAAAAAGTAATACCGGCCTTTTCGATGAAAGCCCTTTTTCCACGGTCCAATATAATCCTCCGAAATAAAAAGTACCGCACACAAGGCCAATAATTCCTGCTTGGAGTATCATGACAAGATTATTCATCCGTATGTTCCTCCTTCTTGCTGTCCTTCCCTGCGTCCACGTTTTTGGATTCATGCATTGCCTTATCTTCTTTTTTTATCCAATGCCATGCGTTTAAACAACCTAAAGTCAGCCCTATGGCAAGCATCATTAACGTCCAGGAGAGATTTCCATTAAAATTAATATCCATCCATCTACCGAGGGCAATCCCTAGAAACGTAGGTACAACAACGGACCAGCCAATCATACCCATCATTCCCAATCCAAACCAAACCGTCTCTTGGCTTCCTTTTTTTGCATTCATTTTGAGGGCGGCTTTGTCCTTAATATGCTGGCTATACTCCTTTTGCGCTTTTGATTTAGTTTTTTCTGGATTATTTTCCATGATTATACCTCATCAATTTATTGATAAAACTGCTTTCCATTGCCTTCAAACCATCTCGGCGTTTTTCCTCCTTCTCATCATGCTCCATAAATTCTCGTTCCACAGCATCTTGGAGCAATTCAAGTGATACACCTCCGCTAGCGTTACGTACGGACACCAGTACTTGATCTCCTGTCTTTATGATGACACCACTATCCACTGCAACAAAGGCTTCTCCCTCAGTGTCATTTTCGTAGGTCAAAATGCCAGGTTCAAGCGCCGCAACGCAATCTAAACGTTGGGGCAAAATGCCAAAAGAACCATTAGGGGTTTCTGCCACAATTCGTGTCACCCCGGTTTTTATCGCAAATATTTTATATGGCAGCAAAATTTTAAGCGTCATCGATGTTGCTTTCATTGTTTGTCTCCCAATTTAGCTTCATCAATATTGCCAATCATATAAAGGGCGTTCTCTGGATAATCCTTGAATTCGTCATTCAATATTCTTTCACAACCGTCTAGTCCATCCTTTAGGCTTACAAATTTTCCTTTGATGCCGCTGAATTGTTCCGTTACTGAGAAAGGTTGGGTTAGAAAACGTTCTAAGCGACGTGCTCTTGCAACCACGTTGCGATCCACCTGGGATAATTGCTCTAGCCCGAGCATGGCTATAACATCCTTTAATTCAGCGTATTGCGCCAGCGTCCGTCGAATTTCCTGCGCAAGAGAATAATGGCGATCGCTAATCTTGCCGGGTGTAGCCATTTTTGAATTGGAAAGAAGAGGATCAATTGCGGGGTAAAGGCCTTCCCCTGCCCGTTTTCGTGAGAGTACAATCGATGCAGAAAGATGAGAAAAAGTGTGCACCGCTGCAGGGTCCGTGAAGTCATCCGCAGGAACATAAACTGCCTGAATGGAAGTGATTGCCGCCTTATCTGTATTCGCAATCCGCTCTTCCAATTGAGATAGTTCCGTCCCTAAAGTGGATTGATATCCCAATCGCGAAGGCATTTGCCCCATCATAGCAGATACTTCAGCCCCTGCCTGTATAAAGCGAAAAATATTATCTATCAGCAGCAGAACGTCGGTGCTCTCGTCATCTCTAAAATACTCGGCCATCGTCAATGCAGCATGACCCACGCGGAAACGACTACCCGGTGGTTCGTTCATCTGCCCAAAAACCATGGTCATATTTTTTAAGACGTCTGCTTCCTTCATTTCACGGTACAATTCTTCTGCCTCACGACACCGTTCACCTATACCACAAAAAATGCTGACACCCTCCTGATGTCCGGTCATATTGTGTATCATCTCTGTCAGTAATACTGTTTTTCCAACGCCAGCACCACCAAAGAGTCCAGCTTTTCCTCCCCGCTCCAAAGGAAGGAGAATATCAATCACCTTGATGCCAGTCTCAAATACATCTGTATGGGTGGAATGTCTAGCCAAAGATGGGGGTTCCTGATGAATCGAACGCCACTTTACATTGACGGGATTTGGTTGACGATCTATGGCGTTCCCCGAAACATCAAACATACGTGAAAGGATTTCCCTTCCAACAGGTGCTTTCAATGGGCTTCCCGTATCCTCAACCACTTGGCCTCTGAACAAGCCTTGCGTTGGGGTCAGTGCTATTCCACGAACACTCTTCTTATCTAATTGAACAAGAACCTCAATTAATATTTCTTTATTTTTTCCAGTACGCAGCAATGAATAAATAGCTGGTAGATGGTTTTCAAAT
>JBBQKF010000061.1:0-19662 GCA_038326615.1 Saccharofermentanales bacterium | reverse complement strand
GCCAGGATCAAACTCTCAAATAATTAATTATTTAAGAACCGTTTGGCTCTTTGTTTACTTTTTGTTTTTTTCGATTCTCAAAAAGAATCGTTGGCTCCGCTTGTTTTGTATTTGTTTCACTGTTCAATTTTCAAGGTCCGTTTGCCGTCCGCGTTTGCGGCGCTTTAATAAGATACCACCGCGGGTTTGTTTTGTCAACACCTTTTTTTACTATTTAGGTATCTTTTTACAACCGTACCGGGTGTTTCGATATCAGTGCAAATGTCTCACGTGCCCTTTAGTCATTTGTTTACCGCCAATCCACCTTTATATGGCACATTCTACGTTTTATGATGAACCATTATCACTCTTTATAAGAGCCAATGCCACACGAATGAGACATTACTCTCCTCTTAAACATTTAAATACAAGGCTCTACTGGGTTCTAATTTAATACCTCTGATAAATGAAATGAAATTAGATTTTATACTAAACCCCCACTGCTCTATATAAACCATACATTCTATATAAATCATTTATTTATACAATATATAAACTATAGGCCAATTATACCCTAAATATATTACAGGTATATAATATTTAATCTCTTAATATCCTTAATGATTGCGAATGTGCTATATGTGATTTATGGCACTTAATGTATTTTGTGAAATACAATTATCATATATTTTTCAAATGCATTGAATTCTATAAATACTTAATTTATGCCATCGCAAATGTGATATTATTATTCTTGTATTAGTCCATGTCATTTTAAGCAAAAGGAATATTAGTAAAAGGAATGGAGGAAATGGTGTATGTCCGAAAGTAATCGACAAGTCGCACTTGGTAATCAACAAGTCGCACTTGGTAATCAACAAGTCGCACTTGACAATCCTTATAATAAAAAGCGAGCCAATCCTGAATCATATCTTGAAAGAGAACTTACAACTGAAAGTGATATTAAGAGTGATATATTTCTCCAGGATAATATATCTAGACCTTTTAATGTTACTCCTCACTGGCATGATTGTTTTGAAATTCTTTTTGTTATAAAAGGGAGTGCCATGCAGACACTTAATCAACAGAAGTTTCTGGTTAAAGAAAACGATCTGATTATTATCAAACGTGGTGATGTTCATTCTACATTTTGCGAACCTGGTGAAGATGTAAAAATTATTGTAATTAAGTTTCTCCCAGAATTCATTTATTCAATTTACTCGCATTCTTTCGAATCTATATATATTACTTCTTTTCTTAATATTAATATCTCTCCTGTTAAAAACCTCGACAATTCTCCGTATCTCAATTCCTTTTGCTGGCTTGTCAATTCTTTACTTGATGAATTTACTAAAAAGGAGTTGAGCTTTGAAATCGCGATAAAAGGATATCTTTCGGTTCTAATATCAATTCTTGTTCGTCTTGATATGTTTGTAATTCCTGAAATTTTAGTAAGAAAAAGCCAAAAGCAGAACAACTCGCTTACTGCATTGCTCAATTACATCGAAATTAATGCGCTGAAGGAAAATTTTAATTTAAATGATGTCGCTAAAAACTTGAATTTTAACTACTCATATTGCTCGAGATATTTCAAGAAAAACACCGGCAAAGGGTTTCATGAATTTTTAACATATATAAGAATTTGCGAGGCGGAAAGAAAACTATTAAACGAAAACCGTTCAATCACGCAGGCAGCATTAGAAACAGGTTTTGGTAACAGTTCAGTTTTTAGTAAAGCCTACAAAAGGATGCGCGGGTATTCACCCAATCATCTTATTAATATAAGAAAAATCTGAATAAATTCAGATTTAAGCAAAAATCACTTGTCTGCGACGGTAACGAAATTATTATACATGGAGGATGATTTATCCATTGCATTTTGTGATGAATTAATCATGTATATAGAAATGAAAAGGTAAATTTTTGACATGCAGTTGTAAAATATAGGGATAGATTTTTAGTGTTTTTAGTACTATTATTGGAGTGCATAGAAAATAACAGTATTTGAGTGTCTAATAAAGTTATTGATTTATTTGCAAATGAATCCTATTTTTAGAAAGAAAGAGAAAGATTTATTCGATTTTTATAATTGAATAAACTGAGGGAAAAGAAATGAAATTTATACCAGACTACAATAATATTCTTAATGCAGCAAATAATATCGAGTCTGCAAGGCTTCCGTTATACGAACATAATATCAGCGTTGGAATAATGGAGAAAGTGTTAAAAATTCCATTTGCACACCTTTATGACGGTGACTTCGAATCAAAAAAAGATTTTTTTCGTATTTACAACAGATTTTTTCTTGAAATGGGTTACGATACAGTAACCTACGAAACCTGTATTGGGCCAATTATGCCAGGCAGCGGTGCTCTGGGCGGACATAAAGACGGTGTCATAAAAACCAGAGAGGATTTTGATAAGTATCCTTGGGATAAAGTGCCTGATTTGTTTTTTGAAAAATACTCATTGGATTATGAGGCTTTGAGAGAAACAATGCCTGAAGGTATGAAAGCTATCGGCGGCCCTGGCAATGGGATTTTTGAATGTGCTCAGGATATCGTTGGGTTTATGGATCTGTGCTATATTGCAGAAGATGATATTGACTTGTATCGGGATTTATTTAAAAAAGTTGGAGAAACAAATTATAAAATATGGGAAAGATTTCTCGAAAAATATTCAGACATTTATTGTGTCTTGCGATTCGGCGATGATTTAGGATTTAAGAGTACAACATTACTTAAAACGTCTGACGTAAAGTCTTTAATAATTCCCGAATATCAAAAAATAATCGCTTTGGTTCATAGTTATGGAAAGCCATTTTTACTACACTCATGCGGAAATATATTTGATGTTATGGATGATTTGATAAACGTTGCAAAGATTGATGCTAAGCATTCAAATGAAGATCAAATTGCAGCTTTCCCTTATTGGGTAGAAAAATACGGTGACAAAATAGGAAATTTTGGAGGAATTGATACTGACGCTGTTTGCCGATTAAGCTATTCTGAAATGAAAATTTACATTAAAGATGTTATTTCAAAATGCAAAGGACACGGCGGTTTTGCTTTTGGCTCAGGAAACTCTATACCAGATTATGTTCCTGTTGACGGATACCTTAACATGGTTCGTATCGTACGCGAGATTCGTGGTGAAAATCCAAAAGAAATATCTTTGTTTTTGTAATTTAGCAGCCTATTTAGAATTTTCAATCAACCACTTAGCGACTCCGTCATTGATGTTTGACTCTATGACAGCAGTCGCTATTTGTTTTACCTCAGGTTTTGCATTAAAAACGGCATAACTTTCATCACATGCCAAAAATAGTGGAATATCATTAAGATTATCTCCAAATCCAATTATCTTGTCATATCCATATTCCTCACGTAAGAAATTAGCTGCATTACCTTTTGAAGCTGTAATTGATGAAACTTCAAGAAACCAGAAATCGTTGGTATATATATCTCTATAAAACTCAATATGAAATTTATTATCTCTAGATAATTCATAATAAGCTTTAATGAGATTTTCTTTTTTATCTGAAATTGAATAATAAATAATATTTTTATTTAGACATTCGTAAAAATTGTCAACTCTTGTAAAAACTTTATTGTATTTTTGTACCCGTTCCTGTATGAAAGACAATGTATATGGGGAGTTAATATTTTCATAGAATGTTGATAACTCACCATTTTCAATGGAATAAATAAAGCCTGAAAGATTATTTTTGCGTATAGTTTCTAAAATATTTGTTTTTGATTCATTTGATATTTGTTCAATCTTAATATATTTCTTTGTTTTCGAATCCATTAAACCAACACCATTCATTAATATGAGAGGCGCTTGTAATTCAATTCCTTCTAGTATTTTCAAAACAGTTGCTGCAGTTCTCGCAGTAGCAACACTAAAATGAATGCCTTTTGTCTGTAATTTATTTATTGCCACTTTTGTGAACTCAGATAATTCGGCGTCTGAGTTCAATAGGGTACCGTCAAGGTCTGAAACATATAGTTTTTTCATTCACACTCCTCAAATTTTTGCAAAAACGCGGACATTGCTGTCCGCGCTTTTATTTTAATTTGCTTTTTTTAATAATTATTACTTTACCCAGGAATTTAATTGTTTAAACTTTGTTTTGTAAATTACTAATTATTTCTTTTTCTAGCAAATTACTTGTTTTGACTTTGTTTTAAACTGCTTATTTTATTTTTATCTTTATCTTTATCTTTGTTTTCGAATTACTTGTTGAACTTTATTGCTGCCTGTGCTGCTGCAAGTCTTGCAATCGGCACACGGAAAGGTGAACATGATACATATGAAAGTCCAAGTTGGTGGCAGAATTCGATTGAAGAAGGATCTCCACCGTGTTCGCCGCAGATACCAAGTTTAATGTCAGGTCTTGTCGATTTACCACCCTCAACTGCGATTTTCATAAGTTTACCAACACCATTCTGGTCAAGACGTGCGGTTGGGTCATTTTCGAATATCTTCGCTTTGTAGTAATCTTCAAGAATTCTTCCGGCGTCATCACGTGAAAGCCCGTATGTCATCTGTGTAAGATCGTTTGTACCAAAGCTAAAAAATTCTGCTTCGGTTGCAATCTCGTCTGCAGTTAATGCCGCACGTGGGATTTCAATCATCGTTCCTACCATGTATGGTAAAGTTACGCCTGCTTTAGCTATGATTTCATCTGCTGTTTTAACAATTATATTCTTGACGAATTTGAGCTCTTTAATGTCGCAAACAAGTGGAATCATTATTTCGGGAATTACTGATCCGCCAGATTTGTTAACATTTATAGCCGCTTCAATTATAGCGCGAGTCTGCATAACAGCAATTTCAGGATATGAAACTGCAAGACGGCATCCGCGATGTCCCATCATTGGGTTTAGTTCATGAAGTCTTTCAATTGTGCTTTCGAGATCTGCAACTGAAATATCGAGCTCTTTAGCGAGATGTTCAATATCAGATTTTTCCTGTGGAAGGAATTCATGAAGAGGTGGATCCAACAAGCGAATAGTTACTGGATAGCCTTTCATTTCTGTAAATAATCCTTCGAAATCGCCACGTTGAACTGGTAATATTTTCTCAAGAGCTTCCTTACGGGCTAATTCGTCTTTTGCGACAATCATTTGACGGAATGCAAATATACGGTCAGTTTCGAAGAACATGTGTTCAGTACGACAAAGGCCAATTCCCTGTGCGCCAAGTGAAAGAGCAATTGTTGCATCTTTAGGGGAGTCTGCATTTGCACGAACTTTAAGGGTTCTGGCCTGATCTGCCCATTCCATAATTCTTTCGAAATCGCCAGTCAATTCAGCTTCCTGTGTAGAAATTGATCCTGCATATACGTTTCCGATTCCACCATCAAGCGAAAGCCAGTCGCCTTCGTTATAGCGATTTCCAGCTTTATCAAGTACATATTTCTCATCTTCGTTGATTTTGATTTCAGAGCATCCGGAAACGCAGCATTTACCCATTCCACGTGCAACAACTGCTGCATGTGATGTCATGCCGCCGCGTCCTGTAAGAATTCCCTCTGACACATCCATCCCAACAATATCTTCAGGGGATGTTTCAAGACGAACAAGAATAACTTTTTCTCCACGATTTACTGATGCATCTGCTGCTGTGGCAGCATCAAAGTAGATTTTACCTGTTGCAGCTCCAGGAGATGCTGGAAGTCCTTTAGCAATAACTTTTGCAGCATTGAGGTCTTTCTGGACAAAAGTTGGATGTAAAAGTGCATCAAGTTGTTTTGGATCAATTTTCATCAAAGCTTCTTCGATAGTAATCATTCCGTCATCAACAAGGTCAACTGCTACTTTAAGGGCAGCTGCTGCAGTTCTCTTACCGTTTCTTGTCTGAAGCATGAAAAGTTTACCTTTTTCGATTGTAAATTCCATGTCCTGCATATCTTTATAATGTGTTTCAAGCCTATTTGCAATATCTACGAATTGATTATAAACTTCAGGCATGACCTGATTTAATTGATCAATAGTTTGTGGAGTTCTTATTCCTGCAACAACGTCTTCGCCTTGTGCGTTCATAAGGAATTCGCCATAAAGTTTGTTTTCACCGGTTGATGGATTTCTTGTAAAAGCAACACCCGTACCTGATGTATCTCCCATATTACCATATACCATTTCTTGAATGTTAACAGCGGTTCCCCAGCTTCCAGGTATATCGTTCATTCGGCGGTACACAATAGCTCTTTCGTTGTTCCATGAGCGGAATACTGCTTTGATTGCTTCGATGAGCTGAGTTTTTGGTTCTTGAGGAAATTCAAATCCTTTTTCTTTAAGGAATAAAGCTTTGAAGAGTCTAACAACTTCTTTAAGGTCATCTGCTGTTAAATCTGTATCGAATTTTGCACTTTTTTCTTCTTTAACTGCTTCAAGTATTGCGTCGAACTTCTTCTTCTCAACATCCATAACAACGTCAGAGAACATATTGATAAATCTGCGGTAACTGTCGTATGCAAAGCGCTCATTGCCTGTAAGTTTTGCAAGACCTACAACAACTTCGTCATTGAGACCAAGATTAAGGATAGTGTCCATCATTCCTGGCATTGAAGCACGTGACCCGGAACGAACTGATACTAAGAATGGATTGCTTGGATCTCCGAAGCCCTTCTCGCAGATTGCTTCAATTTTAGCAAATGTTGTAAATATTTCTTCTTCAATTTCCGATGAAATTTTCTCACCGTCATCGTAATATCTTGTACAGGCTTCTGTTGTAACAATAAATCCACGTGGCACAGGAAGTCCAAGGCTTGTCATTTCGGCAAGATTTGCACCTTTCCCTCCGAGAAGATTTCGCATTGAAGAATTCCCCTCGTTAAATGTGTAAACATACTTTGTCATTTCTTTTCCTCCTAAAATTTGTATAATGTTTGTGTAACACCATAGCTGTTTTGCTACCTTAAGCTCAAAAATTATATCATAAAGTATTTTCCATTACAAATAATTATTCAAGGCATTAATCACTGGTTTTCGTGAAAAATAGATCACCACGAAAATTTATTTTCGAAGTAAGATTCAAGTCCATCAATCGGCAAGCGAATCTGAGCCATTGAGTCTCTTTCTCTTATTGTCACACATGAATCTTCAAGAGAGTCAAAGTCAAAAGTTATACAAAATGGTGTTCCGATTTCGTCTTGTCTTCTGTAACGTTTCCCAATAGACTGGCGGTCATCGAATTCGCACATCCATTTCTTCGAAAGTTTCGTGTATATTTCCTCTGCCTTTTCGGAAAGTTTAGTTGATAAAGGAAGAACTGCAATCTTTACAGGGGCAAGGGCTGGATGGAAACGAAGGACTACACGCACATCTCCGGGTGCAATCTCTTCTTCATCATAAGCACCACACAAAAATGCAAGTGTAACGCGGTCTGCGCCAAGTGAAGGTTCAACAACAAAAGGCACATATTTTTTGTTTGTTGTAGGGTCAAAATATGAAAGATCTTCTTTTGAATGTTCCATATGTTGTTTTAGGTCATAATCCGTACGATCAGCAACTCCCCAGAGTTCTCCCCATCCGAAAGGGAATAGATACTCAAAATCAGTTGTTGCAGTAGAGTAAAACGACAATTCTTCGGCACTATGGTCACGAAGGCGAAGTTCTTCTTCTTTCATACCAAGACTCAAAAGCCACTGCCGGCAAAAATTCCTCCAGTAAGAAAACCACTCCATGTCCGTACCAGGTTCGCAGAAAAACTCAAGTTCCATCTGTTCGAATTCTCTTGTTCTGAACGTGAAATTACCTGGGGTTATTTCGTTACGGAAAGATTTACCAATCTGGCAAATGCCAAATGGTATTTTTTTCCTTGTTGTTCGTTGAACATTTTTGAAATTGACAAATATTCCCTGCGCGGTCTCAGGGCGTAAGTATATTTCAGCTTTGCTCTCCTCTGTTACACCTTGAAATGTTTTGAACATGAGATTGAATTTACGTACATCAGTGAAATTATGACTTGCGCAATCAGGGCAAGCAACTTGATTTGTATTTATGTATTCCATGAGCTGTGCAGAATCGAGCGAGTCAACTAGCATTTCAATTCCGTTTTCTTTATTCCAGTCTTCAATAAGTTTATCAGCACGATGCCTTGTGTTGCAGTTTTTGCAGTCAATCAAAGGATCGCTGAATCCACCAACATGGCCTGATGCAACCCAAACCTGTGGGTTCATTAGAATTGCACAGTCAACGCCTACATTGTACGGATTTTCCTGAACAAATTTCTTCCACCATGCTGATTTAACATTATTCTTAAGACTGACACCTAACGGACCGTAATCCCATGAATTTGCAAGACCTCCGTATATGTCTGATCCAGGAAAAACAAATCCACGGTTTTTGGCTAAAGCGACAATTTTCTCCATTGTTTTCTCGACTGGCATTTATTTGTCCTCCTGCTTAGAAGACTCTGTTTCATCAAGATCAAGCTCAAAATCGAGGTCAAGGTCAAAACCATCCTCATCTGCAAATTCTGTTTCGGCAACTGCGAATTTATCTACGAGTGAATCTACATCGATTTCGGTGATATCAGCGATACCGATAAGCTCTATCTCTTCTTCAGACTCAGCGAAAATTTCATCTCCGTCATCAAGACTTGCTAAATCAGTTCTCGAGAATGTTTCATCAAGTGCTTCCTGTAATCTTGCGTTTTCCGAAGCAAGTCTTGCAGCAAGTCTTTCGGCAGCGATTTCGGGCCTTAATGGAATATAGACTTCATGAATGCCTTTCACGCCAATGATTTTTCCTTTGCCGATTTCTTCACATGCCAATGTTACAAAATTAGGTGTCTCAGATGTAGCAAGTGGTAGTGCTCCATTAACTAATTGACGGGCACGCTTGGCAGCAAGAATTGCAAGAGTGTAGCGACTTTCGACTTTTTTTAACAGTGATTCCATTGTAGGTTTTACTAACATATTGTCCTCCTTAAGACCTTTAAAAAATTTATCTTTCATTATCTGCAATTTATGGTATGCATTTGCCCTAAAAGTTTCGTTCTATGGGCATTTATTTAAAAAACATTTCTGTTTATAAATCCTTTTCTTGTTCGATTAAATATTTGTACTAAACTAACTATTTGCAACCAACTAACTATTTGCAACCAACTAACTATTTGTACTCAACTACATATTTGTAATTAACTATCTATAACAGCTTGCTCAATTCCTTTGAGTCTTTTGTAGCGAAATCGTTCTGCTTTTGCGATGGCCAATATTCGTTTTGCTGTTTTCTCCAGATCATCATTAACCAAAATATAGTCAAACAGCTCTGCTTTATTAATCTCTACGATTGCATTAGCCAGACGTTTTTCTTGAACTTCTGCACTTTCGGTTCCTCTGTTAACCAGCCTTCTCTTTAATTCGGTAAAGGTCGGTGGTAATAAAAAAACACTTACTGCCTCCGGAAATTTCTGTAAAACTGATAGTGACCCAGGAACTGTGATATCCATTATAACATCAATTCCCTTTTCTATACATTCAAGTAATGGTGCCTTTAGTGTTCCATAATAATTATCACAATATTTGTCATATTCCAATATTTCTCCATTCTCTATCATTTCTTCAAACTGCAAAACAGTCCTGAAGTAATAATCTACGCCTTCCTTCTCTCCATCTCTTGGTTCCCTTGTTGTTATTGACACAGAGTGTTTAATTTGTGGGGCAATTTCGCGAACTTTCGTTATTACTGTTCCTTTGCCAACACCAGACGGCCCGGAAAGAGCAATAACCACACCTTTTTCTGCATGAATTTGCGATGGCAACATTGTTTAGCTCTCCCTTATTTCTTTTTCTATTTCTTCAGATGTCAGCGATGATAAAACAAGATGATCGCTGTCCATCAAGAGAACTGTTTTAGTTTTGCGTCCTGAGGATGCATCTATTAGTGTTCCTCTGTCTTTTGCATCCTGTATCAGCCGTTTAACCGGAGATGATTCAGGTCCAATAATTGCAATGATTCGCTGCGCTAGAACCATATTTCCGAATCCGATTTTGATAAATTTCATCTGGTTACTCCATATTCTGAATTTGTTCACGAATTTTTTCTAGTGTGGATTTCATTTCAACAACACACCTTGTAATTGTTATGTCATTCGCCTTTGACCCGATTGTATTTATTTCGCGATTCATTTCCTGAAGTATGAAATCTAGTTTCTTGCCTGCAGAAAGTTTCTCTTTAAGGGTTCCCTCTAATTGATTGATGTGACTTGATAATCTTACAAGCTCCTCGTCAATTGCACATTTGTCTGCAAAAATAGCAACTTCCATTGCGAGCCTTTGTTCATCAATTAATTCTTTTGCGAGATCTCCTGCAAGTTCAATAATCCTTTGCTGAAGGCGATTTCTGTATTCAGCAGAAATGAGAGGGGACCTTGTTAGAACTTGTTGGCGCAAATTTTCCATTTCAGTGCATTTGCCTAGTATGTCAAAAACTAGTGCTTCGCCTTCTTTCTCTCTCATGTTACAAATTGCAGCAAGCGCATCTTCTAATGCCACTGACAAAATGTTCCATGTTTCTTCTTCATCTAACTGAACTGTAGAAACCTGAAGGACATCATTAAGTTTTGCTATTGCCGACGCGTATATCTTCTCTTCTGATCCGATAATTTCCGCAATTTCCGCAAAAGCATGCTGATAGGCTTTTACGAGAGGCAAATCAACAGTTACAGATTTCGAATTTTCGCGATTGTCATCATATGCAACAAAGACATCAATCTTACCACGATTTAAAGTCTTTGTCACGCCTTCGCGGATTCGATTCTCAAGGCCATTAAGAATTCTTGGAAGTCGAATTTGTATGTCACAATATTTACTGTTAACAGATTTTATTTCAATGCTACATTTTCTGTCTGGTAATACCACCTGACCACGACCAAATCCTGTCATGCTACGAGCCATAGATACCAACTTTCTAACATTTTATTCATTCACCAAATCAGTCTTGTTATTATATACTATATCCAAAATCCATGCAAGAGTCTAAAACGGCTGAACGCCTAGAGCTGCATGGGTTTGAAGGCAAGTTTGTCTGCACTTATATTTTTATAAACGACACCCTCATGAACACCTTCAAATGACCTTTCTTTCCCATTACCGTGAATATGGCCAAATAAACAGAGCTTTACTCCATACTCTTCTAGCATTTTTGTAAAATCAGTTTCAGCACAGTGTGGGAGCATCGGCGGATAATGAAGTGCCACTATAATTTCGTCGTCATCGTTTTTCATCTGCATAGCAGAATCAAGCGAATTTTTGAGTCTTCCTAATTCCCTTTTATATATTATTTCATCTTTAACCTTGAATGAACTCTCGCAGGGTAAAATCCATCCTCTTGTTCCACAAAGTAATACTTTTTCTCCTACACGAAACGAATTGTTTTTTAGAAGCATTATTGTTTTTAAATTATTAGATTCAAGGTAATTTTCTATTTTTGTAACTGAGCTCCACCAATAGTCATGGTTACCTTTCAGAATTATCTTATTCCCTGGTAATCGGTCTAAAAATTCAAAGTCACTTTTGGCTTGGTCAAGAGTCATCGCCCATGAAATGTCTCCTGGAATAACGATGGTATCCTCGTGCTTTATCAATGATTTCCAGTTTTTTTCTATCTGAAGCGCATGGTTCTCCCAATGGTTGCCAAATATGTCCATTGGTTTATCCATTCCTAGTGCCAGATGCAAATCTGAAATTCCAAATAATGCCATTTTTTCTTTCCCTTCGTTGAAAATATAAATTCAATTAAATCTTCTTAAACTTTTTAACTTCCTAATACCACTTATTTTAGGTCTGTTAACTTCTTATATTGTTAATCTCTATAACCTATTTAACCCTACTAATTTTTTCTAATTTTTTCTAATTCTTCTAATTCTTCTATTCTTCTAATTCTTTCTAATTCTTTCAAATTCTTTCAAATTCTTCTTATTCTTCTAATTCTTCTAATTCTTCTATTCTTCTTATTCTTCTAATTCTTCTAATTCTTCTATTCTTCTTATTCTTCTAATTCTTCTTATTCTTCTAATTCTTCTAATTCTTCTATTCTTCTAATTCTTTCTAATTCTTTCAAATTCTTCTTATTCTTTCAATCTTCTTATTCTTTCAATCTTTAACTAAATACTTATAAGTCAATATGTATTACTTGTAAATTGCGTAAAACTTTTAATCCGTATTTCCTTCTTTGTGAAAATGATTAAAAACCGCCTCTGCGACTGCTTTTGTTATGCCTTTAACATTCATAATATCCTCAAGACTTGCCTGTTCTATTGCTCGCAGCGATGAAAAAGTTGTTAGCAATTCCTTTCTTCTAGCAGGTCCAATGCCTTCAATTCCTTCGAGAGTAAACTTCATATTTCGCTTTTTCGACAATTTCTTTGTAAATTGAAAAGCAAATCGATGGGCTTCATCTTGTATCGCGCTAATTAATCTTAAAAGCCCCAATTTTTCTTCTCTTTCAAGTCCTGTCGTTTCAATGTCAGGAGATAAATCTATCATACGCCCATCTGGAAAAAGTAATCCTCGTGTTCTATGTCTGTTGTCTTTAACCATGCCAAGAAGAGCAATCACATTTCCTGTTTCTTCTAATGATTCTTTAGCTACTGTTATATGTCCTTTGCCACCATCAACAAAAATCAAATCCGGATTCTCCCCAAATCCTTCTTCGCCAATTCGCTTCAAACGTCTTGTAATTGCCTGTCTCATTGCCGAATAGTCATCCTGATATTCTTGTTGTTTGATTTTAAACAAACGATAAGATGATTTGTGGGGTTTACCATCAATGAAAACTACCATGGATGCAGATATATCATCCTGACCGTGATTTGAAATATCAAATGCCTCTATTCGCTTTAACCGTCCTGTTTCTCCGAATACAATTACTGAAAGTTTGTCTAAAGTTTCTCCGGTTGCAATCTTGCTGTTTCCAACAAGCAATGTGTGTCTTCGAAGTGATTGTTTTGCATTATTATTTGCAAGGAAAAGTAGTTCTTTACCGTACCCGCGCTGCGGAACTCTAAGCTCAACATTACCTTTTCTTAAATTAATTATTGCTTCTCTAAATGTTACCATATTTTCAAACTGAATTGGGAGCAATATTTCAGGTGGTATTAAAGGAGCTTCAATATAATGTTGCAAAAGTATTGTTTCAAGAATTTCATCCTGTGCGTCTTCTTCATGCGCAAAAAAAGTAGCATTCCCAATTATACGACCTTGTCTGATTTCTAACTTTTGGATGCACACTTCGTTACCGTTACCTTCGATTCCAATAACATCCAGATCGCCTTTTGTGCTTGTTGAAACAGTTTGTTTTACCATTATTTGCTTAAGAGACATCAACCTGTCCCTATAAAGTGCAGCTTTTTCGTAGTCGTAATCGGTTGCTGCTTTTTTCATCTGATTATCAAGTTCTTTTACCAGTCCATCATATCTGCCTTCGAGAAAAAGACATATATCCATTATCCCTTTTCGATATTCATCAGCACAAACATCGCCTTTACAAGGCCCTGTGCACTTGCCAATAAAATAACGAAGGCAGGGGCGTTGCTTGCCAATATCTCTTGGCAGTAAGCGATTGCAGGTTTTCATCGGGAAAATTGTTTCCAGAGTCTCAAGTGCCTTCTTAAGGTTGTTACTAAGATACGGCCCATAATATCTGGCGCCTTTTTTAATATCGAGACCGACTCTGAAGGATTTGAGCACTCTTGGGTATTCCTCGTCAAGTGTGATACGAAGATATGGATATTCCTTATCATCTCTCAAAAGAATGTTGTAATGTGGGCGATATTCCTTAATGAGGTTACATTCTAATAGCAATGCCTCGAGTTCGTTTTCGCATACAATATACGAAAAATCAGTTATGTGAGAAATCATTGCAAGTACTTTTGCGTTTCCTTTAGGGTTTAGCGTAAAATAATTTCGCAATCTATTTTTTAAATGAAGTGCTTTCCCTACATAAATAACAGAACCCGACGTATCCTTCATCAGATATACGCCCGGGTTCATAGGTACAAGGTCGAGTCTTGCGTCAAATTGGCTTTCTTGTGTCATAGATTCTCTCTTAGCCATAAGCATGGTCTATAGCTACAAATTCATAGTTAAAATTTAAAAACTTTGATTTTAACCTAAACCTTAATAATTTAAACTTTAGGATCGGCAAGGTATTCTGAAACAACTTCGAGTGCTTCTTCTTCATCAGAACCTTCAACTGTAAGAATTAACTCCATTTGATTTTCAATTCCCAAAGACATTACTCCAAGAAGACTCTTTGCGTTTGCTCTGCGTTCACCCCTTGAAATCCAGACACTTGAGCGGAATGTAGAGGCTTTCTGGATAAGAACTGCTACAGCTTTCATTGGAAGCACCTTGTCACAATTAAACACTACTGTTTTTGAAATCATTGAAATTCCTCCTGTAAATCGTTTGTGAATTATTTAATGTCTTGTATAATATTTCTATGCGTAAAATTTCCACATGTATTGTTTCTAATAGCTCAGTATGCTATTTATATACGAAGTTTTATGCAAAATGCAATTAATTTTCTACATTTCGATACTCCCTGCCATTAGTATATGTTTTTTACTCGTTCATTGTCAATATAACAAATTTAACTCGTGAAATTATGACATTTTATACTACACCATCGACGTCTTGCCCTATATTTTTAAGCATTATGATAGCATCTTCACCATTATTTTTGTAGTAAGATTTCCTTCTTGAGATTTCATTGAATCCTGCACCTTTATATACAGTAATTGCAGAAATATTAGAAGGTCTTACTTCCAATGTTAGGATTACCGTCCCTAACTCTTTTGCATTCTGACAAAGCCTAGAAAGCAACATTTTGCCAATTCCTTTGCCTCGGCTCGCCTTACTCACAGCAAGATTTGTTATTTGCGCTTCATCTAAAACCGTCCACATTCCTATGTATCCAATAACCTCTTCATTTAAAACTGCCACCATAAGAGTTGCTGAAGGATTTTGGTTAAGATCATTTTCGATTGACTCAAGGCTCCAAGGTATTGCAAAACATTCATTTTCTATTTTAAAAATAGCATCTAAATCTTCAGAAATTGCCAGTCTGATTTGTAAATTGTTGGTATGTCTTATTTCTTCTACATCATTTCCCAAAATCATATCAGTTTATCCCTTTTGTTGTTTTGCTGCTTTGCTGCTTTGCTGCTTTGCTGCTTTGCTGCTTTTCTGCTTTGCTGTTTTGTTGTTTTGCTGTTTTGCTGTTTTGTTGTTTTGTTGTTTTGTAGTTTTGTAGTTTATCTGCTTTGCTGTTTTTCTGCTTTGCTGCTTTGCTGCTTTGCTGCTTTGCTGTTTTGCTGTTTTGCTGCTTTGCTGCTTTGCTGCTTTTCTGCTTTGCTATTTTGTTGTTTTGCTGTTTTGCTGTTTTGCTGTTTTGCTGCTTTGCTGCTTTGCTGTTTTTCTGCTTTGCTGCTTTGCTGCTTTGCTGTTTTTCTGCTTTGCTGTTTTGTTGTTTTGTTGTTTTGTTGTTTTGTAGTTTATCTGCTTTGCTGTTTTACTCTTTTACTCTTTTACTATTCTTTAAGATAAAACCTAGCGCACATCAGTTTATCTCTTTTGCTTTTCTACTGTTTCTATATCTTTAAGAATAAACCTATAAATAGCAGACCTAATGTTAATTTATTTTTTTCTTTTTCATTCTTTCAGCCGATGATGGTGAAAGGTAATTGGGAGACAACTTAAAAGGGTCAGAGATTGCGTGGTCATATTTCATAGCAGCTAAAATAGCTAGACTACCTGCGTCTGGATCTGAATTTATGAATGATACTGATTTAATAAAACCATCAGCTTGTAATTTATTCATTTGCTCAATAACAATTGGATCCTTCTCATATATTTGCGAAGCATCCCCGCAAAATAGAATGTTCATCGGACTTTCGCCTTTTCCAAAGTGCAATTCAAAATACTGGCGAATGTTTTCTATAAATTCATCGATGGTCCTGTTTGCTTCTTTTAAAACTAATCCTTGTGAAGAATACACAGCGCTAAAAACCCTACGATTTCTTGCATCAAGAATCGGACAAACAAACGCGTCTTTCTGAACTAACGGGAATGCTAGGCATTCTAGCGTTGAAACCCCCACTGCGGCTTTTTGGGCTGCATACGCCATTGCTTTTGTTGATGAAACACCTATTCGGATGCCGGTGTAAGACCCAGGTCCGATTGTACATGCAAAAATATCGATATCCTGAAATTTTAAATTGTTCTTCTTGAGCATTTCTATTATTGCGGGCATATGTGTCTGAGAATGTGTTGTTCCAGTTTGTAAAGTAATTGAGTCAATAAAATGTGAAAACTTTTCTACAGAAGCTTTTCCATATATTTCATCTGCATGGTAATTTGCTGAATCATCAAATGCGCAATTATCATTATAAATTGCAACTGAAAGACTTTTTGTTGATGTGTCACTGGCAAGTATAATCATTTAAGATCTCCTTCGTAAACTGCAATTATCTCTTTCATAAACTGCAATTATCTCTTTCATAAACTGTTATTCTCTCCTTCATAAACTGTTATTCTCTCCTTCATAAACTGCAATTCCTTTTTGAACAACTGTCTGCACAAAAACATTATAGCGCTTATCGTCTTTTGGAAAACAGAAAGTAAGTAATCTCACATCAGAAACATCGTCAAACTTTTGATTAATCCTTATCCGTATTGAACTTTCAGGTAAAACTTCATCAATTCTGTCTGCCCATTCAATTACACAAACGCCGCCGTTACAAAGGTATTCATCAAATCCTAAGTCGTAAAAATCGTCAGCACATTCAAGTCGATAAGCATCAAAATGATAAAGCGCAAGTCTTTCACTTCGCGTATGCTCTATTAGTATTGTAAAAGTTGGGCTTGAGACAATTCCTTTTACGCCAATTCCAATGGCAACACCAGATGTAAAAGCAGTTTTGCCTGCCCCTAAATCACCATCGAGGCATAATATATCATTATTACTTAGGAGTAATCCAATCTCTTTCCCAACAAGAATAGTTTCATCCCTGTTTTGTGTGAGCAAAGTAATTGCATTAAAATCTGATATTATTTTGTCATTGGTATTATTCATCACTTTTAGTTCGCCTCAAATACTATTTTACCATTAATAATCGTACAAAGTACTTTAGTGCGAAATTCAAAAGGGTGTCCATTTAGAATTACTATATCAGCGTCTTTTCCTTTTCTTAAGCTGCCAACTCTATCATCAACGTCACAAACAAAAGCAGCATTTATTGTAATTGCTTCCAATGCCTTTTGTTCATTCATGCCTTCTCTTGTTGCAATTGCAGCACTTAAAGGTAGATATTGCAGTGGAATTACTGGGTGGTCAGTCATAATTGCAGTAACTATTCCAAAATCGGATATCAAACCAGGGTTTTTGATTGAAAGATGTGCAAGTTCAGGTTTACATCTCTCGGAAATCAAAGGGCCGGTAATCAATCCAATCATGTTGCCCTTCATTGATTCTTCCCTGAGAAATTCCTTAATTCTATACCCCTCTGTGCAATGGTCGAGTGTATATTTAACCGAGAATTCGTTACATATCCGAATGGCAGTTTGCATATCATCCGCACGGTGCGCATGAATTTTGAGTGGTAAATTCCCTTCAATAACAGGCAATAATGCTTCGTGTTTCATGTCGAAGTCAGGTGCATCTTTCTTTGGATCAGCTAATGCATCTTCATTGTCCTTCTTGTATTTTAAAGTCTTAAAAAGTGCTTCTCTTAAAATCGCAGCAGTTCCCATACGTGTTCCAGGCGCGGTATTTCTCTTGCCATATACACCTTTTGGATTTTCGCCAAAGGCAACTTTCATTGCAGCAGGAGCCTTAACAACCATCTTGTCAATGCAATCCCCTGTTGTCTTTATAAAAGCAAACTGTCCACCAATAACATTTGCGCTCCCCGGCCCTGTCATTACAGATGTAATGCCCCCTTCAACCGCCTCCTTGAAACATGGATCAAAAGGATTAATTGCATCAATTGCTCTCATATGGGGTGTTATCGGGTCACTCTCTTCGTTGCCGTCACCATCTTCATCTCTTTGTCCATCTTCCCAAAGACCAAGGTGACAATGTGGATCAATAAATCCAGGCATTATAGTTTGTCCAGCACAATCCCTGATTATGCAGTCATCGAATTTCATATTATTCTCAACACAAATGGATTTAAGCTCTTTAATACCATCGCCATCACCAACAGATACAATTTTGCCAGATGTTGGATTTGGGTCGATTATAATAAATCCATTAGAATACTCCTTACCTTGATCCATAGTATAAATCTTTGCATTTTTCAGTAGTAACATATGTTTATTTCTCCTCGATAATAGCGTTTTGATGCTATATAATGTTTTATGATATGATGCTATATGTAAATCAAAATTAACAGGCAGCAACGGTTTTAAGTATATCATATTTATTATTTTAATCCTATTATCCCGTATTCACTTTATAATCGCAATTTTTCTAAAATGCGTTTCCAATAATTCATCGAAACGCGCAAGAATCGTTGCGCCGTATTCTTTTGATGCATGGTCACGTGGGTCGATTCCCATAACTCCGACATTTGCTTTGCTTCTGTCAGAATCCAGTCGAGAAAGTTCTACTAATTCCGGATACATCACCATCATAAGTGACGTTTCAAATTTGGCAGCATGGTCTCCTGAATAATTTTCAGTATCAAACATTGTGTCTTTAATTGTAAAAATATCACATGTTCCACCCTCTGCTTTATAGTTTTCAATAGCGTTATCAAGCGGCGAAAAAAGCGGATAGTGTCCCGGTATCGGCACGATGCATTTATAGCCAAAAGATTCAAGTTCGAAAAAAATATGTTCGACTAATTTAATCCATAAATCCCAGCCCCCATTTTTCATGTTTCGTTTCGCATTTGATTCCAATTTTTCTATATCATATCCTATTTTTTCACAAATAAGTTTAGTATGATCAGACTCAATATCAGGGATTATTTCAGGTTTAAAAACCAATTCGCATATCTCGGATCTATTATCACCCCAAAATAGCGGAGGAACTACAATTCCACCAAATCGTTTGGCAAAATGAATAGCGATACCGTCTGCCTTTACTCCGTCTAAACCAACTGCATTATGTTCTCCGTGCCATTCAAGTATTCCTAATCCAAGATATGCTACAGGGACTCTTTCCATTTCTGCTTTTATTTGATATGGTCTTGCTGTTTGCTGTGCGATATAATTGTTATTCATCTACTTCACTCCTTTTCGATACTTATTAACTTTTTACCCGCAAATAATTTAGTTTACTGTTTATGTGAATATCACTTCACAAGAATATTATGCGTTAGCAGGTTGCCTTGCTGTAATATACAGGTCAATATCATCAACAATATAATTCATACCCGTTGTGTGGAGTGCTTCAAAGTAGTCTACAATATAATCAATCACCCGATACTTAATAAACAAATCCATTACCTGCTTGCCTGTCATGTTCTTCTCATTCTTGTATATCTCCAAGCAGTAAATCAAAAATTTAGTTTCTTTACTCATATCCTTACCATATTATTCATTCACTTTATTCCTTTTCGATGCCTATTAACTTTTTACCGGCAAATAATTTCGCACGAATTTTACCGACCGGACTTTTTTCTTTATTTAACATAATTGTTTCATTCTTTTCGTCAACA
>JBBQKF010000060.1:0-19970 GCA_038326615.1 Saccharofermentanales bacterium | reverse complement strand
TTTTATCGCAAACGCTGGCAAAGAAATTGGAGTCAAATGCTTTAATCACTAATGCGGGTGTCTTATTGTGGTAGTAAACGGGTAACCCATTAGAATCTACCAGTTTATAAAACACATTATCACAACGGATGCTATGACCATTATCAATTTTACGTTTGGCTAACACGGCAAGTGTAAGATTAATGGTTTCATCACTTGGTTGCTTTTCAAATACAGATTTGCTATGATTAGCAAGTGAGCTGAATTGGGCGTTGAATTCTTTTAAGTAGTTGTTTAAGAATTTATTTGCTAGCTCTATGGTGGTTGCGCCTGCTAACCTTAACAAGATTGGCAGGCGTGATTGTAAAGTGCCAAATAGCCTCTCTACGCGGCCCTTAGCCTGCGGTATACTTGTTGTCTTAATTTGAATCCCGAGCTGTTTACAGGCATAACTGAACTGAGTAAAAGTGTCCTCTTCAATAGCAGGAGCGGTTTTCTTTTTGTATTCAAAGACTGTCCGGCGGTCAGTATAGAACATAAAAGGTATTCCGTGAGTGTTAAGGATTTGATGCAATACATTGTAATAGCCTTTGAGCGTCTCCTGCTTGTCAAAATATGCTCCGACGAGAGAGCCTGTAGAATCATCAATACCAACGTGCAGTTGGCTGTTTTGATCTCCGAACCAAAGATGATCGGAAGCATCCATTTGAATCATTTCACCAAAGTAAGCGCATCTTGGTCTGCGAGGATGTGCATCATCAACAGCAATGATGGCTTTGGCTATTTTAATGATTTCCTTCTTAGAAGAGGTTTTTTTCTGCTGTTCTTTTAATAAAATCTTCATATTTTTCTTTGTTATTCTTCTGGCTTTAGGGGATAATATTTTGGCATTTGCCATCAAAGTATTAACTGTACTAAGTGAAACTTGCATTTTTTCATAACTTTTTAACAATTCTGCGAAATGCTTAAAATTGGCACCATAATATTTTGTACGGTATAGGTCAATTATGGTGTTCTTATCTTCTTCGGAAATCTCACATGCAGGTGATCTGCCCCGGTTACCATGAACAAAAAATGCCTTTCCACTTAATTTGTAACCATTAATTAATCTGTTCAAGTGTCTCCTTGTGCATCCAATCCTCAACGCTGCAGAATCCTTATTTCCATCAGAATCGACTAATTTTTTAACAATTTCATACTTATGTTCCTCACTCATTCTTAAATCTACCTTTCTCATTGTACATCCTCTCGTTAACTTAATAATCGCGAGGTTCAATTATATCCTTATTTTCAAACTTTAGGACATAATCACTTGTGTTACAATGAGACAATATCACTTGCTACTCATATGGTGAGTAAAAATTCCAATAATAATATTGACTTTTCAGTAAAAGTTGCAGGTGCAGCAGTAAAATATACGCCTGCTACTGACGAAAATCTTATTTCACAGAAAATACTTATTCTTTTAGAACAAGGTAATACACAGAGCGTTAATCTGGTTGCAAATATCAGCCGCGTTTTAACTTATATGAAAAAGGAATTTGTTATCAAAGATATCAAAAAGGATACTTTTAAGTATGACGATTACTGGCTTGTTATAATTACAAGCCATGATATCAGTATAATTCCTGATATTGACGTCATTACCAAATATGTTTCTTATGGAGGAAATGTGTTTTTTTCGGTGAACCAGGATGTAAGCGAATCATATTACAGAATTTATAGGAAACTTGGAATACAAGAGTTTGGAAATCAAAAGATTTTTTCGGGTATTGTATTAAGTGATAATATACTCATTAAGGGCACTGGACTTTCAGTAAGGGGAGAATTAATTGATAATTTTGGGCTTAAGGTTTCGCTTAATAATAATTGTAGAGTACATGTTGTTTCAAAAGATCAAAACCCGATTATATGGGATGTTGATTACGGAAAAGGAAAATTCATGGTAAATAATGGCACAATGCTTGCAGGAAGGAACAACCGAGGGTTGGTGGCGGGCTGTATAAGCATGATTTCAGATGGCTATATTTACCCTGTCATGAACATAAAACTTGTATATATAGATGATTTCCCTGCACCGTTTCCGAATGGTTACAATCAGAAGATAACAAAAGAGTATTCTAGAAATATTGAAGGTTTTTTTAGAGATATCTGGTGGCCTGATATGCTGAAAAGTTCTTTTTTGTATAACTTGAAATATACAGGAATGATTATTGAGACTTATAATAACAATGTCAGCATTCCTTTTGGCGGAACTAAAAGCGGCGAAAAGAAAAACCTCATACTATATGGAAGAGAGCTCATTAACAGCGGTGGTGAACTCGGTGTTCACGGGTATAATCACCAACCTTTAGCCGAGAATGGATATATCAAAAATGATGTCGGTTATAAACCTTGGGAAAATGCGTCTGATATGAAAGCTTCATTAAAGGAGTTCAATTTATTTACAAGAAGCATTTTTCCATATTACAAATTTATGGTATATGTACCACCGTCAAATATCCTGAGTCCTCTAGGAAGACAGTCTCTTCTTGAAGAAATCCCAACAATACGTGTTATATCATCTGTTTATTATAAGGAAGATGATGATGATCAGTATGTTCAAGAATTTGAAGTAAACAAAGACGGCATCATTGAAATGCCAAGAATTTCATCTGGATATAATAATTCAGAAGAAAGTTTATGGAATGAATATAATTCCATAACATCTCTTGGTATTTTTTCTCATTTCATTCATCCGGATGATGTGCTGGACAGCCATAGAAACGGTGACAGCAGTTGGAAAACACTATATACAGAATACAACAAATTAATGAGCAACATCAACAAAAATTTTAATTGGCTAAGGCCAGTAACTGCATCAGCGGGGGCATATGAAATTAAAAAATCTGTAGAAGCAAAGTTTGACTTTTACCGAAAACCAGGTGGTATGATAGGATATTGCGACAAAATAGGCTCTAGTGGCAATTTTATCCTAAGAAGCACCAAAAAAGTTAACCCAGTGCTTAATTGCACTGTATCCATGATAGATACAGGGATTTACCTGATTACAGTAAGTAAGTCCGTTTTTGAAATTAACTTTACGGAACGACGGTGATTGAAATGAGAATTTGTATTATTGCAGAGGGAAGTTATCCATATGTCTCAGGTGGAGTATCAAGTTGGATTCAGATGCTTTTTACATCATTTCCTGAACATGAATTTGTGATTTTCACAATAGGCGCTGAGGTGAAATCACGCGGAATTTACAAATACAAATTTCCGGATAACGTAAAAGGCATTACCGAAACTTTCTTAGACGAATTCACAGGAGCAAAAAGCAAATGGGGCAAGCGATATCACATTGATATAAAAGCTAAAGAGGCAATCAAAAACCTTATATGTGCTAGAACAGCTGACTGGAACGCGATCTTCACAATGGTTCGAGGTAAATATTATGATAATGTCACTAATTTTCTTATGAGTCGTAATTTTTATGAAATTGTAAGAGAAGCAAGCGAGGAGTGCTATTCTGAAATCTCATTTACTGAACTTTACTGGACAATGAAATCGATGATTCTTCCACTTTTTCAGATAATAAAGAAAGATATTCCACAGGCAGATTTATACCATAGTGTTTCGACGGGATATGCGGGTATTATTGGCAGTCTTGCAAAATTTATTTATAATAAACCATTTTTACTTACTGAACACGGAATATATTCGCGCGAAAGAGAAGAAGAGATAATAAAATCCACGTGGCTTAAAGGTTATTTCAAAGAGATATGGATTGAATTTTTTTATAGTTTATCTAAAAAAACATATGAAAGTTCAGATAAGGTTATTTCTCTATTTTATAGAAATATGGAAGTCCAAAAAGAGTTAGGATGTGATGAAAATAAGATTATGATTATACCAAATGGTGTGGATTTTTCTAAAATAACACCTGATAAAGTACAGGCTCCTGCAGATGGATATATTAATATTGGGGCACTTATACGTATTGTTCCGATAAAAGATATAAAAACAATGATTCATGGTTTTGCTATTGCTAAAGACGAAATAAAAAACATTAGACTCTATATTATGGGTCCGATAGATGAGGATGAAGAGTACTATAATGACTGCCTCCAAATGATTGAAAGCATGGATCTTGATGATGTTATTTTTACAGGAATGATTAATCCTCACGATTATATTAGTTGGATGGATTTTCTTATTTTGACCAGTATCAGTGAAGCACAGCCATTTGCAATTCTCGAAGGATTTGCTTACAAAAAGCCGTCAGTTACTACAGACGTTGGATGCTGCAGGGAACTTCTCGAAGGTGTTGATGACGAATTCGGACCTGCTGGGATTGTAGTTCCAGTCATGGATTATGAGAAACTCGGCAATTCGATTATAAAATTAGCCAGAGACAAAGATCTTCGAAACCTTTATGGTGAAAACGGCAGGAAAAGAGCCGTTGCATTATATTCAATTGAACGTTTTATTAACAGCTACAAGAAGCTTTATTACGAAATGAGGTAGATATGGCCGGAATTGGTTTTGAATTAAAAAAATTGTTCAACAAACGAGGCTTGCTGCCAAACATTGCGGCGTATTTTTACTCTGCCATGGTAACAGTCGGTCCCATGTTAATCTGCATGTCAGTTATTATTTTTTCAAACATCTATTTAGAAAATCTTGGCGTATTACATTCTGAAATCGAACTTCTTATTGCTACAATTGTATATGCGTTTATTTTTTCGATAATTCTAACCGGAGGGTTTGTATATATCTTATCGAGATATATTTCCGATAGCATATTTGAAGGTAAATTCGAGAGAATTCTACCGTCTTTCTATGGTTCGCAGATTTTGATTCTAATAATTTCAGGAATCACCGGATTCATTTTTATAAGTTTATCTCCGCTTGACCTTGTCTATAAAGTTCTTTCTTACTTGCTGTTTGTTGAAATCAGTGTTTTGTGGATAGAAATGGTCTATATTTCTGCTTTGCGAAATTACATTAAAATCCTAAAAGGATTTATAACAGGAGCATTGATTTTAGTTGTTCTCACCATATTAGGTGCTAATATTATAGGTTATGGTACAATAACTTTAAGTCTATTTTCAATTGATATAGGATTCTTTTTTATAATATTGTCATTTGGAATATACATAAAACAATTCTATTTTCACTTTGAAGCCGGAATTTTTAAATTTCTTGGTTATTTCAAGAAGTATTCAGCCTTATTCCTTATCGGATTTTTTATCACTGTAGGCACATACTTGCATATAATTGTATTTTGGTTTGGTAAAACAAGTCTTTTGGTAGGCAATTATTTTCGGTATTGTCCTTCGTATGACGTACCGGTATTTTACTCAATACTTACTATAATTCCGGCAATGGTTCTTTTTGTTGTTTCTGTAGAGACGCATTTTTATGCAAAATACAAAGCCTATTATTCAATGATAATAAACGGAGGAACGACAAGAGAGATAAAAATAGCTAAAGGCGAAATGATTGATGTTCTGGTTCAGCAAATAACGTATATTATGGAATTTCAGCTATTTATTTCGTTTCTTTCTATTACAATTGGTGTCAGAATTCTCCCTTTTATAGGATTCACAAAGGCATGGACAGATACTTTCTCAATACTTGTATTAGGCAGTTTTTTGTACATCATTATGGTAATAGTTGTATTACTTTTACTATATTTTGATGACATGAATGGTGCTTTGTTTGTTGGTGTTGTGTTTTGTATTTCAAATTTTTTATTTACTTTAGTTTTCATAAAATTAGGTGACAATTTTTTAGGCGCTGGATATTTTTGTGGTAACTTCGTTGCTTTATCGGTGTCTTTACTAAGAATGAGATATTTTCTCAAAAACATTGACTATTATACTTATTGCAAACAACCATTGTATAGCAACTTGAAACCGATTGATTTAAAGCAAGAAACCGCAGAATTGGCGCCTATTCACAATTTAGGTCTAAAAAACGGACAATAATACACTTTGATATCGGGGAGGGTATTTATAATGATTAAGAAAAATCTTAATATAATAATTATATGTGCATTACTAGGTTTAGCTCTTTCAGTCGGATATATAGCTAATTATTACCTGGGCTCTATAGTAAATCCACAAATCAGCACAACTTTTGACAAAAATGCTGATTTTGCTGTCAGAGGCATTCATGAAGACCGGAGGGTCTACAAAAATGATCCGTTGGTACTGACTGACCTTTATATTACAGTTGTCAAATCTTCAAAATCAGGAACCATAGACGGAAAGCAAAATTTGTTGCAGACATTTAATGCATTAAATGATCAAAATGTTGACTTGACGTCTACCGCACCTGATCAAGCTCTTGAAGTTATTTTTCAAGAAGGAAACGTTTTCGGTCCACAAAAGGGAATGTTCGGTTACTCCTCAGAGGTCTCGAATGCAACAATCGAGCTGAGAGGACATTCAACTAGAGAAATTCCTCAAAAATCGTATGCAATTAAATTATTTAATGGAACCGGGATGTGGAATGACCAGCGAATTATTAATCTTAACAAGCATCCTTATGACCTCACTCGAGTTAGAAATAAACTCAGTTTTGACTATTTTACGAAATTTTCTGACCTTGCAAGCTTAAGGACAAGATTTGTAAGACTTCACATAAAGGATCTATCCGCAGGAAACAACAAAGCAGCTTTTGTGAGCTTCGGAATGTACACTCAAGTAGAACAGCCTAACAAAACTTTTTTATCATCCCACGGTCTTGATCCTAACGGCTCACTTTATAAGGCCGAGAATTTTGAATTTTTTAGGTACGAAAACTATATTAAAAGACAGGATGATCCAGGATATAACAAGGCTGATTTCGAAAAAATTATTTCCATAAAATCGACAAAAGATCATTCAAAGTTGATAAATATGCTTGATGATGTAAATAATTTTGACATAAATATCAACGATGTAATTGAAAAGCATTTTGATAGAAACAATTTACTTACATGGCTTTCCGTAAACATTATCATGGAAAACATCGACACAACAACGCAAAATTTCATGCTTTATAGTCCGAACAATTCAGATAAGTGGTACTTCATGCAATGGGATTATGACGGTGCATGGGGCTGGCAAAATCAAGCAAGCCGCCACACTCCTAAACCTATGGGACTCTGGGAGACTGGCATATCAAATTATTGGGGTAACATCCTTATTAACAGATTTCTTAAGAACACGGAGAATTTGAATCAACTAACCGAGAAGGTTAAAGCAATAAGTAAAGTAATAAACAAAGAAAATACACACAAACTATTGGAAAGTTATTACCCTATAGTGTCTAAACTAGTTAAACTTTCTCCTGATTTGGGTGGTCTTCCTGCATCCATTGGTGACTATGATAAAGAGTACTGGGGACTCGAAAATTGGCCTGAGATAAACCTTCAGAAATATATTAAAAGCATTGATAATCCTATGCCTGTTTTTCTCGGGGATATCACAAAAGCCAATGGTGTATACACAGCAATCTGGGAAAATTCATATGATTTTCAGGGGGATGAAATACGGTATGATTTTTCTCTTAGCTACGATCCTGACTTCAAAAACATAATAAAAAGTAAAACCAATTTGACAGGTAATTCTTTTGAGATTGGAAATTTAGCCCCCGGTACATATTATTGGAAAATAATGGTAAATGATGCAAAGGGTAATTTACAACAAGCATTTGATGTTTATGAGGATAAATTTGCCAACAGGTATTTTGGTGTCAAGCAGGTAATAATTAAGTGAACTTCATTTGAATTGCTTTAAATGAGAGTTGCACAACAACAAATATTTAATAATCTATTGATTTAGAAGGCTGCAACACAAGATAATGATCTTTAAGTGAGGGCTTTTATGGAGTACAAAGGCAAACAACTACGACATGAATTAAAATACTATATAAACGAAAACAATTATGAGTGTCTTAAAAATAAACTGCGCCCAATTATTAAACTCGACGAAAATGGTGACAAAAATGGTAATTATCATATTAGGAGTTTATATTTTGATGATATTTACGACAGTTCATTATACGAAAAAAATTATGGTGTATTTACCCGTAAAAAGTATAGAATAAGAATTTACAATTTTAGTGACAAAACAATTAAACTTGAATGCAAATTTAAGTTTGGTGATTATATAAGCAAAGATTCTGTAGCAATCAGTTTTGGAGAGTATGAAAATATCATGTCCGGAAACTATGCGTTTTTATCAGAAGAAAATGGACTTAAACAGGAGTTTTTTAGGAAAATTACTGATGGAATACTTCGTCCGAAAGTGATTGTAGACTATATGCGAGAAGCCTATATATATTGCATTGGAGATGTGCGTATAACGTTTGACAAAAACTTATCCGTAGGATATAATTCAAATGATATTTTTAATAAAGATTTGGCTTCCTTGAGTATTTTTCAGGAACCCACAATTATTCTCGAAGTAAAGTTTAATGATTTTCTTCCGCAGTTTATACGCGGACTACTTAGTATTTCCTCGCACGAGAGATGTGCTGTTTCCAAATATCTGATGTGTCGCGTGATGAAAAATAATATATATTAAGAGGTAACAACATGGACAACACCCTTAACTTCGGAGACATTATCAAAAAAAGTGTAGGCAAACTTGAAGTATTCACAAAAGTCTCAAGTTTTGATGTATTTTTTAGTCTGCTTGTAGCACTGGTGATTGCGCTTTTTATTTTTTATATTTACAAAACATCTTTCAGAGGTGTTGTTTACAGTTACAATTTCAATCTGTCTTTACTGCTTATGTGTGTACTTACAACAATTGTTATCATGACTATCAGCACTAATGTTGTATTGTCACTTGGTATGGTTGGTGCATTGAGTATTGTCAGATTCAGAACAGCACTCAAGGACCCAATGGACATAGTTTTTATGTTCTGGGCAATTGTAGCTGGGATTACAACCGGGGCCGGTACATATCCGATAGCCATAATCGGCTCACTTTTTGTAGGACTGATATTGCTTATTTTTACAAAATTCAAGATGAAAGATACTGTTTATATTTTCGTAATACATTACAACGAAGAAGCGAATGACAAAGTTAAAGCAATTCTAAATAAAATGCGCTATTCCCTTAAATCAAAGACTGTTTCAAATAACAACATTGAATTAACAGTTGAGATGAGAATAAAGGGAGATAATACGGCTTTTGTAAATGAAATATCTTCAATAGAAGGTGTGAAAGACGCAGTTCTTGTTGGTTATACCGGAGAGTATGCAGCGTAAATTACTTCAACACTAAAATATAACTCAAAATAGGCTGAAATAATTCAATTTTTTATCATATATCATATTGAACTATTACTGTAAATATATTATGCTTTCTTCATTCTTAAATTTTACCGTCTTGTTTGATGGTCTTTAGGAAAGTTTTAACAAGGGTTTAATTTGAGTAGGTTGAAAAATAGGTAAAATAAATTGGATGGGAGCTGAACTTCAGAGGAGAAGTTCAAAATTTTTATGCTTATGACGGACAATAGTAAAGATGCAAAAATGCCAGCCAAGCCCAAAAGACTTAGAGAAGTGGATGATTATTCAATTGCTGGGTCTAATTCTGTTTATCAGACTAGAATGAAAAACAAAATAGCTCAAAGCAAAGTCGCACTTAATTCGGATACAACAATTGCATATCTATCAAACCTTGAAAGGGGTAAACATGCAGCCTCTCTTAGCAAGTATTTTAAGCTTGCTAATGCTGCTGGTGCAAGTCCAGAAGAATATTGTATTACGCTTATAGAAGAATTAAAAAAACTAGGCCTCGATACGTCGGTTTGTACTTTTACAGAAATTGACGATTAAAACTAATAGGATTTTGTGGCAGAATTATTAGCAATTCGAAAGAATCTATGCAATAATTCTGCCTTTTATTATTATTTCTAATTTCTGATTTGACTAATCAATCGCAATTCGTCAAGCTTAGTTGTATAATAATTGTCAAGGTACAAGTAGCAATTCATCTCCCACCTATTCTTCTCGCATTCGCGAGTAAGGTTGAATAGAGGAGGGAGAATTATTGCTACATGAGGTTAAACACTGTCAATTTTCTCAAGCGCAACTGTGTCGACTTTGCCAATCTTAGTTCGTGGCAAACTCTCAAGAAATTCTATTTCCACTGGGACGGCGTGCTTAATTATTTGAGCAAGGCATGTTTCATATATGCTGTTTTTGATTACTTCCTGTGAAAGAGCTGGATTGTCAAGAACAACAAAAGCTTTGACTACCTGCATTTTGTATGGGTGTGGTCTTCCTATAACACTCACTTCCTTAATTCCAGGAATGCTAGCAATAACATCTTCAATTTGAGATGGGAAAACAGGAATCCCTGAGACTTTGATTATTCTTTTCATTCTTTGGATAAAATGGACATATCCATCTTCGTCAATAAATCCATAATCACCGGTATGCACCCATTTTATTCCATCAGAATGAACATGTATCGCTTGATTCGTGGCTTCTATGTCATTTAGATACCCTAACATCACAGTAGGGCCGTTCACGCATATTTCACCATGTTTACCTGAAGCGACTTCGTTGTCTGTATCAACTTCGGTAACACACATAAGCATGTCCGCAAGTGGCAGCCCAACGGTGTTTGCACGGTTTTTGACTATGGGATTAACACAACAGACAGTTACTGTTTCAGTGAGACCATATCCCTCACGGACCTGCGCATTGCAATTATGTGATTTAAGGAAATTATCAAATCGTGTTTTTAAATCACCTGTAAGAGTGTCACCACCACAAAAAACAGCTTTAAGATACGAAAGGTCCTGTTTTTCGAGTTTTTTGTTTTTCATGATGCCTTCAAGCAAAGTAGGCACAGCTGCTATAAAGTTGGGCTTTTCGTTCTTAAGAAGGCTCACTAGACTGTCAGCTGAGAATTGTGGAACAAGAACTGCGGTTATTCCGTT
The DNA here is from genome assembly GCA_038326615.1 of Saccharofermentanales bacterium. Classification (GTDB taxonomy): domain Bacteria; phylum Bacillota; class Clostridia; order Saccharofermentanales; family UBA5734; genus JBBQKF01. The sequence goes on along the minus strand of JBBQKF010000060.1, from coordinate 9,053 downwards.
TGCCATCATTGTATGCATTCCCATACAAAGGCCAAATCCATGAAAAAGTGGCAGAATCGTCGCCATTTTTAGCCCTGCAGGTTTTTCTACGCCTATTATGTATGGACCTTGTATTGCCAGTGCATTAAGATTTGCACTTGAAAGCATAATTGTTTTAGGTGTACCCATTGTTCCACCACTGTGAAGATATACTGCACAATCGTCTGGTTCAATTTTTCTTTTTGAGTTCGAGTTTTTTGAATTCTCAGAGTTGATTGAGTTTTCATTTGTGTTTAAATTTTCTGAATTGTATGAATTTGCTGAATTTTCTGCGTTAGCTGAATTGCTTGAGATTGCATTGTTGCTCGGCATTGTTGAGCTGTTTTGAGCTGATGAGTCGGTTGAAACAAGTAATAGATTTTTCCACGAAATTATTGATGATTCTATGTTTATTTTTTTTATTTTTCTTCCCTTTGTAACATAGAACCCAATTTTCTTTATAGGTGAAAGATAATCCGTTATTGAACACAAAAAAGTATAACGGTTATTTGTTTCGCTCAAAGTATCTGCATATTTATGGAAAAATGCATCGAGCACAAAAAGACCTTTGCTGTTTGTACTTTTAATAATCTGTACTAACTCATGTGCTGGAGTTAGTGGATGAACCATATTCGCAATAACCCCAATGCTATTTAAAGCATAAAAAGCAATAACCGCATGTGGAGTGTTTGGCAAACAAATTGTTGCAACATCACCCCTCACAATTCCCATTGAAGTCAGCGCTGTTGCAGTATTAAGAACCTGTTTATACATTTGTCTGAAAGTTATATTTGCACCAAGGAAAGAGCATGCATTCAAATCAGGATATTCTTTTACAGAATTTTCAAATATTTCATACATGTTTTTATCCGGATATTCTATTGTTTCAGGAAACCCTTCGTCATAGTTTTGAATCCAGACTTTTTGCGTTTTAATTTCCATTATAAATTTTTATCCTTCCTGTTTTGGATTTATTATTACTTCGAATAAACGGTTTTTGGATAATATCACCTTGTGTTTTTTGCTTTCAATAATAGTTAATATATTAACACAATCTTATGTTTGAATTATAGATTATTACTTATTTAACTTTTATATAAATTAAAAGTAATTATATGATTATAATGTTGGCATTTTCAAAATGTTTCGGGTTCATTTTATTTAAGCAACATACTGGCCTAAGAATTATTTAGGTGGTAGAGTCAAAGCTTTTGTTCTTTAATAAATTCGCTCAAATCTTCTTTCATTTTTGTTCTTGTTGCACCAAATGCTTGTGGGGCAGCGTCTGTTGCTGATATTTTACTTATTATATCGTCAGATTGAAATCTTGCTCCTTTTAGTTTATCTTCGAGATGATTAAAGAAATCCAGGTCAAGTGCGTCTGTATAGATTTTTACATCTTCAATCTTACCTTCTTTAACAACAAACTGAATTTCTACTCCGCCCCAGTCAAAACGAGTTTCAATTTTGGCGGTGAAAGCAATAGTCTGTCCATATCTCCATTCCCATGATTCATACTTCATTATCCATTTATCAAGTTGATCTTGATCAAGCCATAATGTGTCTTCATAACGCTCGGTTACCAAATTAGAATACTCCTCCGTAAAGCTTTTCTCAAGAGCTGTTTTCATAGATTCCAAATTAATCTCCGGAACAATAGCAGAAAGATTTGTAACTCTTGACCTGACAGATTTTATTCCCTTAGCCTCAAGCTTCGCTTTTGATACTTCAAGGTATTTCGCAATTCTTGCATAATTGGAATTTATTAGCAAAGTTCCGTGATGCAACCCGGCCTGTTTATGGATGCAAAATGCATTCCCTGAGAATTTCTTTTCTTGCGCAAGAATATCATTTCTTCCTGAAAGTACCGCGTCAACACCTAATGATTTAACTGCATTAAGAATTACTGAAGATGACCGTTTAGTATCATAATCAATTTTAGGAGTAATGAATGAAAAATTAAGATTTCCCATGTCGTGAAAAACCGCTCCGCCTCCGGTACTGCGTCTTGCAAGTTTGCCGCCCTCTTCTTCAAGAAGTCCAGTTCGGCATTCACCCCAAGCGTTTTGATTCCGGCCAATTACGACCGTGTCTTTGTTCTGCCAAAGATAGAGAATGTAATATCCAGTACCTTTTATAACAGCATCAGATACAAATTCCATTAAATATTCCTCCACAGCCAGATTATGCCATGGGTTATTTGATTTTGAGTAAACAATAATTGCTTTTTTATCCATTTTATACTTAAAAGGCTCTGTTGCACATTTGCCTTTTCTCCTTGTTAAAGATTTTACCAAATTTTTTAGTTATTGTCTTTAGATTTCAATTGTAAAACTCGTCTTTGCATCCATAAGCCAGATTATTGCTTCTTTTACTTTGAGCCCTGTAACTTTTGTAATTGCCTGTGAATAGTAGAAAAGTTGCGTTTTATATCGTGTTTTTAAAATAGACATAATCTCGTCTTTTGAAGCATTGATTTTATCAGTTTTATAATCAACTAGAACTGCCTGATTGTCTTCAATAAACCAGCAGTCAATCATTCCTTGTACAAATGTGTCTTCCAGTTTCATTGTGAATGGCATCTCCCTATAAAGCAATTGCTGATTTTTCTTCTTTGCAATATAAATTCTTTGTGCAAGAGAGCTTTCAATGTATGCTAAAAAATAGCCAGTATAATTTGCCAAATAATTAAACTCAATCTCATTAATTAGTTCCTTATCACGCATTTCTGTAAGGTGTGAAACAATAGTTTCTATGTCAGGTTTATTCATTAAAAGATCTAGGTTCATATACCTTATAAAACTATGGACAGCGATTCCCGCCTCTCTGCTACCAAGCGTCTTTAAAGTTTTGTAATCGAGTTCTTTCATCGAGGTGTTAATGCCGCGCACAGAAGAACCGTCCCTTTGTGTTTGAGTTGTTTCGAGCACAGAAGAACCGTCCCCTTGTGTCTCGAACACAGAAGAACCGTCCCCTTGTGTTCGTTTGATTTCGCTTACAGATATTTTTAGTGGTTTTTGTGTATGCTCTTTGAACGGGTATGAAAATTCAAATTTGCCTTCGAACTGTTTTGTGAAATCTTCAAGACTAGAAAACGGTTTAGAATTTTGGTCAGTCGAATCGTCAGTTTCAATTTGATTCACTGCATTTTTAATAATAGCTGCCGCCTTCTCTTCAGCTTCCTTAAAGTTTACAACAGAAACACTCCACGATTTGCTATGAAATAAAGAATCGGTTGGAGAGCTGGAAGTAGCGACCTCTAATAAAATTTCCGGATCGCCCTTTTCGGTTTTAAACTTGAGATTTTTGTACGGACTAATGCCAAGTGGTTCAAAGTCAATGAATGGATTTCGCGAAATTGACATTAGTATCCATTCGAGAGTACTCTTAGCACTAAGAACCATATGTGATGGGACAGGCTTTTCGTCACTTAGACTCCTTACCTTATCAATGAGAGGTGCAAACCCTTTACCATTCACATTATCGTCTGGTTTGCATGTTCCGGTTATAAATAATCTGTTCATCGCACGCGTCATTCCAACATAGAAAAGGCGCATCTCTTCCGCTAATTCGGCAGTTCTCATTTTCTCTTGCATTGCAAACACGAGCGGTGTCGGATATGAATATTGCAAATCTAAATTAACGTAATTAAACCCAATGCCGAGTTCCTCTGAAAATAAAAGTTTATCCTTAATTCCTTTAGGGCTAATTCTTCTATCATTTCCTACAAGAAAAACAACCTCATACTCAAGCCCCTTACTCTTATGCATGGTCATAATCTTGACTGCATCAGCTGTGCTTTCTTCAACGCCAAAAGGCGATTTATCCTGAGACTTGTCGTGTATGGAATCCATATATTTAATAAACTGATTAAGCCCGGCTTGTCTTGTCAAATCATAGTTTCTTGCCCAATCCAAAAATTGTTGCAAAGACAAAATCCTTAATGCCCCATCGGGTTTTGCCCCAGCTTTTGCTAGGAATCCAGTACTTGTAAAAAGAACTTCCATGATTTCGCTTGTGCTGAGATAATCAAGTTTCCACCGATATTCATCAAGCCAACTGTAAAAAGAATTTAACTTCTCCTTTAATATTTCATCTGATCCATTATCTCGATAGTTTTTGCAGCATTCATGGAAAAATTCAATATCACGCTTCAAAATTCTTATAGTAAGAAGCTCCTCTTCAGAAAATGCACTCCCAAAAATAGATGACTTCATGACACTAACCAAAGGTATATCCTGCATTGGATTATCCAAAATTCTTAAGAAGGACTCAATAATTTTGAGCTCATATAGCTCAAGAAATCCTTGTGCTTTATCACTTTCAGAAGGAATTCCAAGTGATTTGATTGTGTCAGTAAATACATCGCATATATTCTTTGTTCTTGCAAGAACCGCGATTTGGCCAGGTTTTATGCCTTGGGAAATAAGTTCGCTTATTTTTACTGCTACACCCAAAGCTTCTTTTGCATATTTTGAAGATTCTTCTTTAGTAAGAGCTATTCCGTTTGTAGAATCATCAGAACTTTTACTTTTAATTGTAGCATCATTTGGTTCATCAGTTGCATTCTCATCTTCGGAAGGCCATTCTGATTCAGCATTTTTGCTGCTTTCTTCTGATTCACTATTGTCGGAATTTTCTATGTGTTCATTACTCCCATTGCTATTTTTATCATCATTGTACTTGTAGTGGCTGCTCTCATTGCTCATCTTATAACTTCTGTCACTATTGCATGTATTACCATTGTTAGCATCGCTGCTGCAAATATTGTTGTCTTCGTTGTCGCTTTTATTGACACTTTCATTGCCTTCTAAAGAAGGGTGAAATCCATTTGATGATAATCCAACTTCATTGCCTTCTGCAAAAGCTCGGTCCCCAGCAGGTAATTCTACACCATCATTTTCTTTTGTAAATTTTTGGCCCACCGAAATGTCTATAAGCATGACCTCAACAGGAGTTTGATCTAAAACATCATCTTCGCGATGAGTTATCAATGATTGCGCTTCGTTATATTCAATTTCACCTGCATCAGTTGACATAATCTGGTAAAACACATTGTTGACGGCATTTAATATCCCACAAACACTTCTAAAATTTTTGTTAAGTTCATAAACCGAACCGGATTTTGCAAAACCATCGCTCTCAAAAGTGTTATATTTGTTCATGAATATCTGTGGTCTTGCGTGTCGAAATTTATAAATACTTTGCTTGACGTCCCCTACCATAAAACAATTCTGTGATGAAACTAGTTCAAGAATTGCTTCCTGAATACTGCTCGTATCCTGATATTCATCAAGATAAATTTCTTTGAATTTGCCTTTGTAGTAATTCTGGATTTGTGGGGCTTTAAGGATTTTTAACGCTATGTGCTCAAAATCCCCGAAGTCAATCATATTCGATGCAAATTTAAGATCATTGTATTCTTTATCAAGTAGCAATATTATTTCACAAAACTTAATAATTACAGGCTTCATGGATTTCATATCATTTAAAATTTCGTCTTGTTTTGAATAAAATACAAAACTCTGATCAAAAACATATTTAGATTTATATTTTGCAGTCTTATATTCGCCGGTAGTAAAATGCATTAATTCAGCAAAATTATTATCGAAAAGATCCAAAATCTCAGTTTTCTCCAAAGAATCGGTTTTCGACCTTTTAAGATTCGGTATCAGCGGTGCTGCATGAAATAATTCGAAAACTTCATCCCACGTAAGTGTTTTGCTTTCTATCAAAGTCGCGGCATCTTCGATAAATCCAATAAACTCTTTAAAGGTCGACATTGCAGCATCGTTTTTTTTCTTATCTTTATATAATTCAACATACCCATATATCAAGCTTCTGAACTCTGGCATTGCGTCGGATGCTCTTTTAAGACGAAGTATTAATCCATTATAAATTGTTTTATAGCAGGCGGAATTATCAAAATCCTCCAATGTTCGATTAAGAATATCCAGTTGAGTTTTTATCCACCCAATATAATCCGGCATGCTTCTTAAAAAGTGATAAAAATTTGATAAAAGGTCTTTTAGTGGAGCATCTGTTTTTGATGAACCATAAGAATCCACAAGATTCAAGAAATGTTTCGTCTCTTGTGAAAGCGGCTCGATGTCACATGAAATATACTGTCTTTCCATTACACTATCGAGTGCTTTTGAAAGTAGGATTCCCGCTTCGCCCTGATCTTCGATACGAAACCCTGGTTCAAGTATAACTTTGCCATTTTCATCTGTAGCTTCGTAGTAAAAATTACGAATAACATCAAGGCAAAAGGCATGTATTGTAGAAATAAATCCTTGTTTAAGGAAGGCTAACTGCTTTGATAAATGTGCAGAAAGCTGCATGTTTTGAGCATTTAGCAAGGCTTCACGAAGACGCTTTTCAATTTTTTCGCTCATACTTTTTGCAGCGGCATCAGTAAAAGTCATAACTAGAATGTTCCGGATATCTAATTCTCCGTTTACAATTCGCGTTACGATTCTTTCAGTCATAACGCTTGTCTTTCCAGATCCTGCTGCTGCACTTACAAGAATATTCCCATGCGGAGCATCAATTGTTTTTTGTTGTTGCGGTGTTCTTTTCACCTGTTGTTTTCCTCCGCTTCATCTTCTATTTTTTTGCAGAAAACGGCAGATTTTTTAATTTCTTTTCCATCTTCACCTTTAATTTTTTCTAACTGTGGAAGAAGGTCGAAAGAATCGTATTGCGACTCAAATCCACAAATTGAAAGATAATCGCAGTAGGTACATGGGGGTTGGTTTCCACTCCCCATAAGTTTTTTTGGTTTAGCACAGACTTTGCCATTCAAAAGCTCTGTGGAAATAATTTTCATCTTTTTGATTGTATGCTTGGAAGCTTGCACCAACTGTTCAGGCTCAAGCCCAGTCCCTCTTAATTTGAATGATTTATTTTTTTCTGATTCAATCTTCGGTAATATCTCTTTAATGCAACCGTTTGAATATGAAATCATTGGTCTGTTAAACTGCATGTAAGCCGCATCTTCTGGCAATTTTTCCGGATATTGTCCTACGAATGCTGCAATATATGCAGGCAGCTGAAGCGAAAGCCCATGATACCATTTGTCAAATTCAACTATTTTGTCACCGCTCTTATAATCAATAACTCTGAAGTAATTGCCTTTAAAATCAATACGGTCAACTTTCCCCTGAAACAACATCTCTGGAAGCCCAGGAACCGCAAGATGTAGCGCATTATTGTTTTTTTGTGAAAACTCCCATTCCAAAATGTGAGGAATGTATTCTACTTCTGAAAATTGATCAAAAATTGCTTTCAATGTTGATGCTGCAAGCCTATACGAAGTTCTTCCCTTTGAGGCAAAAAATCCCTGATCAAGAAAAGCTGACATCTTGTCTCTTTTAATGATTTCGTTCATTTTGTCATAAGCATACTTTTCATAATCAAGATTCTGGTATTTGAAAATCACAGCCCTTCTTTGCTCATCATCTTGTGCAAGATAATACTCGTTTTGGAATTCTCTTACTGATATTTCTGCAATTCCATGCAAAAGGCTTCCAGTATCAGAAGATTCTAAGGTCCATACATCCCGTGGCATAAGCTTTAAAAGGTATTTGGCATAATGCGAATAAGAACAGGAATAATATGTTTCAAGTTGAGATACACTCATTGCTATTGGAACACTATATCTGGCGGCAACTTTTTGTCTGGGAAGAAATAATGGGTCATCTGTGTTTGTTTGGTCTTCCAAAAGTTGACTGATTTTGCTTTGGAAATCAGGTTTTTGGCTTATCCATGAATAAAATTCATTCCATTGATGTATTTCTTCATTATTTTTGCAATTATCGTCGCAATTGTCAAAATACTTATTGAAGTCAGCTTGTTGAGCCTTTGCTGACAATGTAAGAAATGCGTTTGTTTTGCTATATATCTGAACGTCCATCGGTAAAGGCGTTTTTTTAAATGCGATTTCGGAGTAATCGGGATAGCAATTTTTAATAAATGTAACAATTGCCGCTTCCTTTTCTTTTGGCTCAGGACAAGAAATGAAAAGCCTTTCTGAAGGTGTTTTAAGCAAAGAATACCCAAGATACATGTCTTCATAATATTTATCTGACAAAATCGATGGAATTTTCTTGTTAAAATGCTCTGAAAAAACCTCGCGGTCCTGATCTTTCAACAAACCTTCCGGTGGAATTTTCTCGGGAAAGGAACTGCTGCTCATTCCAATAAGAAAAAGAACCGGGATTTCTTTGCCGGAATTTTGCTTTAACGACGAGAAGTTAATCTGGTCAACAGATGATGGAATTGCACCGGAATACGCCTTTTCCATACCGCTCATGAGTATTCCGCGGAACGATTCTGAGTCGATTTTCGTGTCGCTGACAATTTCTTCCATTTGTTCTAGCAAATGTAACAATTCATTCCACGCTTTAACAATGCCGATAGCAGAATTTTCTTCATTTTTCTTAAGGAGTGCATCACTGCGAGCCAATATTTTTTCATAAATCTTTTCGTTTTTCAAAAACACCCGAAGAGCCTGGCAATAATCACCAATATTTTTGCTTTTCTTACAGCTGCTTTCGAAAACAAGAACATTTCTATAAATACGGTCGCGGATTTCTATCATTGGAACAGCGCACGAATTATCAGCAACCTGTTCTTTTAGCCTTTCATTCTGCGAATTTCCAATTAGCAACGATGCGATTTTTTTATTACGATATTCTTCGTTTTCGTTTTCGTATTTCTCTTTGTTTTTGTCTTCACTTTCACATCCGTTTCTGTCTTCCCTCTCGCCATCGGACTCGTTTATATACTCATTTTTGTTTTCATCTTCGCGCTGGTTTTTGTTTTCATTCTTATCATCATTTTCGCACTCGTTTTGTTGTTGATTATCATAATTAATTTCACATTTATTTTTGTCTTCGCTTTTGTCTTCGCTTTTGTCTTCGCTTTTGTCTTCGCTTTTGTCTTCGCTTTTGTCTTCGCTTTTGTCTTCGCTTTTGTCTTCGCTTTTGTCTTCGCTTTTGTCTTCGCTTTTGTCTTCGCTTTTGTCTTCG
>JBBQKF010000059.1:0-20485 GCA_038326615.1 Saccharofermentanales bacterium | reverse complement strand
TCCAGCATTTGCCCATGGATTGCTTTTATTTTCGGCTCCTGCCTGCTTTGGTTTATTGTCGTTATTGGTATTCATGGTATTATCGTATTTCCCTATCTTTTAGTTAGTCAACTATTCACTTATAATTCTAAATTCGTAATTTGTAATTCTAAATTCGTAATTCATAATTCGTAATTAATTTAGTTACCAGTCGGTTTATTCAAAACAATAGCAAACATCATATTATCCAAATCAGTAATGGATGTTGCATTAATTTTCAACTTCCAATTCCCCAATGAACTATTATGTGGTGCAGAAGGGTATGATTTTACATAACGACCATTCTCATGTTGCATACTACTATAATCTATTTCATCTGGAGTTTGAAGACTTATAGTCATTCCACTAATAGCGTTTTCGGGCAATGCAATCACTTCCCACAATTTATCAACTCCATTGAAGTTAGCAAAATAGGGTAAATGTTCCGCTTTTAATTCAAACGTCATCTCATGAGTATCACTTAACAACATCTCATTCCATGCTGCTGGAAAATCATGTTTCAAACTCAATAATACAGCAGCATTCGTTGGCAATTTAGCTTTCATAGCATCCAATGCTGGTTGACGCAGTACAGAACCTCCATCTCGAGCAGTATAATTAATGTGAATAATGATATCCGATAAGCTATTAAAATTAAACATATTGGTATCCTTTGGAATGGAAATTTTCCAATCGCTTATTACGCCGGCACCTTCAAAAGGCAAATAGCGTTCGTCGTTAAAATTCAACTCGAATACGCCTGCATCGTTTTGTCCATGACTGGTAGCGATAGACTGTATTGCACCAAATTGTTTTGTAAAACGGCTATCGTTTTCAATATCAGCTGGGTGATATGCTGTTCCAGCAATATTATTAATACGAACTACATTATTTAGCAATGTAAGAGTACAATTAACCCCATTATAAGGTCCCGAAATATTTGGAATACTGATAGAAACCGATTTAACACGACGCATATAATGACCTGGATAATCCATATCAAACAACCATTCGGGCAAACTAACAAAGGCACTACCGTCATTTACAATATCAAAAAGTTTATCCGGGAACATTTGTGCGAGCGAAATATGCTTGGTCAACTCCAAATTTCGTTTGTTATTGTCAATATATGCGGCATCCATTCGATGTAAATCGTACATAAGCTTATCACCCGAAAGCAATCCTTTTTTGGTATTATCCCAACTCCCGAAATTGATAAAGTAATTCGAATCGGTAATTCCAAGTTCATAACGATAGCATGCTTCAGCTTTTTTAGCCATATCAAATGCCATTTGATACGATTTAAAATAGAAGGATGTAAGCTGTTTCAACATCCAGTTGTACAACTCTTCATTCGTGAATTTGCTTTGATAATACTCATCGGTAGTTTTCAATTGTTCCAATTGCAAATCCTGATTTTCCATCTCTTTTTCCGAAATCTGTAATCGAATCTCGGCTGCGGTTAGTTGCTTGTTTAATTGTGAAAGTTCTTGGGTAGCTTGTTTGGCTTGGAAATCCCAATCTTGTTGACGACGCTGATAACTAGCTTTGGTTGATAACATTGAAGCATGCTTGTCAAGTGACTGGGCAATTGAACTTAAAGATGCGGCTTCACCATTAATCATAGAAGCAATTTTTGACCCATCTACGACTGTAGAAGCAAAATAAAGTCCATAACCTGAAGTTCCAGTTTCAACTTTTGGTATTAAATTAAGTGCTGCAGCAATGTAATAAGTGGGTGTAATAATATCATTAATTATAGCTGATGCCATATTTAATCCATATGCTCCATTTTCCAGCTTATTCATATACTCTCTACTCGAGTAGTAATCATGTTTCTGTTCAGTAAGCTTTATTGCTTCCAATTGAGCATTAATGCTTTCACTTGCTTCTGCAATCTGCAATCTGCGAACCTGTTTCATTGCTTGTTGCATATTAATTTCTTGTACCGATCGCAACAAGGTCAAACTTTCCGAATCTCGTTTTTCGAGGGTGGTAAGTAATTTTTCTCCCAATTGTTTTACCTCACCACAGAATTCCACTGCTTTTTGAATTACAGCTCTGAACCGGTAATTGGGCGAAAAATTGGCACTTTGCGAAAATACATCGGCAATATCCAAACCCATCGCCGCAGCACGCACCAATAATGCGGGATCAATAGGTGGTTCAAATAACGGCAATTGTCGCTCTACGCCGTCAAAATTCATGCAATGGCGTATCTTAAATAGTCGGTCTTCAACGGTATCCCAATACGTCAACAATTGATTGTTAAAAGGAATACAAAAATGTTTAGCATCTATTCGTGGCAAACTCTCTTTTTTAAAGCGAGTGGGTGCATTTATTACTCTTCCTTGTATCTGGTTGATTTTCGGATCGGATAAGGCTATGCTAATCAATGGTGTATTGCTTACAGTATTATTTTCCATAATCCAACCGCTATGATTATCTGTAAAATTGTAACGAATAGCGTCCTCAAACATTAATAATGGGTTTTGGCTTATATCGGTAGTAAGTTCCCCCAAAATTTCAGCAAAACTCTTTCCGCTATTCGGATTGTTTTTGGCAGGCATTTTTCGTGGTCTTTTACCTAAAATTTCATATGCCAAAATATACAGTAAGGTCGCTTCATTGATTGTTTCAATAGTGTCCTTTCTAAACAATTGATCTCCCCAAGCAATTAAATTATCAATGTATTTCATTACAACAGTCCGTTGATATGCTACTGGACGGTAACGAGCAATCAAATGCGGCATAAATGGGTTTTCGAGCCATGCATTTACCTGTGCTGCATATTCATCAATGTTATTAAGTATGTTTGTGATATTTTCTCTTCTAATTTCATCACTGCTCATTTCATAGAATGGCTTAGTAACCCAAAACTTTTGAGTTCCTGTGGTATTACTGGTATCCATTGGATTAAATATGGCATGAAACCATTTCATGGAATCCTCAAATTTCTGGTTTTCGCTTAATCTTTCAGCAACATACAATGGCACATGGAAAAATAACTCCCAATTATATATGGAATATGAACCTCCAAAGGCGAAATCTACAATTTCCTTTTTGTATACATCGGGGGTATAAGTCCCATTTTGAGGATTGTAAACGGTGTTAAAATCGTACTCGTTCCCACCAATAATACTTTCTGGAGAAATCTGAATATCTCTATTTAAGATCCCATCCAATCCATACCTGTTTAACTCTCGAATAAACAATTTTGTATATGGATGATAAAAGGGTGTAACTTCGTATTTAAAAAACGAATTTAAATTATAAATTATTGGTTGAATATTAAACACTCTTCCAGCATCATTAAAGAAAAAGTTAGTTTTATGAAAATTATAATTCAAACAAGTAAATATATTTTGAGAATTTTCCTGTAATGAAACTGAAAGTGTAGGTGTAACAAAGGAAGTCTCTAAAATTGGAACCGCTGAATAGTATCTTAATATATTTTCAACTTTTCTGTTATTTTCAACCATTTTGCTATACAGAGTATTGCTCTCTATTTCTTGACCTATCTCTATGGTCTGATAATCAACAGGTGAAGTTATTAATTCTGGTATTTCACTCAAGTCCATCTTAGATATTATTTTACCCCACATATTTAACGCTTCCCAATTACTATTAAGTGAGTCTTGATAGTAAGATGTGGTTTTTATAACATCTCCATCAAATATAAAGCTTCCTTGTTCATAATAGACGCTTGTATCATTGGGGTGTACAATATACAACGAAAGCTTTAAATTGAAATTATCATCTATGTTTGAAGTTAAGATTAATCCTCTAGGTGGAATTTTTGCATTTTGATTATAAATCACTTTTTTTGCTCCGATTTTTGGGGCTTTCCATTTTCCTTTTTTAAGTTGACTCCAGCACAATTGGAATTCATTGTAATTATATGGACCTGGATCGGAAGTGTAATTTTCCCCTTTTATTGATTTTTCAATATTCATGAGCCAAAACAAATGCAATCTGCGGTTATACACAACTGGCACCAAAATATCACCTTTTATATCAATCTCCATCTTTTCCCAAGCACTCCATGAGCCTGCATTCCCATTAAAAACCCGATAGTAATAAATATGCGGATTCGAATTGGTGCGTCCAAAAACATGCAATAGATTGGTGTCGTTCTCTATCTCATGATATATTCCACACACATTTAATTTAGAAATTTCTTCCAATTTATGCAAATAACTTTGATAAACATCTTCTGCCAAATCATTGGTGATATCTCCGCTGTTCAACTCATCTTCAAGCTCTTTAAACAATGGCGTTTTATCATCTCGGAGTTCTGGTTCAATCCAGTTTTCAGGGTATAAGAATACCTTGCGGTTGGCTTCCCATACTCGGTAATTTTTCATCCACTTCCATTGTCCCCATGTATTATTTCCATCTGTCGTTACAAATTCTTCCAAATTCAAAAAGCAACGTTGTACAAACATTTGCACACTGCTCATGGCTAGTTTTATTCGCGATGTCATCATGCAAGCGGTCATTTCAGGGTCTATTAAAAAATAGGCATACAAATCATTCTTATCCAACCAAATAGGAACACCAATCAACCGCTGAGATCGTTCAATCAAATAATAGGAAAGGGCGTTACACTTACTTTCTCGAATTGGCTTTTGCATCGGTGGCAATACATCAAGCCATTGATCAAAGGTATAATTCGATTTTAATGCAGTTCTAACTTCGGTTAACTCCATAGTTTCATTCATGTCATCATACCATTCTACAATTTGTTCAACACTACAGTTGATTTTAGATGATGCAAAAATACAGTTCAAAACTCGTTGATAGGTGCTTGCTAACACATGCAAATTTTCTATTTCATCTTCAAATCGTGTGAGTAAAGCGGATACGTCAGAGACCTTAACACTACATAAAGTAGCGAATAATTCAGAAACTTCTGCGATTGTTTCTGTTGGAGTGTTTAAATGAATTTCTAGTATGTCGTAAAAACTTACTCCATTCAATTCGGGATATAAGCTTGCAATGGATGAAATATCATTCATCATAATGATTTTTGACACATCAATGGTGCCTACTTCATCTATTAGTTTGAACTTACTCCAATCAAATACAACCTTGTATTTATCAATATACCATGCAACTATACTATCTTTGAGTTTGGTAGTATTAGCAAGCAAACTACATTTTGCCAATAAATAATACGATAAATATACATTTTCAGGGATAACATCCGTTACACTATTAATTTTAATAAAAGAATAATCGGTTAAAATTTCAATCAACTCTACGCCACCAATTTCCAATTTGCTTAACATGGTCTCAGATACTTCAACCGATATTTCAAATTGCTTTGCAATCAACCGGATAGTATCTGGTACAATTAACGATTGAAACTCGTATTCATACAAAAATGCGAGTATGGCTTTGCTTCGTGATACAATTAAATCATCAGTTAAACTTGGTGCTTCAGTTAATACATTTACTAAATCAATACTCGAATAATTATAAATATCCGAAAAATGCTTTTGGATAAAAAATGCTCGTTTACTTGGTTCTAATGGCTGCTCTGGTTCACCAGTCCATTTTCCTTCTATCAATTGCTTCAAAATTTCAATCGACGAATTCTCTTTAAACGAATCATATTCGGACAAATCCTTGCAACAGAAATATGGCAATGAGTATCTTAAAAGATATTCAATTCTTTCTGCTGGGGTGTCCGCTGTTTCGATTAAAAATTCAATAGCACCATCAAAATCAGTGATAAAATCAACAAAATGGGTTCTTATAAAGGTTTCTTTTTCATCATTAACACTTTCATTTTCATTAGCATCATTGAAATTGAAGGAAGTTCCATCTATGATGTCGTCAAGCATTTCAAAATCAATAGGCTCTTTAAAAGCTGGTATCCTATGCATAAATCGAATTAGAGCCTCTCTGTCTGTATCTATTGGATTAGTAACGACAGGATATTCAACATAATGTTTCTTAAATACTTCATGCGATTTTTCTCGAAGTTCACTGATAAGCACTTCTAAAGTCGATTTCTGCTGTTTAAATTCGGGTGTAAAATCGCTATCTCCATATCCGTAATTTACTAAATAATAGAGTGTTTTAACATTGATGCTTAATTTTTTAAGTTGTTCATACTTTTCTATAAATGACATAGTCTCAGCCACATTGTCAAAAACGTTTGTTTCCGGAATACTAGGTGCCAAAATGCTTAGCATTCCATTTACCTTAGTCAATAAATGCAACTCTTGCACACTAATCTTCAAGCATTTAGCAAGCAAACTATATCTGTAAACAAACGAAATGTTTTCAAATGTTCGTTCAATTAATGATACGGGTACTGCCGATGCCTCCGAAATCATTCCTAGCAAATACTCATAACTTTCTAAATTTATCCCCAATGATGCTATAATTGTATCCTCAACATCCTTCATCATCTTTACAGGTTCAGGATCAGTTGTAATAATGATAAAATCTCGATTAATAAGGGTTTGTGGATTCGTCTCTAAATCAGAACTGCTTGTTAAATCTAAGTTTTCATCAACCGGATTTTTTTGTGCTTTCTTCAAAAACAAATTGTCATACAAGGGCAATATTGGTTTTATCGAAAAGTCTTTTCGAATATCAGTGTAAATGCTACTATAAAAGGCTAGTAATTGATCAGTATTAAGATTTAATTTGGTTCGCAATTGATCAAATTTCATCAAATTAATCAAATCAATATCATTGGGCTGTGTTGGATTTATTATACTGTTTTTTAACAACAAACTTAATTCCCACATTTCAAATGGTGATTTCCTAAATAAACGTATAAAACGATGTGCTCGATCAAAGGCATATTGATTTCCAGTTATCATTTTGTCATCACACGAACATACTGCTGCATTCTCACTTGTCATGGTCAATCCAACCCAACCTACATGATAAATCAACGAAAACATTTCATAACAATTCAATCCACTCTTTTTCATAAATGCCTCAGCACTCATCTCGGTATCTCTCTCGGCGGACATTTCGACATCCCACGATTTCAAATTCCTATTATGAATAAATGAATAATTTCCATTGTTGTCTGGGAAAACTGTATTTGTACAGTTTATAAAATTTTTCTCTACATCCGTTAACTGAAAATACTCTGCGGCAACACTCATCTCAGGATAATATGTTGTTTCGGCTGTCGAAAGGAATGTTTCCAACAATTTATGGCGCGAAATCCCTAATTTATCAAGATAAATTCTTGTTTCGTGTCGATACAGATTGTATGAAGAATAAATTGGATACAAAGCGTTTTTCAAAGTGTCGTATGCACTATAATTGACATGCTCCGGAGCTGCTCGAAGTTCTTTTGCACTTAATGACGTTTGATAAGGTGGTGGTAGTGGTGGTGTTCCAATCCGATTTTCGAATATCTCATTCACCAAATCAACATAAGGCATTGGTGTTTCCGCATTTGTACAATTTAATTTAATGCTTTCGATATCTTCTCTTCGTTCTGATAAAATTTCTCGTACGTTATACTTTGTATTTCCAATAGGTTTTGGTTTTTTAGAATTAATGCCATTTAAAAACGACAAAACATCTAAAAGATAAGCCGAAGCACTATATACGGATGCACAATGGGTACACTCACAATAATCTAATGATCCGAAAAGGTCTTCAAGATTTGGAAAATCCTTTTCCAAACTTCTTATAATATCAATATCAATAGTCGGCACTATGGCTTTAGGCTCACCAACCATCAAATCTCCTTTAATATTTGTTAGCGCAGCAAGTGAATTCGCATACCTCGATGTGGCCATCTTAAAAATCACATCTGTATCTTCAGCCGATATTCCTTTCCCCTTTAATACCTCTTCAACACTTTCTTTACCCATAAAATACAACTGACCTGCTGAATGAATCTGACTTCCCAACAATGCATTAGCACATCTTGGGTTTGGACTTATTCTGAATGCTCTCTGTACAGCTTTAAATTGATTTTTCTTCTCCTCTTTTTCAGCATCAGTTCCTTCTGGATGATATTTATCATCTACCGAATCAATCAACAAATCAAAACCTTCATTATTAGTATATATGAAATCTTTTATGGTATCAAAATAAGTTAAGCCATGTTCATTATCCCTATCTGCATCAGCAATATACGAAACATCAGGATAAATTTTCTCGTTGTTTAACTTTAAAGATTCTACATAATTACTGATTTTTTCGGCTTCTGTTTCTCCTGATGTATCTCTTGGATAACCCTGTTGCCCACTTAGGATAAGTGTATTAATTTTTGCTTCCCATGTCGATTTTGGATATTTTGCTAAATCACGAACAGATTCAGCGTCTCCTGGGCTTGGATTCTCAAGTTCCGCTTTTACTAAATCAATCATTGGCGAGTGGTTCTCGCTAATATGACCAACTTCAAATGTAACAATGGTCTTTTGTACATTTTCTGCTCCATATTTTTCAACGTTTTCAAGTAGTCTTTTTCTAAACTCAATCAAATCGGCATTATAATCAAAAAACATGCTTGTGATTTCACTTATGGATTCATCTTCTAAAGTAGTGGCTGCCATATTGAAAAAATCCTGCATGCTGACGTTTTCTTTAAAACTCCCATTTTCAAACTGATATTTCTTTCTTAGCAATTCAATCTCCATTAAGTTCTTATTAATTTCAAATTCAATTTCTAAAGGAGGAACGTTATAATTTATTATAAACTTATCTAATGCTTCAATAATAATGTTTTTTTGATCATTTTGTTCCATAAAAACAATACCATACAATAAGTTTTCACATAGTTTATTAACATATTCGTCCCAATCCAAATCATTTGGGAAATTTCCATTTAAAATATCATCTATAAATTGATTAAAAAAGCTTTCCCATAATGGAGCTTGATTAAAATCCGTATCTAATTTGTTCTGCGTAAGTGATAAAATATAATTTCTCCAATCATTTTCACTATCATATTTTGGCAACAATATGTCATTTGTTAATGACAAAATATAATCATCCCAAGTCGCTGAAGGTGTAAATGATTGTGCTACTAAGTATTTATTAATTGCATCTGTTAAATAGCTACTCCATTCTTGCATGTCGCTGTATGAATGATTCATTATATTTGAAATGAGCTCATTAGAATATGAATTCCAGCCTTCATTATACCCTCCAAAAATAAAACCATTCATTAAATTCAATGTCAAATTTTTAATATAATCACTCCATTCTTGACTTGTTTTAAAGAGTGATTTTAGAATACTATCTTTTAATGGATTAATAAAATAACTCCAATATCCTGAATTATATACCTCGTATGGCAAGAAGCTTTTTGTGTTATCAATAAAATATTTTTCAACATCATAATATTCTTTCAATTCATTTTGAGGAAATAGGCTTCGAGGCTTGTTCATTGGATAATCCTGATAAATAAACGAAAAAAAAGCATGTATTAAATCAGATTCGGTATCTATCTTGTTGGACATAAAATAACTAACATACAATTTCATCAAATCTTCAATATCTATCCCTGTAATTTTAGATAAATCAATGATTTCTTCACGTGAAAATGCCTTTATATCTTCAGGTATTTCATCCCCAATCTTCTCTACTAAATCATCAAAAATACAAGAAAAATACTGACTATCAAAATCAGCTTCGATGTTCTTTATTGTTTCAATCTTTGAAATATTTACTGGATTAGTGGTGTATATTGGCAAAAAGTTTATAACATTTAAATCTTTAGGATTATAAACATTTATAACTGCACCAAATCTTTTAATCACTTCTATCACAGTAACTTCTCCAGTAACGACTGATTTTGTCTTAATTACAGGTAAATTGAAGTATAAAATAAATCTTCCATCCGAAAGTACTTTTGTTTGTCCAAGTGAAATTTTACTACTTTTTATTTCCCCAATTTGTTTTCTATACATTTGCAAGACAAACCCTTTCAAAGGCATCTTTTTCAAATTTGTCACCACTCCCTTTACATGATAACACTTTGCCATTTCATCATTTAGAGCCTCCAATATTTTTTCATCTAACTCACAGGAGCCTTTTATACATTGTTTTTTACTATAATCATGAATGGCTTCTTTTGTAGTATAACCCATGGTCATGGTTGATAGTTCTTTTGAACCAATTATAAACCCTAAAAAAGTTAAAGCATTTTGCAATAACAAAACATGATCAGGATTTGTGCTGTCAAATTCCATTGGAATAAATTCTGTTTTCATAGGGATGTGTATTATTTTTTTATATTTTATTTTTTAGAAATACTAGAATATCATTACTTAAATTTTATTAATCCAAAGAATAAATTAGTTTTAGTATGCTCTCGCAAGCGGTATTTATGCCATTATAATTTCTGATATAGTGTAAAAGATAATATTTTAAGTGGATTATTACAAAAAAACGCAAGGGTACAAATCATGAATACAAATATAAGCAATTGAAAACAAATGTCAATGCTTTTTCTTAAAATAATCTAAATTTAACATAAAACAATCCCAATCTTTTGACTATTAGTGTAATAATTTACAACTAGGATAAGTAAAATATAAATAGTGGATCATTTTTACTACTAAAAAAACTACAATTTGATGGAAATTTTATCAAATAGAAGTACTTCAATAAATTCCACACATTTTTCAACTTCATAGTTTTCAAATCCTGCATTTGCTAATGCTTTTTTTGTTTTATTTCCAACATCTCCATCGATATTTCCAATTTTATATCCCAATCGAATAAGCCCACTTTGTATAAAAGCTTCTTTTTCGCAACTTTTATATTTTAGAACCTTAATTCCTGATGATAGAATGGCACTTACAGCCATTGCTGTATGTGCTGGCATATTATTAGCTTTTCCACTTTTATAATAATCGTAAACTACGCCGTGACTCCCTCTACAATCAAAATGCCATGCCTCTTTTAGTTTGCTTGATGGCTTGCTTATTATTGGAAAAAAACCGTGCTTTTTTGCAATATTCCAAAAATCTTCAAGCGTAACTTTAATTTTATTTAAATCAATATCCATTGCACGGCCAGCCTCATGCATACTACCTCTAGGTGGTGGACTATATGCTTTTTCCTTTCCACTTACGTAATCCATATTTGCCTGAAACTGCATATCATAACTTCTGAACAAATCCGACAAAACAAGTTCTCCTCCCAATTCATTTAATTCTTTTGATATTGAAATAATTGCTTGATTTGTGTCTGGCGTTTACTAATTAAATTTACGAATGATTATATATATTTGTATGAAGCAACAAATAATAAAATTATAACCAAATAACATGAGGCTTCAGAAATTTACGAGTGCTAATCAACTAGTCTGCCCCGCCAGTTTAACTGACGGGGATACCTCTCACGTCACCATACGTAGTTGTCTTGTGTACTGTGGTTTATTTTGTATTTGTGTAATTTTCTTATAATTAGCAAAAATAGCTTCAAAATTTTATTTAGTGTTACAGAGTGTTCCTCAATCTTACATGATGTAATCATTATGCAACACCCTATGTGTTAATAATATTTAACAATTTTATCAATCACTAAATGACAAACTACGCAAGTCAGTTTAAACCAACACCATCTCAACACACTTTTTACACCAACACATCACAAGCATCCAAGCCCTAATTAGCCAATAGCGTTTAGTTTCGTTGCCACTAATATAGTTTTACACCGTTTTTACACCCCCTCAATTACAATCCTAATCGACGACATCCTGTCCAATTAGCAACTTTTTTTACTATAAACCTCAAAAACTAATTCAATCTTGAGTTGTTTTCGGTCATTGAACCTTCGCCGCAACGAACGAGATGCACTTTACAAACTTTATACTTAGTTAACTTTTACACCGCTTTTACACCCACTCAAACAAACCATTACCCAGCCCATTTAAACCCTTTAAACCTCATCAAAACAACACTCTCAAATCTAAACCAAACAACAAACAACGAACAACAAACAATAAACATTCTTCAACAACGAACAATAAACAAAGACTATTTTTAAACCGTTTTTACACCCATCAAGCACCAGTACAAACAACGGCACTCCAACCACTTTACAAACTTTCAACTTTACAAACTTTTCACTTTATGACCTTTCTACTTTATGAACTCAATGAACTTTACAAACTTTCTACTTTACGAACTTTCTACTAAGAATGTTTTTACACCGTCATTACACCAACACAGCCAACGCTCCTATATCCCTCAACAAACCTTCAAAGAACCTTCAAAACACATCTAACTTTATAGATAATTGTAGAACATTTAGGATACCACAAATTAAAAATTCTCTTATTTGCTTTTGGTTAGTTTTATTGTAAATTTGTGTCAATGTATTAGATATACAGAAGTCTTTTTCTAATATTTAACCATATGAATATGTCTTTATATAGCGGTCATGAACGTACGCTTGAAGCAATATTCAAAATTGCAGATTTAGACCTAAGACATTCATGTTTATACGATTTTTTGAATGATTTTGAAAAAGACAACAACAACGAAGATGCTGCTAAAATCATAAAAAAAACAGAACGTCATATTAAGCAAACCTTAGAGATTATAAACATGCCGAAAAACGGCACAAAAGATTCAAATGCAATTAATTACGAATACAAAGTCACCACAGCACAAAACATTAGGAACCTAAGTTCCACCAACATTCCTATTGTAATTAAAGCAATAAGCGAGCTTCCAAATGTTCAACACAGATTTTTAGAATACAGCATATTACTCCCCTTTTGCCAGGATCAAGATGACATTAACAATGTAAAAGATAGAATTAGCCATGCAAAGAGTGAAATTGAAAAATATGAATTAAAAAAAACCAGCTTTATTGGAAAAAAGACTTGCAAGCCGATTCAGCATTTAGCAAACACAAAACTTTCTACCGCAGATGAATCAACACAAGATACTTTATTTAATTCTTTTCTTGGAAACATAGAAAACTTAATGGAGAATTTTAAATCCATAGCAGATCCTACTTGTTATTATGATGAAGCCAGCTTTTATTATGATGAAGCCTTAGTTAAGATTTACAAGGACCTTCGTAAGAAAATAGATTTATTTCTCAATATAAACCATGCAAACAGAAAACATTTTGCAGATTATTTTCTAAGCACAATTGAAGAAATAGAATACAAATTCGATTATGAATCATCAAAAACCGCACATAAAATCCTCACCAAAAACAAAATATCATTAAACTCATTTTATCTTCCACAATTTGACGAAACCGAACATGCTCACATATATCAACAATACATATTATATGACAATCTCTCCAACAAGCTACATTCTGAAAACAACATAGATGATGAATTATTAAAGACACATAGATCTTTCATTTCCTGCATATCTGAACATTACATCAGCGAGATAAAGTCACACTTAGAGAGTTTCATTTCAGAAAGCAAAATCACCCGAAAAACAAATATAGACTCCGAAGACACATCAAACGATTCAGATAAAAAAAACGATATTTATGACAAATTAATAAAATCAAGTTTAATTGAATTTGACAGCACAGAATTAAAAACAAAAACAACTTCTTATTTAAACACAAAAGACTTTTCATTTGAAGAAGAAAGCATAAATATTTACAACTCAATTGCCAGGTCTTTCAAGACTGACAATTTAGGGTTTATTGATGACAAACCCATATATTGCTTATGGCTAGCAGTATTTTTAAACGACAAAAATGTTCTTGTAAAACACAATTCAAAGGATAAAGAAAACAGAATTGTGGGCACTGCTTATAAGAAATCATACGTAGATGGCTTTAATGATGGCTTAACTTATTTCGACAAAAAATACAATGTATCTTTTGACAATTTGCTCACAAATCATGACACGGTATACAATATATTAAGCAGGCAGTATAATACTGGCTTTTGTGATTTCGGGCATTTAAGCCAAGGTGAATATGGTTGGAAAGTTGTTTGCAAAATCAAATACGACTTTTACATCTCACCCAGGACAATAAACCGTTTTGGTTATTATTCTGCCATGGTATTTAAGATGAAGCAATTGAAAATTGATTATCCACCTTTCTTTGACAACATCATAGAAGATAATAACAATAGAAAGGAGATTCTTAAAACAGAGCAAATCTCCCACCCTTCAGGCAACTCGAACAATCAAAGGTGGAGTTGTGGACCTGCAAGAGCCATATTAGATGAGAACCAAAATAAAACAGCGATTATTCACACCTTCGATTCTTTTTTCAAAACAGAAACCCAAACATATATTTTAGAAATCCTTGAAGACCTAGCAATCACCCAAGATGGGAAGTATGCACTTTCAGATAGAAAAAAAAGTGCATTAAAAGGCGTTGTGGTAGCTTTAATTGAGAAAAATATGATTTCAAATTTAGGAGTTCATAATCTTGTAAATATGATTGCTGTTAAAATAAAACTAGATTTAAACTCCAAACTAGGCAATGGGTTCACATTTGATGATTATAAGAAAAAAGCAGAACAATATATTAAAGCGTATCCGCTTCAAGAAAAACAGTATTAATTTCATTAATTATCCCTCTTTATAAAGTCTTATCCCTCCTCGTGATAAATCCTGATAAGATTATTTTCTTTTGCATCATAGTTTTTTAGTCGACCAAAAAAAAACATGAATTCAGAAATTAATAATTACAAAAAAAAGGAGGACCCTTAAAATGAATGCAGTAATATTGACATCAGATCAATTCGAAAAAATCGAAAAAAGTTACAAAGAATTAAAGGAAATAATCACTTCCAAAGCAGCGACCCAATCTTTATCAGACGTTTACTACGACGTACAAAAAACGTGTTTTGCTTTAAGTATTAGCAAAAGAACTTTGCAAAATTACAGAGACAGAGGCGTTCTATCGTACAGCCAAATTGGAGGCAAAATCTACTTCAAAGTCGCTGACATTGAGGCACTACTCGAAAAACACTACGTAAAAGCATCCAATCAAAAATCTAAATAGCGATGAAAAGCAATAGGCACATGCTTTTCATTACAACCCATAAGCCACATATCAAATCATCGGTATGTGGCTCTATTCAGAACAAAGCAATTTCTATTTCAAACAGAATTTACTCATCGACCATTAAAAGAAGAGGTAAATTCAAAAAGTTTAAAGAAAAGCATCAAAAAGAATTTGAAGTCTGGCCGTCTAAACCTCCAGATGTTGACATCAGTTATTCTGAACAAATTTCCAAATCACATTTAAACAGAAAGCATATCAAACGCAACAGAAAAGGAGAACGAGAATGGGACATCAAGTAAATCCATGTTTTGCAGAATTAGAAAATCCAGTGATGATTATGGAGCATATTAACAGTTTAAATTCCAATACTATTTTTAGCGACCACAATGATGTCCTTCTCAAATTACTCGAACAATTTCAAACATTAGATTTTGAGATTTTGGCATTCCCTCAAGCAATTAAATTAAAAGACAAAATTGCACAAATAGAATCCAAACTAATAGACAAAGTTCAAAATAATGAAGACATCACGGACAGCAGAAAACAAATTGATATTTTAGATAAAGAAATATCAAGATTCAAACTGAACATTAAGCATCTCTTAATTTTATCTATTGAAAACGTCCTATTAATAGCTCAAAAAAACCATTGGAATATTTGCAAGAATCACGACTTTATATTTCTATACAATGGAGCTTTTTGGGCTGAAATTGACAAAGACGTTTTTCAAAAATTTCTAGGCGAAGCATCAGAGAAAATTGGGGTATCTATGTTTTCGGCTAGGTTTTATCAATTCAGAGAACAGCTATTCAAACAATTTATTGCCACCGCTTACTTACCATCTCCACCAGGAAGACCAGATACCGTATTAATCAACCTGCAAAATGGAACCTTCCATATTTCCCCCAATGCGACAAAATTACTTCCTTTTAACAGTGATGATTTTCTAACCTATCAACTCCCATTCAAATACGATCCCCATGCCAAAGCTCCAGTTTTTCAAAAATATTTAAACAGAGTACTTCCGGATATTGAATCTCAAAATGTATTAGCAGAGTTCATTGGATATGTTTTCATCAAACACACGAGCAGAACGCTCAAAGAGGAAAAAGCCCTAATTCTTTATGGTTCAGGTGCAAATGGAAAGAGTGTGTTTTTTGATGTTGTGACGGCATTGATGGGCAAAAACAACACCAGCAACTACACTTTGCAGAACCTCACGGAAGAAAAAGGATTCTACAGAGCGCGCATTGCAAATAAACTATTAAACTACTGCAGTGATATTAGTACCAAACTCGATGTTGCTTTATTCAAGCAGCTGGTTTCAGGAGAAGCGGTTGATGCTTGTCTAAAATACGGTCAACCATTCAGCATGACCGATTATGCAAAGTTCATTTTTAATTGCAACGAACTACCAAAAGACATTGAGCATACAAATGCATATTTCAGACGCTTTCTGATTATACCTTTCAATGTTACCATTCCTGAAAATGAACAAGACAAAACATTAAGCTATACTATTATTGACTCCGAGCTCGCAGGTGTTTTCATTTGGATCCTGGATGGTCTCAATAGAATTCTAGCACAAAAACGCTTCTCACATTGTTCAGTTGCCGAAAGAGCACTAAATCAATACAAAGCGGAGAGCAATAGTGTCAAACTATTCCTTGATGAAAACAACTACAAAACCTCATCAGAAGAATACAATTTAATAAAGTCTTTATATCCTGATTATAAAAGCTTTTGTTTCGAAGATGGCATGAAGCCATTTAGCAAACGAAACTTTATAAAACAATTAGAAAATCTCGGGTTCGACTTTGGGAGACAAGCTGGCACAGGTCAAAAGATAGTTCACCTCACAAATATCTTTACTGAATTCTAATAAAAAAAAGGTTTTTATATCATTCACATCGTTCACAAGAATCACAAATGGAAAACAAACACAGATACATTTTAGCTTCAAATAAGGTACAAAAACCAAGCTGTCCTAAATGCAATGCAAAGAAACATTGGCAAAGATACATCGACATTCAAACAGGCCAAGTACTCCCTATAGAATATGGACGTTGCGATAATTCTCAAAAATGCGGACATGAACTCAATCCTTATAAAGAAGGATATGCAAAAGAAGTTCAACTGAACGAAAACAAAAAATCCGTGAATCTTGTGAATCTTGTGAACGCAAAAAACAAATTAAATATTTCCAATACCATTTCAGAAAACACTCCACAACCAAAAACGCACATTCCTTCATCAGTTCTAAAACAGTCATTACAAGCTGATAGATACAGTCAAAACACCTTTATTCAAAATCTCATAAACCGTTCTGATTATCCATTCAAAACCCAAGACATCGAAAAAATTATCTCACTTTATTACTTAGGTACAATTTCCAAAGGCTATCGCAAAGGAGCGGTCACCCTCCCATTTATAGATATTGACAACAATATCCACACGATACAAGTCAAGCAATTTGACCAAAACAACCACACCACCAAAACCGACTTCCTTCACTCCATTATTAATAAAGAACTCACAAAAATAGGCAGAGAAATACCCGATTGGCTAAAAAAATACATAAACCAAAATAAATTTGTCTCCTGTTTATTCGGTGAACATCTCTTAAAACGCTATCCCAACAATCCCATAGCCCTTGTAGAAGCGCCAAAAACGGCAATTTACTGTGCACTCTATTTTGGATTCCCTGACGAAAGCATCAACAATTACATTTGGTTAGCAGTCTACAATAAAAGCAGTTTTACATTCGATAAACTAAAGGTCCTAAAAGGAAATTACATTTCCACTTTCCCCGACCTCTCTGTCAACGGCAATACCTTCCTGGAATGGAAGAAAAAAGCATCCATTATCGAATCACAATTACCAGGCACAAAATTCATATTTTCCGACTTCCTCGAAAAGTACGCGCCCGAGTACGATAGATGCAATGGCTACGACATTGCAGATTATCTAATAAAACTTGATTGGAAATCATTTCGCAAATCTCTACAAAGGGAGCCACCTCAACCAAACATTCAACCGGTAAAAAAAGAAACCATAGAGAACATTACAACTAGTAATTTCATAAAAAACTCCGAAAAACTAGCAGAATTATGCAAATCAAACAACAACATCACACTTTTAATCCAAGCATTAGACCTCGAAGTCTGCAATTAACACTCAATCTTTTATTATTAACTTAAAATCAAATATTTTGGTCACGACATGTTCAAATCCAATCTGCTCGTTATTAATGATCTTCTTAACATGTCTTTTCATCTATCTTTTCATCATGATAATAATCGACACACACGGTCATTATTTCTCGATGTTCAAAAACAAAATCTTATCATTAGAAGAAAAAATCAAGAAATTAGAAGAATCAATAAATAAAATACAAAAATAACTTACAAAACACGAAATAGGCAATTAGCTTCAAATTTAATATTTAGTACCAAAATCCAACAAAAGAGAGTATCCCTTCGGGCGATACTCTCTTTTTTTAAACAAATAACTCTACCTGAAATTCTCCGTCTAAAAACAATTAATAATTATTTCCATTTGCTTGTAGATTTTTTTTAATACATTTGAAGAATATATAGTGCAGCTATTTTGGTTTAAATGCATACTAATACAATCGAAATTAGATGTTTTTGTATCCTGTAATCACAATAATTAAATAAATGGCATGCCTTTGAAAAGCTTCACTTTTTTGATTAAAATACTAAAAAACAATATTATAAAGAAAAACACAAACATATAACCAAGTGAGATATAGTCGCCTTTTGGCAACTATCCACTCGTTACAAGCAAGTGTGAAAACCGACACTAAGACAATAAACATAGATAATAATGAGCATAGAACTTTTTCAAATAGGAGCATTTCACGAGTCGGGACACGCAGTTATAGGCTATTATATGGGCTTTAATATAGACGACATTATTCTATTAGAAACTGACCCTGGAAGTGGACGTACTAAATTTAATTATGGTGCTGACAGTTTAATAATAGCTGGTATTTTAAATGCAAAAAAAGATCCTTCATTTTTTAATTCATTACCGAAAGAAAGTAGGTCAAGTACCCCGCAAGCAACAACTAAAATCTGTTGTACTTTGATTGCTGGTGGTGTTGCAGAGGCAATTCATAAACAAGGCATAGAATATAAAGGCAACTTAGAAATTGGCTTTGCAGACCCAGATGCAGAAGGAATTGATGCTTGCGAGTATGTTATGGAAAAAATTGACAAACCTCGAAGCGAAAATTTCCTAAATAGTATGGTCACGAATATGACAGCCATTATTCGTTCCAATGAGATATGGGAAGTAATAAATTCGCTTGCCGAAGCATTGCTTAATTCTGAACCTAAAACACTTTTGAAATCTGAAATTGAAGCAATATTCGCTAAACACAATTTCAAAAGAATGGGAGAAGTATAGATTATGGAATTTGTTTCTTGAATTAAATAATTAAATTAGAGCAGATTTGAAAATTTATTAAATTGACGAATCTTTCAAACAACAGTTGTTTGAAAACATGAC
The DNA here is from genome assembly GCA_038326615.1 of Saccharofermentanales bacterium. Classification (GTDB taxonomy): domain Bacteria; phylum Bacillota; class Clostridia; order Saccharofermentanales; family UBA5734; genus JBBQKF01. Next base: position 973 of record JBBQKF010000059.1, on the reverse strand, counting down.
TAGAATTAAAATAATGATTTTTAAAAGTAAATAATAATTAAATTTAAACATTAACTGATGATTTATATAATTTCAACGAAGAAAGGGATAGGAATCGAATTATGGGGAACTTATAATGATTTAAGTAATCTCTATGATGTTTTTAGTAAATTTTGGAATGATGAAAATAAGATTAGTGTAAAAGGTTTTGAGAATCGGGACAAGTTAATAAGCGGATTTTTGTATGAAATTAGAAAAGCTTATGGCGGAAATCGTTTGACAAGTGAGTCGAGTCATTTTTCCATGGACGAAATAAAGCATTTCGGAGTTCAGATTTCTTGGGTGCATTTTCTTTTTTCACTTTCGGCGCTTCGATATAATATGGGCTATTATGAAACAACTAAGTATGACATCTCAATTTTCCTTCAAATAGAGTTTTGGCTAGAAAAAGCAATGTATAATTACGATGAGATTGGAGCTAGAAACCTAATTGGATTTATTGAGGATGGGCTCCATGGTTCTAATGAATATAGCTATCAGTACATGAGAAGTATAAATCTTGACTATTTTTTACTTGGTGGGGGGAAGCGTGCATTTAGAAAATTACCTCAATTACTTAAACGAGGAGTTTATTCTACCGATGATTATAAAGAATACAAAACATTTCTAGAAAATGAAGCAAAAAGTTTAGGTTGCAAAGTCAACGATATGGAAATTAATGATGATGATGTTGGCTATTCTAGTATGAAATGGTAATAAAATAGACTATTAATAGTCTATAAAAACACCACACTTTTTTGATTATTTACAATTATTTTGCAACAATCTTTGCTCATAATGAAAAAAGTTCTATTTTTGAAAAAACATGGAATTCAATACACAATATTAAAAAAAAATGAGCATTAACATACTAAAGTACGAAAGTGATGTCTGGAGAACAGCAGATTTACTAATTGGAGCAGGCATAAAGCAAAGTGATTTCCCTAAATACATG